>DASTFB010000087.1 GCA_035709005.1 Candidatus Methylomirabilota bacterium | reverse complement strand
CGGCGCCTCGCGCAGGACCACGGACAGCGCGTGCTCCTGCTTGTCCCGCCAGACGGTGAGCCGCGAGGCGCGTCCCGGAGTCGCCAGGGCGATGGCCCGAGCCAGATCGCCCGGGTCGTCCACCTTTGTGCCGTTGACCTCGACGATGACGTCGCCCGATCGGACACCCGCCTTGGCGGCAGGGCTGCCCGGCATGACCTCGGTCACCAGCGCGCCCTTGCCGTCCTTGACGCCGAACGAGGAGGCCAGCTCCGGAGTGAGCGCCTGGATCGAAACCCCGAGCCAGCCGCGCGTGACCCGGCCCTTGCTCAGCAGCTCGGCGGAGATGCGCCGGGCCATGCTGGCCGGGATGGCGAAACCGATGCCGGACCCGCCCCGGACGATGGCGGTGTTGATGCCGATGACCTCGCCTCGCATGTTGACGAGCGGCCCGCCGGAGTTGCCGGGGTTCACCGCCGCGTCGGTCTGAAGGAAGTCGTCATAGGGCCCGGCGCCGATCTGACGGGCCTTGGCGCTGATGATCCCTGCGGTCACCGTGGCCTGGAGCCCGAAGGGCGATCCCACCGCCAGCACCCAGTCGCCCACTTGCGTCTCGTTGGAGTCGCCGAGCGGCAGGTGCGGGAAGACCGCGGTCCCGTTGGCGTCCAGCCGAAGCAGCGCGAGATCGGTCTTCCGGTCGGTGCCCACGACCCTGGCCTTGTGACGCTTGCCGTCCACCGTGACGACCTCGACCTGCTCGGCATCCGCCACGACGTGGGCATTGGTCAGGGCGACACCGGAAGGATCGATGATCACGCCGGAGCCCAGGCTGCGGCGGGGCATCCGCTCCGGGGCGTCGCCGAAGAAGCGGCGAAAGTATTCATCCCCGAAGAAGTCGTCCACCGACGTGCGCCTGCCGCCCCGCCGCTCGGTGTTGACGTTGATCACGGCGGGCTTGATCTTCTCGGCGAGCTTGGCGAACGTCGTCGCCGAGACCGGGGTGGGAGCGGTGGCCGGTGAGCTGGCGACACTCGTGCCGAGCGCGCCCCCACCGAGCCCGAGGACGAGACCGAGCGATAGCATGACGACCGGACGCTGGATGTCCATGCGAGCGTGGAGCCTCCCTTTGGCCCTCGTGTGTTTCGGGGCTCACCCGCATAGACGCAGCAAGCGCCTCGGTCATTCATACCAGCCCGTCGGCGGCCCTTGCTCGGCCAGAGAGCAAGTTGGCCCGCTGCTTTGACAAAAAGTCCTGGCCGGGGCCCGCCCGGGCCCGGGAAATCAGCTAGTTCCGTCCCGCCGCCACGGCCAGGAGTTTGCTTTCTCTGGTGGGGCCGAACCCGACCCCGAAGGAGGAGCAAATGCTCGAGCATATGATCGCCAGGGTTCCCGAGCGGTGGCGGGAGCTCGTAGAGCTGCTGGTGGCGCCCATCGTGTGGATTCCCCACCTGCAGACCATCGTCGCCAACTTCTTCATGGAGTCGGCGTCGCCGTGGACGGCCCTGGCGAAGTACCTGCTCCTGCTGTTCCCGCTCCTGCTCGTCATCGCCGGGCTGTGGTGCACTCAGCTGTCGATCTACACGCTACCGTTCCGGTCCCGGCGGGTGTCGTTCGTCTCCACCATGCTCGTCATGTGGTGGGACGCCGCCCGCGCGGTGTGGCTCTATTGGGTCGGGTTGTTCCGGATGGGGATGGTGGTCGCCGGCTGGCTGTTCACGCTGGGGAGCCTCCTTCTCAAGTTCGGCGTGGAAGCGCTGCGCCAGCTCATCCTCATGCCCTTCGCGATGACGGGCCGGATGACGAGCCAGTACTTCCAGCCCGGCGTGCCCTGGGTGGCCTTCCTGATGCTGGTCTTCTGGTGCATGCTGGAGACGACCATCTTCACCTACACGCTGTACCCGACCGTCTCCGAGGTGCTGGCCGATCTCGTTGGCGCCGACCAGCTCCCGTCGATGACGGCGCCGCTGCTGTGGTTCTTCCTGTTTCTGCTCATCATGGGTAGCTTCGCCTGCGTGCAGGCGATGGTCGACGCCGTGCAGAAGCGCGAGCTGAGGTTCATCGTCCAGATCGTGGCCGTCGAGCTCTTCGTGATGTTCTTCGAGGTCATGTTCCTCTACCGCGAGCTCGTCGACGCCATCTCGCCCTGGATCGCGCTGCAATCCGGCGACCGCATCCGGATGGGGATCGGCATCACCATGAGCCTGGCTACCTTCGGCTGGGTCGGTATCCGCGGCATGACGTGGTTCCTCTTCGGTCGTTACGGGACCCCGCCTCTGCTGGCCTTCATCTCGCGGCAGCCGCTGGATGAGCCGGCGGCGGGCCGGCCGCTGCCCGCGCGCGAGGCGCCGGCCACGGCGTGGTGGCGCGGGCCGCTCGAGGACTTCAAGAAAGAGATCGACTGGCTGCACGAGAAGAGCGACGAGCTCAAGGACTTCATGGCGCTGCCGGTGCTTACCCTGTTCGCCGGCGCCCTCAATTTCGGGATGGTCCTCATCACGGGGCGGCCGCTCTTCAGCCTGCCGTTCAAGGGGCTCAAGGAGGTCATGGAGACGAAGGACATTCTCAGCGTCCTGCAGCTCCAGCCCCGGAAGCAGGGAAGCGTGTGATGGGCCGCCGCCTGGCCACCGCTCTGGTCGTGACCGCTCTCCTCGCGGCGTCCGCGCCGGCCGTTGCTCAAGAGGCCCGGCCGCCGCGAGGCTCGCTCTTCGTCGGCGTGGACACCAGCGGATCGTTCAGGCAGGACTACGACAACGCGCTGTCCTTTCTCGCCTATTACATCTACGGCCACCTCCGCGGCCTGGGGGGGTTGACCCGGCCGCGCGAGCTCTTCGTCGCCCCCATCGGCGGCCGGGACGCCAACGAGCCCAAGGCCTTCCGGCCGATCCACGACTTCGCCGGCAAGAGTATCCAGCAGATCGAGGCCGACCTCCGCCGCTGGTACCCCCCGGCCGACACGCTGACGGACTTCAACGCCTTCTTCCGCCAGGTGGCGCGGATCGCCAAGGAGCGCAACCTCGTCCTCAGCCCCATCACGGTCATGGTCGTCAGCGACGGCGTGCCCGACGTGCCCGGCGGCAAGGCGGGCGCGAAGGCGCTCTACCAGCGGATCGACCTCGGCCCGCTGGAGTTCCTGTCCAAGAATCTGACCCTGCGGTTGACGTACACGAGTCCGCGTGTCGGCGAGAACTGGCGCAAGCACGTGCAGCGTCAGCGGGTCCGACTCTGGACGGCCGAGGCCGAGGTGATGAAGAGCTGGGCGACCCAGCTCGTCACCGGCGTCGACCCGGCCGGCCAGGTCAGGCTCTGGAAGTGGGTCCGCGACAACGTCGACTTTCGCGTGCGCTCGCGTGCGCTCTGAGCCTCCCCTTCGCCACATGAGCGGCGCCCCCGCCCGCGGGGGCGCTGCGCCGCCTGATCGTCGCTGAAGCGCCTCTGCTTCGGCCTCTCCCCGGCCGTCCAGGCGACGCCCGCCATTGCGGTACCATTTCCCGCAGACGAGCGGGGGTGGGTGGGGCGGAGCGCCCGGCGAGCGTCCCTGGCGCTCGCGCCGGTGTTCGACTACGCTGCCTCTCGGCCGAGTCGTGCCCGGGATGTCGAAGGTCGACGAGCCAGAGGGAGGACGTACGATGCGCTCTCGCGCCACGGTCTTCGCGCTCTCGGTGCTGGTGGGCGGTGTCCTGGGACTGGCCTGGAACTGGCCCGGCTTCAAGGCGGCGTACGAGGGGTTCATCACACTGTTCGTCGATCCCAGCATGCCGCTGGCGGGCGCCTGGGCCGTCGTTCTGCTGGCCTTCGTCTCGGGCGTGAGCCGGATATGTGTGCCCTGATGGACGCCGATGATCTTCACGATCGCGCCCCTGGTTCAGGAGGCGAACGGCAAGAGACGGTGGGTGGCGACGCTGGGCGTGTTCACGGGCGCTCTGGTGCTGGTGCTCGCCCTGTTCGGGGCCGCCGTGGCCTGGGCGGGAGCGGCCGTCGCCGCCAGGGTTACCACGCCCTGGGCGCGCGAGGCGATCGCGGCCTCTGCGCTCACCGTGGTTGGCCTGCTCGCGCTGGCCGTCGCCCTCGGTGAGCTCGGTCTCACGCGTCCGCTCCTTCCCCGCATCGCCCCACTGGCCGCTCGCCCGCTGACGTCCAGCGCCTGGCGGCGGGCGCTCATCATCGCGCTGACCTTCGGCGCGACCATGGCGATCTTCAGCCCGCTTTCCGCGTACGCGATCGTGATCGGCTGGGTCGCCGCTCGCCAGAGCGCCTGGCTGGGCGCCGCGGCGCTGGCCGCATATGGTCTGGGGCTGGTAGTCCCGCTGGCCGCGGCCGGGAGCCTGGCCGTGCGTGGCGATCACGGCGCGGCCGCGTCCGAGGCGTTTCAGGCGCGCGTGCGGCTGGTCGGCGGCGTGAGCCTCGCGGTCGCCGGCGGGTTCCTGCTGTCGATGTGGCTCCTGCGCGCGACCTGGGCCCTGTTCGGCATTTGAGGCGGCCTCAGCGGCCGGGCGGCCTGGCCGACGACGGAGGCCCCAGCAGGTCGCTGATCAGGGCGCGAGCCGCTGGTCCAGACCAGTCGTGGGGGCCTACGCCGCGGGCGAGCAACCGGCCCTGTCGGTCGACGAGGTACATCGTGGGTGGTCCGAAGACCCCGTAGCGCTCGCCGGCGACTTGCCCGCTCCGATCGAGCAGCACCGGCGCCGTGTAGCCGCGCTCTCGCGCAGTCCGCCTGACCAGATCGGGGCTTTCCCGGAAGGTGATCAGGAGCAGCTCGAAGCCGCGGTCGCGGTACTCGCGGTAGAGGGCCTGCAGGGGAGGCAACTCCTCCCGGCAGGTCGGTCACCAGGTGGCCCAGAAGAAGAGCAGGACCACCTTTCCACGGAGCTCGGCCAGGGTACGTGTCCGACCTTCCAGATCGGGCAGGGCGAATTCCGGTGCCGCCTTGGGCGGCCGATAGGGCTGGAGCCCCGCGGCCGAGAAGTTCGGGCCGGCGGCGGCCACCCCGAGCAGGACAGTCAGGATGACCGCCACCGCGCCCAGGGGCCTCACGACTTGGCCGCCTCGCGCACGGCCGCCAGGACCTCCTCGGCCTGGAGCAGGTCCAGCGGGTTCTGCATGACCTTCGAGAACTTGACCACGCCGTTGCGGTCGAGCACGAAATACGCCCGCTTGGCGTAGCGGTAGATCGGGTGCTTCTCATCGGTCACCATCGCGTCCCACGCCGGGAGCATCTGGCGTCGGAAGTCCGCCAGCAGCACGTGCTTGACGCCATTTTGCTTGACGAAGGCCTCCAGGGTCTTCACGTGGTCGGCGCTCACGCCCACGACCTGGGCGCCCATGGCCTCGAACTGCGGCAGGGCCGCGTCGAAGTCCATGATCTCCTTGGTTCAGGGCGCGGTGAAGGCCTGGATGAAGGTGTAGACCACCACGGGGCCCTTGCCCAGCAAGTCGCTCAGCTTCACGTTCTTGCCCCCGGGGGCGGGCAACGTGAAGTCGGGCGCTTTCTGGCCCACTTCGAGGCCGACGGCCGGGCCCGCGACAGTCAGTGATGCGGCCACCAGGAGCGCCGCGATCCACCGTGTGCTTCGCATAAGAGCCTCCTCGGGCTACGGATGGTTGGGGGCAGTGTACTACCAGGGGCCGGACTGGCCCACCCGACCGCAATAACAACGGGGCTGACAGAACGGTTTCCCCGATGTGCTGGCAGCCCCCTTGCAGTGGCGCGGGCAGCCTCGCCCGGCGGGCCGAGGAGGTCACTTCCACCTGGCCGGCGGAGGAAGTGAGTCCTGAATACCGGCTGCGAACTCCCGGTTCCGTAACTTTCGTCGATGACCGCGGGAACTCAATTACTTAGATTCCGTCAACGGCTATGATCAGACCTCCTGCGAGCCGACGAGCGCGCCATCCAAACACCGAAGAGTGCTACAGGTGGCCGCTGGCCAACCGCTCATTGCGGAGCGCGAGTCAAACGCCGGTATCTGCCCGGCCGGTGCCCAGTATGGTCTAGAAATGCACGGGAGAGGTGCGAGGCGCTCGCAAACCCGGCCCGGTCGGCAATTTCTTCGAGTGGCAGATCTGTTACGGCGATGAGGTGACGGGCCACTTCGACCCGGAAGCGCGTCACGTACACCATCAGGGGAACACCGAGTCGGTCCCGCACGAGGTGGGCGAGGCGGTCCACGGACAGACCGACAGCACGGGCAAGCTCCGACGCCTCGAGCGGCCGGCGATGCATCTGTGCGACGTGGTCGATGAGTGTGGTCATCCGGGAGCCCAAGACCGACAACTGGTTCAGAGACGGGACGAACCGCGCAATGCGGTGAAGTACCTCATCGAGCCGGTAGGGCTTTGCCACGAGCTGGTCGGATGTGAGCGCCGCCCGCTCGCGCAGCACCGTGGCCCGATCCACCTCCGGCGTGAGAATGATGAACGCCGAGCCGGCGAATCGCTTCCGCAGGCTCTGGACGAAGTCGGCCGCGGGATCGGGTGCCGAATCGTTGTCGTAGAGAACCAAGAGCGGCATACCTCTAGCAGGGCCAGGTAGCTGAGTGAGCTCCGGTGCCGCGGTGACGACCCTCATGTATCGTGAGAGCATGATCGTGAAGGAGGCGAGCACTGCAGCGTCGTTCCCGATGAGAAGAGCGTTCTTGCGGTTCGTTTGCCGGTACTCGATAGCTCGAGCCAGCGTCGCGAGGAGGCGTTCTTTGTCGAAGGGCTTGGTGAGGTAATCGTACGCGCCGAGATTCATGCTAGTGACGACGAGCGGAACGTCGTTGAGGCCGCTGATCAGAATCACCGCAAGGCCAGGATCGGTCGCCTTCATGCGTCCGAGTACTTCGAGCCCGTCCATGCCGGGCATCAGGATGTCGAGCAAGACGGCATCGACTTGACGGGAGCGCACGACGTCCAGGGCTGCGTGGCCGTCGCAGACGGTCAGGACTTCGTAGTGCTTCCCGAGGACAAGGTCGAGGGACTGCAACAGTCCCCAATTATCGTCCACCGCCAGGACAACCGGTCGACGCCGGTCGGCGGGCTGAGGCAGTGGCTTACCCATAGTGCGCGATCAAAAAGTCGCACAGCAGAGGGCCAAACCCACCAACATTTGAAGCAATTGTAGGGGCCCTGTGACAGGTGGCAGCAGCCCCGGGTATTTTTTTCAGCAGACCGGTGCATTGACGGGGGGGTGGGTCTGCCTCACGGTCTCCGCCAACATGCGCTCTCGGGAGGCTCGGGTTCGATGGGTGCCCTGACCCGGGTGCTGGTTCTCCTCCAGATGCCAGGGCAGGCGCCAAGCGCACGGCCGGCGCCCCGCAGATGGGGAACGGGTCTGGTGCCGGCTTGGGATGCCTCCGCCATGGCCGGCTGCGCTGCCGAAGAACCGGCGACACCAGGGCCGCGATTGTCGTTGCGCACCCTTCGCCGCCCTCCGCCACCATCGGTTCGTGGTCGCGGCAGCGCTTCTGAGGCTACGAGTCGCCGGTGGCGTTCGGCGATGCGGGCCATGGCCTCGCGCGCGGGATCATGGAGCCGGCCACACCGGCATCAGGATCGAAAAGCGTCAAACACGACTGGCTCCACGCGCAGCATAGGACCCAAGAGTGTCAAACACAGTTCGCTCCACGCGGGTAGTGAGTCAAGGTAACCACCTGTAGGTAGCAGCAGGATCGAAAGGTACTTGACGGCGTGGAAGGCTGACCCTACGTTCGTCATGTGCCCAGTGATATCTGCAGCCGAGCGGAGGCGCGAGTCGTGAAGGGAACCAACGGCGGACCGCACTCCTATGCGGTTCCGGCCGTCGGCGAGGCCGGCGAGCCAGGCGCCAACTTTGTCCATGCGATCCTCGAAGGCGTTTCGGACGGCATCCTGGTCGTGTCCCGAGGAGGCATCATCCTCCAGGTCAATCAGGCGGCCGCAAAGCTCGTCGGCAGCGAGCGTGGGGTGCTTCTCGGACGCAGCATCCATGAGACCTTCTTCGACGCCCCCTTCGCATCGGCATTCATCGCGGAGGCCGTGACCCGACGGGCCGAAGTCACGCGAACCCACAGGATCGAGGGACGCAAGCTCCTTGTCACGGCCAAGCCGCTCGCCGTTCCGGGAAGTGATCAGGTCGTGGTCTTCCTGCGCGACGTGACCGGCCTGGGCCAACTCGTGAGCAGGCTGCGGCCCTCGGACCGGACGACCAGTGCCGACTGGACCGACATGCGCCGCGCGGAATCTCCGGCAAACGAGACGGCCACCCTGGTGATCGGAAGTGAAGCGATCCAGGCCGTCCATGACCTCGCCCTGCAGTGCGCCGCCGTCAACTCGCCCGTGCTACTCCTCGGAGAGACGGGAACGGGCAAGAACGTCTTCGCCAGGCTGATCCACGACGCCTCCCCCCGTCGGGACGGACCCTTCCATGTGGTGAATTGTGGGGCGATCCCGGAAGGGCTGCTGGAGGCGGAACTCTTCGGCTATGCGAAGGGCGCATTCACCGGCGCCGACTCTCGGGGCCGGCTAGGGGTCATCAATCTTGCGCACCGCGGCACGCTCGTCCTGGATGAGGTCGGTGACCTGCCGTTGAGCCTGCAGGTGAAGCTCCTGCGGTTTCTGGACACGGGCGAGGTCTGGCCGGTGGGCGGGAGCGAGGCCAGGCGTCCGGACGTCCGCATCCTGACCGCGACGAACCGGGACCTGGGCAAGATGATGGAGGAAGGCACGTTCCGCAGGGACCTCTTCTACCGACTCCACATTCTGGTCGTCCCGATCCCACCGCTTCGCGAGCATCCTGAGGACATTCCGGACCTCGTCGACATGATGCAGGAACAGCTAGCCCGACGCCTGGGCGCGAAGAAGACCTTTACAGGCGAGGCCATGCAGGCGCTCTGCCGCTACGTCTTTCCCGGGAACGTCCGCGAGCTCTGGAACCTCGTCGAAAGCCTCAGCATCCTCGTCAAAGGTGCAACCATCGACGTGAGTGACCTGCCCCGCGAGATCGCGAGCTGTGGGACGGGTTCGGCGGCAGCAGCTCCGGGCATTGAAGGGCTGAATCTCCGACAGGCGCTTCGGCAGGTGGAGGCTCACATCCTCCGCGAGGCCCTGCGCCGCTACGGAACGCAGGCCAAGGCCGCCCGCCATCTCGGGGTCGGACAGGCGACCGTCGCTCGCAAGACCAAGCAGCACGGCCTCGGCGGCTGAGCCGCCCCGTCTTCGCCCCGTCTGTACCCACGTCCCGGCACTCTTCACGCAGTCCGTCCGCCTCGGCAGGGCTGTTCGCGGAAAGGTTATGCGAAATCGATTCGGGCCTGCCCCGCGATGAATATCGGAAGCGACGCGCCCGATGTGCTCGACTTCCAGCGGAAGTCGACGCGAAATCGCTGAGGATAGCTCCCAGCGCCGGGCCGCCTGAACCGATTCTGGTTATTCAGTTTTGAATAGACCCCCGTGGCCGGCCACGTGTCGTTCCCCGCTGCCCTCGTTCGGGGCCTTGTGAATCGCGCACTTCCCCAACCCCAGCGACGCCGGCGCGATTGGCTTGAGAGATGCACCTACCGCCGACGCGACCGGCGTAACAGCGCAGTGCCGGCTTCAATACCTAAAGTGGGTGCGAGGGATGAGCGAGAGAAGCCCGGATGCCGGCACGTTTCTGGTAGTGAGCCTGGAGTCGGAGGCGGAGGAGGTAACGAGAATCGTGGAAATTCTCGAGCCGCTGGGGATCCCGGCGGAAGTGGTGGGCCGCGGGCACCAGCTGCGCCGAACACCGAGCGTCGTGCTGCGCGTGCCGCATCAGCGAGCGGCGGAGGCGATGGTGGCGCTGGAGATCCAGGGATTTGCCGAGGTGCTGGCGTACCGCATCGAGGAGTGAGGTCAAGGGGGTGATAGGACGGGGTGGCGAGTCGGCAGAGACGAAGCTGTTGTTGGAGTCTTGAATCTATCTATTCAATGAGCGGAGGAATGACAAATGTTGAGCATGCTGCGATTCGTTCTCGATTGGGTTCGCGATGAGTCGGGGGCGGAGCTCCCCGAGTGGGTCATCTGGGTTGCCGTGCTGGCCACGATCGGCGGCCTGCTCGTGACGCCGGTCCAGGGAGCGCTGGTCACCGCGTTCACCACGGTACTGGCCAATGTCCCGGGCGTCGGTGGCTCCTAAGAGGACCACCGTTCGGCAACGCGTGGGCGGCCCCATCGGGCCCCCACGCCGAGCCTTCACTATGAACGAAGTTCGAGCGCGCAACGGCCAGCGGGGCTCATCGACGGTGGAGCTCCTCTTCACCCTGCCGATGCTGTTCCTGATCATGTTCGGCGTCGTCGAGGCCAGCCGCGCCTGGCTCACGGCGAGTATCGTCAACGCGGCCGCCCGGGAAGGCGCCCGGATCGGTGTTCGCACACCGACCCTGACGGGCGATGCCTTCAACCCGGCGCCTGCGGAAGCCGAGATCGACGCGATGCTCACCGGGTTGAATCTCTCGGCCGGGGCCAGCCGCTCGGTGACGTGCGCCGCGCCTTGTCTGCCCGGATCTCCGGTGACTGCCACCGTGTCCGTGCCCTTTACGAGTATTCTCCCCATCCTCGACGCGGCCCTGGGCACCGTCAACATCACCGAGGCCGCCGTGATGAGGTTTGAGTAGGAGCCATGTCATGAAAAGACGCCTGATCATTGTGCTGGTGCTCGCGTCGGTCATCGGGCTGGCCGCGAGCCTGCTCGTCTATCGCGTCGTCGTCAATGTCGCCCAGGCCAACCAGCAGCAGCCGACCGAACAGATCCTCGTCGCGGCGGTGAACATGGACCTCGCCGAGACCATCACCAGCAAGCACGTGAGGCTCGTGCCCTGGCCCAAGCCCACGGTCCCTCCGGGGGCCATCCGGAGCCTGGCCGACGCCGAGGGCCGCGTCGTTCGCAGCTCGATCGTCGCCGGTGAACCCCTGCTCGAGGGCAAGCTGGCGCCCCAGCTCTCCGGCAAGGGCGGCATCATGCCGATGCTGGTGCCCGTCGGTCAGCGGGCCATCACCATCAAGGTGGACGACGCCATCAAGGAAAGCGGCTTCGTCCTGCCGAATAGCCGCGTGGACGTCTTCGTGAGCATGCCGAGGGCCGCGAATCGGCAAGACCGGATTGCCAAGCTGATCCTGCAGGACGTGGCCGTGCTGGCCGCCGGCCAGGCCGTGGAGATGCGGGACAACCGGCCAGTCTCGGTGACGACGGTCACGCTGGCGCTCACTCCCGATCAGGCCGAGCGCCTGGCCCTGGCCCAGAACGAGGGAAAGCTGACGATCGGGATGCGCAACCTCCGGGATGAGGGGGTCGTGCAGACGACGGGCGCGACCCGGGAGACGCTGATCGGCACCTCGGCGCCGCCGGCGAAGCCCCTGGCGACCAGAACCAGAGCCAAAGCACGGCCGCGGCTAACCCCGGCTCCGGCGGTGGTCAGCGCCCCGCTTCCGGTCCCCAAGATCGAGGTTCACACCGTTGCCGTCATTCGCTCCGGGAAGCCCAGCGAGCAGGTGTTCGTGCGCAAGGGCGAGACGTGGGTGGAGAAAGACGAACAGAAGAGGTGAATGTCGTGAAGATCCTTTTGAGATTGGCGACTCTGGCATTTCTTCTGGCGCTCTGGACGCCGGCGTGGTCTCAGGACTCGCGCATGGTCCGCGTCGATGTGACGATCGGCAAGTCCCAGGTGATCGACCTGAAAGAGCCCTTCACCCGGGTGTCCGTCACGAACCCCAACATCGCCGACGTGTTCGTCATCACCCCGAATCAGATCCTGATCAACGGCAAGTCCGCCGGGGTGACGTCGCTCGTCGTCTTCTACCCAAATCGCACGCTGTTCTTCGACCTCGTCGTCCAGACCGACCTGGCGCTCCTGGCGGAGCGGTTGAAGCAGATCGCGCCGAGAGACGAGATCCAGGTCCACCCGGCTCAGGATGCCGTCATCTTGAAAGGCAGCGTCTCCAACGACCACCTCATCGCCGGCGCCGCCGAGGTCGCTTCCGTCTTCGTTCCCAAGGGCAAGGTGGTCAACCTGCTCTCGGTGGCCCAGGTCAAGCCCCAGCAGGTGATGCTCCAGGTCCACGTGGCCGAGGTCGCCCGGGAGGCGCTGCGCGAGTTGGGCTTCAGCATCCGGGCCCTCGGCTCGACCCTGCAGGGCGGTCTGTTCCCGGGCCTGCCCTTCTTCCCTCCGGCGGGATCGCTGGGCGTGGTGACGTCCGGCGGAAGCCCCACCGGCCGCAGCACGCCGGACTTCCTCTTCACGTCGCCGCAGGGCGGCAGCGGCTTCTTCCTGGCCTCCGGCCGGCGCGACTACGCCGGAATGGTCCAGGCCCTGGCCGAGCGGAACTTACTGCGGACCCTGGCGAAGCCGAACATCATCACTCAGAGCGGCAAGGAGGCGAAGTTCCTGTCGGGCGGCGAGTTCCCATTCCCCGTGGGCCAGCAGGCTAACGCCCTCACGATCGAGTTCAAGGAGTTCGGGATCGGCCTCCTCTTCACACCGGTGATCGAGGACGGCGAGACCATCAGCCTGAAGATCCGGCCCGAGGTCTCGAGCCTCGACTTCAGCCAGGGGCTCGTGGCCTTCGGCTTTTCCATTCCCGTCATCCGCAAGAACGAGGCGTTCACCAACGTGACCGTCAAGGACGGTGAGTCGTTCGCCATCGCCGGATTGATCAACAACGAGGTGCGGCAGTCCGTCGGAAAGGTCCCCTTGCTCGGCGACCTTCCCATCCTCGGCGCGCTGTTCCGGAGCACGCGCTTCCAGAACAACGAGACGGAACTGCTCTTCCTGGTTACCGTCAAGCTGATCAAGACTCCTCCTGCAGGGTCGGCCGCGGCGCCGGATCCGACCAAGCTCATGGAGCTGCGCGAGGACGAACGGAAAGAGTTCACTCTGGCGCCGGGCGTGCCGGGCGTCGGTGAGGTCGTGAACCGGCCCTTCGGCAAGAGCAACCTGGCCAAATGAGCGCGCGATCGATGCCGTCACTGCTGCGGACCGTCATCATCGATTCCGACGATCAGTGCCGGGCGTCGACTCGGCGACTGCTGGCCGAGATCCCGTCGCTGCACCTGGTGGCGGAATACCGGGATCTCTCCCAGGCGCTCCTGACCCTGGCCACCCACCAGGTCGATGTCGTGTTCGTGGAAGTCGGCCCGGACACGACCTCGATCGAAGGACTCGTCCGGGCCGTGCCCGAGGCCGCGGTCCTGGCCATGGGGCCGGTGACCTCGGCCGACTTCGTGATCCAGGCCATCCGGGCGGGCGCCCTGGAGTTCTTGCGGCGGCCGGTCGAGCGCGCCGAGGTGGTCGGCGCGCTGGACAAGGTGCTCCGAGTGCGGCGCGGCAGCCCTCTGCAGCGGCCAGTCGCTCGGGTCACCTCGGTCTACGCCACCAAGGGCGGCCTGGGGGCCACCACGCTGGCCGTCAACCTCGCCGTGTGTCTGGTGGAGCGGCCGAAGAGCCGGGTGCTGCTGGTGGAGCTGCACACCTGCCCGTCGGACGTGGCGACGTTCCTCGATCTACGCCCCACCTATTCCGTCCGTGACGCGCTCGAGAATATCGGCCGGCTGGACGAGTCGTTCCTCCAGGGCCTGCTGAGCCGGCACCAGAGCGGCCTGCTGGTGCTGGCCGGACCGCTGCGCCCGGCCGGCGCGCAGCTCGGCGCCGAGCAGGTCAGGGCGATGATCGAGATCCTCAGATGCCACTTCGACCACGTCGTGCTCGATCTGCGCCACGACTTCGATGCCGGAACGATCGCGGCGCTGGAGGCGTCCGACACCATCCTGTTTCTCACCGGTCCCAATATCGCCGCCCTGAGGTCGAGCGCGGCCGGGCTCATGGCGTTCCGGCATCTCGGCGTCGACACCCGGAAGGTCCGGGCCGTGGTCATGCGCGACGGCACTGGCAACGACGTGACGCTGAAGGACGCCCGGCGCGCCCTCGACACGCCGATCTTCTGGACGATCCCCAATGACTACGCGGCGGTCGTCTCTGCCATCGATCAGGGACACCCCGTCGTGAAGGCGTCCCCTCGGTCGAGGATCGCGGTCAGCCTGCGCCGACTGTGCGATGCGGTCGAGACGGGCGTGCCCAGGGAAACCACCACGCCCAAGCGGGCATCTTTGCTGCGCCTGGCCTGGAGCCCGAAGGGCTCGGCGGGAGGGAGCTGATGGCTCTGTTTCAGCGAAAGCCCGAGGCGGTCAAGTCACCCAACGGCAACGGAACTGTCGAGGCGGCCCCCCGGCCCGAGCCGGCACGGCGCGTCGACGTGGAATACAACGAGCTGAAGGCCCGGGTCCATCGGCAGCTCATCGAGCAACTCGACCTGGCCAAGCTGGAGCTGATCTCGCCCGAGACCGTGCAGCTCCAGATCCGCCGCATCGTCGAGGGCATGCTGGAGGCAGAGGTCACACCGCTCAGCCGCCAGGAGCGGGAACGGATCGTCCAGGAAGTCTCGCACGAGACCTTCGGCCTCGGACCGATCGAGCCGCTCATGCGCGATCCCACGGTGTCGGACATCCTCGTCAACGGGCCCCAACATGTCTACGTCGAGCGCCGGGGCAAGCTCGAGAGCACCGAGGTGATCTTCCGCAACGACGCCCACCTGCTCCAGATCATCGAGCGCATCGTGTCGCGGGTGGGGCGCCGGGTCGACGAGGCCTCGCCCATGGTGGATGCCCGGCTGCCCGACGGCTCGCGCGTCAACGCCATCATCCCCCCGCTGGCGCTCGACGGGCCGGTGCTCTCCATCCGGCGCTTCTCGGCCGATCCCTACCGGATGCCCGACCTCATCGAGTTCGGGACGTTGACGCCGACCCTGGCCGAGCTGCTCAGCGCGGCCGTGCGGGCCCGGCTCAACATCCTGATCTCCGGCGGGACCGGCGCTGGCAAGACGACGTTCCTGAACGTGCTCTCCAATGCCATTCCCAACACGGAGCGCATCGTCACGATCGAGGACTCCGCGGAATTGCAGCTCCAGCAGGAGCACGTGGTGCGACTGGAGACCCGTCCTCCCAACATGGAAGGCTCGGGCGCCGTGACCCAGCGAGACCTCGTGCGCAACGCGCTCCGGATGCGCCCGGACCGCATCGTGATCGGTGAGGTCCGTGGCTCCGAGGTGCTGGACATGCTCCAGGCCATGAATACCGGGCACGACGGCTCACTGTCGACGGTGCACGCCAACTCCACGCGCGATGCGCTGTCGCGGCTCGAGACGATGGTGCTGCTCTCGGGCGTCGCGCCTCCGGTGCGGGCGATCCGCGAGTATATCGCGGCGGCGCTGGACATGACCGTCCACGTCGCGCGCCTCAGCGACGGCACGCGCAAGGTCGTGCGGGTGACCGAGGTGACCGGCATGGAGGAGGCCGTGGTGACGACCCAGGATATCTTCACCTTCGAGCAGCAGGGCATCGACGAGGAGGGCCGGGTGCGCGGCTTTCACCGGGCCACGGGCGTTCGCCCGAAGTTCAGCGAGCGCCTGCTCCAGGCCGGAATCAACCTCGGTCCCGAGCTTTTCGACCCTTCGCGCCGGCAGGCGGTGCGCTGATGGCCGCGGCGATCGCGATCCTGGTCTTCATCGGGGTGTTCAGCCTCGTGCTCGGGGGGTGGTGGGCAGCCGGGGTGCGGCGGCGGGTCCGCGAGCGACTCGTTGCTGCCGCCGAGCCGACCGAGCAATGGACGGGAGTCGTCCAGGACTCCCAGGCGCAGCGCCGGGGCCTGGTGAGCCTGTTGAGCCGCACCGAGCTGTACGCCCGGTTGACGAGGCTCGTCGAGCAAGCCGGGCGCCGGGACGCCGCTCCCCGCGTCGTGACGATGATCGCCGTGTTCGCGGCGCTGGGCGGCGTCGTCGGCGCCGTGAGGCTCGGGGGCGCGCAGTGGTCCCTGCTCCTCGGGCTGATCGGCGGTGCGCTTCCGGTGCTCTATCTCCTGTACTTGCGGCGGCACCGCGTACGGCGCTTCTCCGAGCAGTTTCCGGAGGCACTGGAGATGATGAGCCGCGCCATCCGCGCCGGTCACGCCCTGGCCGGGAGCATCCAGCTCGTCGGTGACGAGATGCCCGATCCCGTCGGCCAGGAGCTGAAGCGGGTGTTCGAGGAGATCCGGCTCGGGCTGGAGCCCGGCGAGGCCCTGGAGAAGCTTGCGCAGCGCATGCCGACCGAGGACGTACGGTTCTTCTGTACCGCCCTCCGGATCCAGCGCGCCTCCGGCGGCAACCTGGCCGAGACGCTGGACCGGTTGAGCGAGGTCATCCGCGAGCGGTACAAGCTGCTGAGCCACGCGCGCGTGATCTCGGCCCAGCAACGGTGGGCGGCCATCGTCGTGGGGTTCAGCCCCGTCGGCCTGGCGCTGCTCCTCCTGCTCGTCGACCCTAATTACTTCACCCCGGCCCTGAAGTCGCCTTACGGGTCGACGATGATCATGGTCGGCCTCGCCCTCGAGGCCATCGGATTCACCATCATCTGGCGGATCGCCAAGATCAAGGTGTGAGGCGCGTATGGATCCTGTGACCGTAGCCGTCGTCACGTTCGTGTTTGTCGGCGGATCGGTGTTCCTCGGCGCCGGCGCGCTCCTGCGCTGGATACCCGCCATCCGGCGCGAGCGCCTGCGCGCTCTGGCTCCGGAAGCCCTGACCGCCGGTTCCATCCTGCGCTGGGATGCGGCTCGCGCCGGCTGGCAGCAGTTCGCCGAGCGCCTCGGGCGCATGGTTTCGCCGCGGGACGTCACCCGTTTGACGAAGTATCGCCAGCGGCTGGCCTGGGCCGGGTACCACGATCCTCGCGCGGTCTGGATCCTGGCCGGCATCAAGGCGGGCACCGCGCTCGTGTTCGCGCTGGTCTATCCGGTGGCTGGCGTGCTCAGTCAGCGCATCATGCCCAATCTCCTCTTCTACTCGATCGTCCTGGGGGGCGTGGGCTTCCTGCTGCCGAACCTGTTGCTCCGAAGCCGGATCCGTCGCCGGCAGGAAGCCATGGTGAATGCGCTGCCCGAAGTGCTGGACCTGCTCACCGTCTGTGTCGAGGGCGGTATGGGGTTCGACGGGGCGCTGGCCAGGGTCGCCGAGCAGCCGGAGGCGCGGAAGAGCCCGCTGCACCAGGAGCTGCTGCGGATGATCCTGGAGATGCGGGCCGGCCGACAGCGCCAGGAAGCGCTACGTGCCCTGGCCTACCGGTGTGGCATCCAGGAAATCGCCACGATGGTCAGCGTGTTCATCCAGACCGACCGGCTCGGCACGAGCATGGGCCGGACGTTGCGGGTTCACGCGGACACTTCGCGGGAGCAGCGCCGGCAGCGCGCCGAAGAGCGCGCCTACCTGGCGCCACTCAAGATGCTCTTCCCGACGGCCATCTTTCTCATGCCAGCCTTCATGCTGGTGGCGATGGGGCCGCCGCTACTGCAGATCCTGACGATCCTCAAACAGTCCGGCAAGTGAGGGGGAAGCAATGAAGCGCGCGTTCGTCGCAGGCAGCATCATCGTCCTGGTGGGGTTGCTCTCGGTGCTCGGTCATCTCCCGGCGGCCGCTCAAGAGGTCACCGCCCAGGTGCGCACCTGGACCGGGCAGACCGTGCAGCTGTCCGAGCCGGGAGTCCTCGTCTTCTACACGGTGATACCGACGCCCCAGGAGGAGGCGCCGGGCACGATGGCCGGAATGCCGGGCGGCGGGACCCGACCAGAGATCCGAGGCTCATTCCAGTCCATCAGGCAGCTCATCGACACCGGCCCCGAGCCGCGGCGGGCCCAGCGGGATCTGGAGGCCCTGACGCTGTCCAGGGCAGGCGTCGAGCGGCGGGTGCCGGTCGAGCAGATCGTCAGCCTGACCATTTCGCGCGGGCAGCTCGCGGAGAGCGCGCTTCCGCCGTACGTCGCCCCGACCCATTACCGCTATTCCGCGGTGGCCCAGCTGGTCGACGGCTCGCGCGTCGAAGCGGACTATTTCAACTTTGGCACGGCAGTGGTGCGTGGCATGGCGGCGGGTGCCCGGGTGGAGATCCCGTTCGACGAGATCGAGACCCTGCGGTTCGACCGCTGACAGCCCAGGAGGGAATGTGGCGTGATTTCGAAACTCTTTCGCGAGCAACAGGGCACGGTGCTGATTCTCACTCTGATCTTGTTCCTGGTAATCATTGCGATGGGCGGGCTGGCCATCGACACGGTGCACCTGATCGCGGTCAGGGGGGAGCTCCAGAAGAGCATGGACTCGGCTTCCCTCGCCGGAGCCGGCAACCTCGGCTTCAACGATTCCGCGTTCCCCACCGCCCGACTCGCGGCCCAGCAGTACGGCGCTTTGAATCCGTGGCACGGGGGACCCGTCAACCTGAATCTCAACACCGCCAACGATCCGAGCGGCGAAATCGTCCTCGGCATCTTCGATGCGACCGACCAGACCTTCACGCCCTCGCTGGACGGCACCATGGTCAACGCCGTCCGCTGCCGGTACGCCACCCCGGTGCAGAACTACTTCATGGGGCTCCTCGGGTTTCCGACGGCCACGGTGTCGGCCGAAGCCATCGCCATCTCCAATCCGCCGCTGACGCCGCCGCCGAGCACGTGCCTGTTCCCGATCGGCGTGGGCAGCTGCCCCTTCCAGGGCGCCAGCTCGGCCGGATGTGGAGTGCCCATTACGTTCATCACGAGCAGCGGGACCGGCGACACCGGCGCAGGATGCCTGGCGCCGCCGTGTACCAACACGGCCGGGTGGGTCAGCCTCGATCCGAACAGTTCGCCGAACGCGGGCTATCTGCAGAATGCCATTCTCGGTGCGGCGAGCGGCAATTGTTCAACCTCGACGCTCCAGACCGGTAACTCGCTGGAGACGAACAACGGCATGATCCAGTCGGTCATGAACACCATGGAGTCCGTGTTCAAGCAGCAATGGGAGCAGTCGGAAAGCTACGAGGTCAAGAACGCCAGCAACGAGGTCGTCTACAGCGGCAAGGGCTGGAAAGTCTACATTCCCGTGATCCAGACCGAGTGCCCCACGGGAGCGATCTCCGGCTCGCACACCATCGTGGGGTGGACGGAGCTCGTCATCGCCCAGGTCATCAATCAAGGGAACTGCGCCGTCAATAATCCGTGGTCCCCGAATGGGTGGACCGACGTCGGCCAGACCAACGGATGTACCGGCGCGAACGCCCCGGAGAACGCCGGCGCGCTGCGGGCGATCTTCGGCTATTTCTCGTGCACGCTCTACCCGGCGAATCCAGTCCCAACGCCATTGCCGCGCAGCGCGCTCGCCAGCAGGCTGCGTCTGGTGAGGTGATGGAACCCCGCCCCGGGGGTGATCCGACCATCGGCGAGGCGCAGACACGATGCGGCGGCACAGGGACACGATGGCCGCGGCCCGTCTACCGTCCGGTCCGGGCCCCTCGTGTCGACTATCTGCGACAGCGGAACCGGTCTGGGCCTGCGGGACTCTCCGGCAGGGGTTTTTCATTTTCCTTGTTACTCCACCTGGCCATGCTGCTCCCGTTGCTCCGCTTCCCGGGCTTCGCGCCCTCGATGGCCTCGCTCGAGGTCTTTGTCGATGATTCACCGGCTCTCCCATCCTTTTCGGTACCCTCACCGCCCCAGGCTGACGTGCACATCGTCGTCGCGCCAAAGGCGGGCCCCCGGCAGGACGGCCCGCAGCGCTCGTCGCGCTCGACGCCCCCTACGCGACCGGGACCGCGAGCCGTTGCGGCTTCGGCGAAGCCCGCTGCGGGCACTTCCACTTCATCGACGGCTTCATCAACGGCCGCGCACCCCGAGCCAGGCACGCTGCCAAAGGCAGACGTACCGGAAGCCGCCGTGCCAGACGCTGATGCTGTCCGAGGCAACCCGGGACCGGCCAAGGATGAACCCGTCGTAACGGCTCGAGCGACGACACCCAGGCCGCCCGACAGGACAGGCGAGGAGTCGCCCACGCTTCAAACAGGTCCAACGCCCGTCGACGAACCGGTCGCGACCTCGGCGCCTCGGTCGAATGCTGATGCGAGCCCTCTGCCCGCTCCAATAGCCATGCGCCCGGAGCCGGCGCTACCCGCAGTAGTCGGGCCGACGCCAGTCGTGGGGGTTCATGACGCGGTCGAGGCGACCTCATCCCAACTGGTGGCGGCAGAGGCTCCCGTTCCCCAGGATAAGCCCAGGCCAGCCGAGCGTGTGGCCGTCGTCACGGATCCACCGTCGCCGACGGTGGCATCGGGCAGCGAAGCCCAGACGTTCCCCGCACCCTCGAAAGGTCCAACGCCTCCGGAGTTCTCAGTTCCGGACGCGCCTCGGAAGGTCGATGTGCCGCAGCCTGCGCCCACCCTGCCAGAGCCGATGCCCTTGCCCCATGCCCCGGGAAAGGAGATCGCCGGACCCTCGTCGGACCCCGCCGTCCGCATCGCGGAAGCGCCACCGCCGAGCGGTGGGCCGGGCCGAGGCGACTCCGTCGTCTGGCCGAGGACGAGGCGCATCGCCATCACCAGCCCGGCGAATGGGCTGAGGCTCGCGCCCGACGATCCGCCGATCGTCGTCGTGGAAGGCGAGGTGGAGGACGCCTCGGTCTCCAGGGTGTGGCTCGTCGCCAACGATCGGCGGATCGCCGTGCCCGTTCAGTCCGGGCGCTTTCGTCAGGCCCTCGTCATCGCCGGTTCGACGCTTCACATCCACGCCGAGGTCGACGCCGATGGCGCAACGGCGCATCGGACCTCGACCGTCGCCGTGCATTCGACTTCCAGCAGCGAGTTCGGCATCGTGATGATCGATTGGCCACGGGGCCACGCCGGGGTTCAGGTCGATCTCACGGCCCGCTGGCGGTCCAATCCTGACCGACTCGATGCCCCGGTCCGGACGTTCCCGTTGCGCGCGGTGACCTGGCTCAACGAGGGCTCGACCCAAGCCTTCTATTTCCGCCGGCCCAAACCTGGCGTGTACTCGTTCATTCTGCGCCACCGCGGGTCGGGCCCGGCCGGCGAGATCATCGCGACCCTCTATCTGCCGCGGGCGGGGCAGTTGGCCCCGCTGGTGTCAAGACCGATCGTGACGGAGAGCGCCGGACCGCTGCTCCTCGGCCGCGTGCTTCTGCCGTGGGGCGTCATCTGGGAGCAGGATGACTGGTTTACCGGGCGCGTCGAAAGCGTCGATACGGTCACCAAGTTCCGCATGCCCGAGGGGGTGATCTGGACCGAGGGCCGACATGGGCTCCGCCGATGATTGACGAGGTGATCGACTTCCTGGTCAGGACCCAGAACAGCGATGGAGGCTGGGGAGCAACTCCGGATCGGCAGAGCAATACCGAGGCGACGGCGCTTGCCGTGGTCGCGTTGACGACGTGGAAGGCGAGTGCACCTCAGGCGTGTATCGACCGCGGGGTCGCCTGGCTCCTCACTGCCCAGAAACTGGACGGAAGCTGGCCGATTCGGCGCGACGTCGACGCCCCGTCCTGGGCCACCGCGCTCGCCGTGCTGGGCCTGGCGCCGTTCGAGACGCACCGGCGGCGCGCGCGGGAGGGAGCCCGATGGCTGCTCGGGCAGCGGGGTCGACGTCTGGGTTGGTTGGCGTCAGTCCTGTACCGGGTGGCGCCGACGAGGATGACTGTGGAGCTCAACCCCGATCTCACGGCCTGGTCGTGGACGCCCGATGCCTTCAGCTGGGTCGAGCCCACCGCCTATTCGCTGATCGCTCTCCGGAGTCTCAACCCGGTTGAGCTGGAATCGGCGAGCGCACGCATCCACGAAGGCGAGCAATTGCTGTACGATCGCATGTCCGACGGCGGAGGCTGGAACTACGGCAACCCCAGGGCCTTTGGCGTCTGGCTGCCGCCGTACCCCGAGACGACGGCCCTGGCCTTGATCGCGCTTCAGAACCGTCGCGCCGCCACCGCAAATGAACTCAGCCTGGCCAGGCTCGTCGCCATGACCGGGGAGCTCGTTTCGGGCCTCGCCCTGAGCTGGGCGATTCTCTGTCTTTCGATTTATGCGCAGCCGGTGACGGCATGGCGGCGGCGGCTCATGCGCCTCTTCCGGAGAACGGGGTTCCTTGGCGAGACAAGAACGATGGCGCTGGCGTTGCTGGCATTGAGTGACGGGCCCGGCCCCTTCCACTTCACTCGATGATGGATCGTCGGCGCTTCCTCCAAGCCTCACTGATGACCCCGGCGATCGGGGGCCTCCCCATACGTTCGAGGGAGTCCCGGTGGGCACGTTCCGCATATCGGCGTGCGCCGGAATCGAGGGTGGCCATCCTCGCTGCTGGCAGCTACGCGCATCCTCTGGTTGACACGGTCCTTCAGGGGATCCGACTCTTCCACCTCAATGTCCAGGGCAAGCGGGTACTCCTCAAGCCCAATTTCGTCGAGTTCGACCCCGAGGGAGCCATCAACACGCATCCCGCCGTCGTCGCGGCGGCGATCGAGGCCTTCCGGCGGCTGGGAGCCCGCGAGGTGCTGGTGGCCGAAGGGCCCGGGCATCGGCGCGACAACGAATATCTGCTCGAGGCCTCTGGCCTCCAGTCGATTCTCCGGGATCATCGCATCCGCTACATCGACCTCAACACCGACGATGTCAGACCACTGCGGCTGAACAGCTGGTTCACGACACTACGCCGTCTCTATTTTCCCGAGACCGTCGTGAAGGCGGATCTGGTCGTCTCGATACCGAAGCTGAAGACGCATCACTGGGCGGGTGTGACGCTCTCGATGAAGAACATGTTCGGCACGATACCGGGAGCGGTCTACGGCTGGCCGAAGAACGTCCTTCACTGGGCCGGCGTCGACGAGAGCATCGTGGATATCAACAGTACGTTGACGATGCCCCGCTTCGCGATCGTGGACGGGATCGTCGGCATGGAAGGGAACGGTCCCATCCAGGGCGAACCGCGGTCGGCCGGCATCCTGATCTTCGGCGAGGACAGCGTCGCCGTGGACGCCACCGCGGCACGCCTGATGAAGATCGATCCAACCAGGATCAAGCATCTCCGGATGGCCGGCGAGTTCCTGGGCTGCATCGAGCGAGAGCGAATCCAGCAGACGGGTGAGGCGCTCGAGCGTTTTGCTCAAGACTTCGAGGTGGTCGCTGCGTTCCGGCACCTCAAGGAGGGCTGACGCGATGGTTCTGCAACTGATGGTGCTCGGGCTGGCGGTTGCATTCGGAGCCGGCGGCGCCGGCGCGGCGACGATCGAAGACCTGAACGAGGCAGGAAAAGCCGCGTACGCTCGGGGAGACTACGCGACGGCCGAGCGCTTGTTTGCCGGAGCCATCGCGCGTCAGCCTCGGGAGCCGCTGTTCCATTATCATCGGGCCGTTGCCCTCACGCGGCTGGAGCGCTGGTCGGAGGCCGTTCAGGCGTACGAAACCACACTGGCACTGAAGCCCTCGGCCGGCCTCGCCGCGGCCGCGACCGACGGCATACGGGCACTCATGCCACTACTGAAACGGCGAGCAGCGCCCTCCACCGACGGAGATGTCATCGCCGTGCCCCTCAAGAGGGCAGGCGGGGTCTGGTGGGTCGAGGTCACCCTCAACGACTCGCGCACGACCTGGTTCATGATCGACACCGGCGCGACCTGGTGCACCCTGTCCCCGGAGCTGGCAGAAGCGCTCGACATACGATCTCCGCGCGACGCGCGGATCGTGAATTTGCAGACCGCGAACGGACGGACGTCGGGGCCGCTGGTGTGGATCTCGTCCATTCGGCTGGGGGACGTGGAGGCCACGAACGTTCCGGCGGTGGTGCTGGGCTCGGCCGACCTCCGGGAGGTCGGTATCCTCGGAAACAGCTTCCTCTCGCGTTATGTGGTGACTCTCGACTCGGAGAACTGGGTCCTCAGGTTGCGGCCGCGATGAACGCAGAGCCGTTCGACCGTAGCGATGTCACGGCGATGGCGATTGACGCTGCTGGGCGGGGTTCTGGTGCGCCGGGCTAGGGCCGTGGAGGCTCGGACTCCGGAATCAGCCGCGGCGCAGCGCGGTACTCGCGGAGGCGCTCCTCAAAAGTGACGTCGCCTCGCTTGCCGATCCAACGGGCGTAAGAACGCACCGCCGACACGTACCAATATTCATCGAGGGCTTGCCCAGAGCTCTCGCGGGCTAGCTTCACGGCCCGGAATGTGCCAGCGGGTACCTCCACCGGCTCGATCGCGACGACGGCGAAGGTGTCGTTCACGGGACGCGCCACCCCCCGGTCTTCCCACGTTCCCTGGTAGCCCCAGCGACGGCCCACCGCTAGCGGCCAGACGAACCAGGGGTGCGGCGGCACCATCCGGGCCTCGACGGTCGAGTTCCGGATGGCGGCCGCCCAGTGGAGCTCAGACGTGTAGTAATGATCGACGTCGCTCAGGCGCACGACGTAGTAGCGGACGCCGTTCACCTCTCGTGTCTCCATCACGTCCACCGTCTTGATGCCGCTCTCGCTACCGCTCGTCCACTCGTAGACCCACCGGTCACCCGGCCTCCACTCGGGGGGGCCGGCAACCGCCGGCTTCGGAGGGGACACCGAGGCGGGCGCTGTCGCCGCAGCGCGGTCTTTGTCGCCGGTGCGGCAAGCCGCCAACATCACGGCGGCGACACACACCGCAGCGACACACCAGCCCCATCGTCCCCCCACCGACGACGACGGTCTCACAGCGAATATGCTCTCACAGGGGATGTGGCGACCATACAGATTCCTCTTGCCGCCGCGTGACGATGCTCGTTCAGCCCCGTATCGCCCCGATCATGGCGCCGGCCACGGCGATGAGGGCGCCGATCGGAAAGCGATCATCTGGCCATCGTCGCCACCCAACGAGGAAACCTACGATAACGAGGGCGCCTGCCGCGTGTGCGACCACGAACGCCGCCACGGCGCCTTCCCAGCCCAGCGCCGCCCCGAGGACCACCATCAGTTTGACGTCACCGCCACCGAACCGTCGTCGGCTGACAAGCGAGAGCAGAAGGGCAAGGCTGCCGGCGATCACGACACCGAGAAGTGATCGAGCGAGAGGTGGTTTATGGAGCAGCACAGCCAGGAGCAGCGCATAGGCCAGTCCGGGTAGCGTGATGATGTCGGGGATGCGCCGCGCGGTCACGTCGAGAACGGCGATCGCGGCGAGGGCGACCAACAGCGGGGCGAAGGCCCAGGCCTCGGCCGCCGTGCCGGACCGCGCGAAAAGGACGATGAGCAGGCTCCCGGCCACGAGGATGAGGCTCGACAGAGGTACGGGTTTGCCGAACAGCGCGACGAGGTCCGCCGGCGAAGTGCGAACTGGGTTTGCGGTCGACCTCAGGTTCCGCGGGACTTGCGCCGCCCGCGGATCTGGTCGCCGTGCTCCTTGTGAAGCGGGGCGGTCTAGCGGTCCACGATCTTCCACGCTGTGTCCACCGCCGCCTACATTCCCGAAGAATGCTCCAAACGCCCGGGCCGGCGAAGTAGCGTGACGAGTGCTCCACGACGCCAGCTCGCATGGCTGACGAGATGGCAGCCGCCTCGGCCCTCATCGTCGTGGCTGATATGGCGCTCAGTGCGATGAGGATGGCCGCAACCCGAAAGGAGCCGGGGCCTGGTCACCTGCCGCCGTGTATGGGCGGGCAGATTACGCATCGGTCTAGACGCGGCGGATGGTGAGCGGAAATGATCCATAGCCACGGGTAGAGATTGTATTTGAGGCGTGAATCGAGGAGCGAGATCTTTCGAGGCTGCAGGTGCGCATCCCCAGGGGATCGTCGCCTGGGCCTCCAAGAAGGCAGCCTTGGCGGCTTCTCGCGAGCCATTCCGGGCGCCGACTATCCGGTTCTGAATAGCGCATATCACGAGCGAATTGGCCGCGGGGTGTGATGGTGGTGTCCGTCGCGCCGAACGTCAGGGTTTCCGGCCAATTGCGAGACTTGGCCGGCGTCGACCATTTGGTGCGCCGTGTGCACTATCTCCAGCCCGATGCGAGCTGCGGTCGCCAGCTGAAGGGGCGACCACCATGTGGCCTAGGATCTTGGCTATGGATTCGCCGACGGGAGGATGACGATGATTGCGCGGGCACTGTTGACGATGATGGCGGTTGCTCTGATAAGCGGCTGTGGCCTCACTGCCCAGCAGACACGGACCCTCGATGACTTTGCAGACTGCGCTCCGGGCGGCGCCCACATCACGAGCCTGGCCGAAGACGGCCGGTTCAAGTTCGAAGCAACCGACGCGTACGAGGCCTACGGCATTAAAAAGTGCCTCATGAAGAGAGGCTACTGGTTCACGAGCTAAGGAGGGAGCATATGAATTTCCATTGGCCGGTCACATTCAAATTTTTGGTGCGAGCGCTCGTCGCTCTGGTCGTCATTCTCCCCGTCGCCGTCGATCCCGGTCTGGTGTGGGGCAAAGACGGCAGCGGGCCCGGCGCCAGTGCCGGTGGCGGGAACAGCGGAGAGGGCGTCGGGTCCACTTCTGGAGGCGGCGTCGGTGGTGGTGACGGCGGCCACGGTGGTGGCGGCACCGGCGGCACGGGTGGAGGCTCAAGCGACGGCGGCACCGGCGGCACGGGTGGGAGCTCCAGCGACGCAAGCACCGGCGGCACGGGAAGCGGCGGCAGCGGTGGGGGCAGCGCTTCGGGCGGTGGTGCGGGAGCTGGCGACAGCGGTGGAAGTGCTGACGGCGGAGGCGGAGGTCTCGTCAGTGCTGGTGGCGGTCTTTCTGGGCCGTCGGGCATCGGGGTCGTCCGGGGGTCGCGCGAACCCCTGCCACCCTGCGGGGGGCACTACGAGCCCACCGTCGGGACGGGATTTGGCTTTTGCCTCTACGATTGATCGTCCGACCGCGCGCGGGCGCACCCACTAGCGTTCCAAGCCCGGGAGATGGCGCTCAGGCGTCACCTCCCGGGTGGAGTTGATGCTCCCGGCCGGGTCGGTGTGGCACGGGTCGTCGAGGGACTGAATTGCCGCGATGGCGTGGCACAACTCGTGGGCCTCGATCTCGAACGCCAACGGCGAGGGCAACACGTCGGCATACCGCACGATCTTCACCGCCTGCACCGCTCGTCCCGCCGTAACGTGGACGACGTGACTCCGCTGACACCCGAGCAGCGGACCACCGGCCACTCCCGCATCGGCGCACTCACTCCATACCACGCTCCGGTCCTGGGTCACGACGAGCGTCACCAATGGTTCGCCTGGGCGAATGTGACCGAACTGAATTCCGCGCGTTGCCGATTGGGAGACGAGGGTCAGCAAGCCCTGGCTGCTGGACGAGGCGCACCCCGCCAGCGCCGCCACGACGAGTCCCAAGGCGACCATCAGGGCCGGGCCCATGCAGCGCCTAGGATATCAGCTTTGTCCCATCAGGCCCCGGCCCGGTAGATCTACACAGGGCGGCGGGTTTCAAGGGGGCGCAACTGGCCGGCCGGACGGCCGACGGGCTCATCACGACCGGGCCCGATCGCGAGCTGGTCAAGAAAGCTCCAGGCGGTGGGCGGCCGCGGGAAGCCGCGCTACGCCGAGCTGACGGTGTGCAGGGCCCCCGACGAGGCCCGGGCCCGGCGGACGGCGGCGTCCTCCACGCCCAGCTGCCGTTGCCCGGCCAGTTCGAGGCGACCGCCGGGCTCGTCACCGAGGAGAAGACCGGCGGGCCCTGACTCTCCGGCTGCCGGTCAGGCCGTGCGGCGCGCGCCGTGCGTCGCTGGCTTCTCCAGCCAGAGTGCGTCGACCGCGGCACGTCCGGGACCGGCCAGAAAGAGCAGGATGTTCCCGGCGAGCAGCATGATGTCGAGCCGCGCCCCGGCGAGCCCGACCGGGATCTTCACATAGAGCGTCGTGACGAGGAACTCGATGGCGAAGACGAGCGCGACCCAGCGTGTCGCGATTCCCAGAATCAGCAGGGCCCCGCCGACGATCTCCACGAGCATGACGAACAGCCCCGTCACGCCCGGGGCCGGAATGCCCATCTGCGCGAAGCTGGCGGTGACCTCGTCCATCCCGACCATGAGCTTCGCCCAGCCCGCCACCAGCACGATGACGCCGACCGCCAGGCGCACGGCGGTGATCCCCCAACCTGGATCGATGCCCCAGATCCCTCGCATGCGCGCCTCCTTGCTGTCTCGACCACCGGTTGGCGTGTCGGGCCGAGGGTAGCACGCGGGCCGGAGACCCCCGGATGGTGATTTACAATACCGGCATGAAGCTGTCGGTGGACGGCCGCGCGGTCGAGGTGCCCGCCGGCGCGACCGTGCTGGACGCGGTCAACGCCCTCGGCATTGCGCTGCCCCAGTTGTGCAAGGATCCCGATCGTCCCCCGCTGGGCGCCTGCCGCACCTGCCTGGTCCGCGTCGAGGGCGTGCGGGGGACGCCGGCGGCGTGTCATCTGCCGGCTCGGGACGGAATGGTCGTGAGCACGAACGACCCGGACGTCGTCCGCGTCCGGGGAGGCGTCTTGCGGCTCACGCGGGGGATGCTCACGTCCGGTCCCGACCGCGATGGCTTCGGCCAACTCGGTGAGGCGTGCGCCCGCCATGCCCTGAGCGGGCCGACGCCGGCGCCGCTCCACCGCTTCGCGGTCGACGACTCCAAATCGTTCTTCGTGCTCGACCGCGAGGCTTGCATCCTGTGCGGCCGCTGCACCGTCGCCTGCGACGACGTCCAGCTCATCGGCGCCATCGCCCTGCTGGGACGCGGCCACCGCATGAAGGTGGGGGTGGCCGGCGACGGGGCGCTGGCCTCGTCCGTCTGCACGTCGTGCGGGCAGTGCGTGGCCACCTGTCCCACCGGGGCGCTGCGGCCGAAAGAGGCTCCGGCCGAGATCGCCGGCCGTGTCGAGACCACGTGCCCCTACTGCGGGGTGGGCTGTGGGATCGTGCTGGGCGTGCGCGCGGATCGTCGCCTGGCGCTGATGACGGACGACGTGCCGGGCAATCACTCCAGCCGGGGCACGTTGTGCGTGAAAGGGCGCTTCGGCACCGGCTTCGTGCACGCGCCAGACCGGATCACGACGCCGCTCGTCAAGCGCGACGGGCGCTGGTGCGAGGTGTCCTGGGACGAAGCCCTGGACACGGCCGCCGACGGGCTCGCCCGCCATCGCGGGCGCTTCGCCGCGCTGGCCAGCGCCAAGGCCACCAACGAGGACGGCTACGTCGTGCAGAAGCTGGTCCGCGCCGTGATGGCCACGAACAACGTCGACCACTGCACGCGGCTCTGCCATTCGCCGTCCGTCGAGGCGATGCTGGCCTCGATGGGCTCCGGGGCGACCTCGAATTCCTACGTGGACTACGAGGAGGCCGGGTGCCTGCTCATCGTGGGGGCGGATGCCTCGGCCAACCACCCGGTGATCGCTATCCGCTTCCGCCGGGCCATGAGCCGTGGCGCTCGCGTCGTCGTGGTCAACCCCAAGCGCATCGAGCTCTGCAACCAGGCCGATCTCTGGATCGCCAACCGCCCGGGCACGGACGTGGCCCTCTTCAACGCGATGGCCCGGGTGATCCTCGACGAGGAGCTGGCCAACGCGGAATTCATCCGTGCTCGCACGGAGGGGTTCGAGGCCTGGCGGGCGTCGCTGGAGCCGTTCACGCTCGACTACGCCTCGCGCCTGACCGGCGTCGCGCCCGCCGACATCCGGCAGGCCGCCCGCTGGTACGCCCGTCCCCCATTCGCCGGCTCCTGCCTCGTGTGGGGGATGGGCATCACCCAGCACGTCAACGGCCTGCACAATGCTCACGCGCTGTTGAACCTGGCGCTGGTCACCGGGCAGCTCGGGTTCCCGGGATCCGGCGTCTCCCCGCTGCGGGGCCAGAACAACGTCCAGGGCTGCGGCGACGCCGGCTGCATTCCGACCAACCTGCCCGGCTATCAGACCTACGCCGCCTCCACCCTGGACGCGTTCGAGCGCGCCTGGGGCGTGCGGCCCCCGGAGCGTCCCGGACTCGTGGTGACGGAGATGGTAGAGGCCTGCCTCAGCGGCGACGTGCGGGCGATGTACATCGTGGGCGAGAATCCGCTGCTCTCCGAGCCGGATCTGCACCACGCCGAGAAGGCGATCGGCCAGCTCGACTTGCTGGTCGTGCAGGACCTGTTCATGCACGAGACGGCCGAGCGAGCCCACGTGTTCCTGCCCGCCGCCTCCTTCGCCGAGAAGGAAGGCACCTTCACGAACTCCGAGCGTCGGGTCCAGCGCGTGCGCCAGGCGCTGGCGCCGCCCGGGCTGGCTCGGCCCGACTGGTGGATCACCTCCGAGCTGGCCAAGCGGCTGGGCCGCCGGCTCGGTCTCGACTGCGACCGGCAGTTCACGTATTCCGGGCCGGCGGCGATCCTCGACGAGATGGCCCGGCTGGTCCCGTTCCTGGCCGGCCTGTCCCATGCCCGGCTGGATCGTGAAGGCGGACTGCAGTGGCCGTGTCCGAGCGCCGACCACCCGGGCACCCGTTACCTCTACGCGGAGTCCTTTCCGCGCGGCAAGGGCCGGTTCGTCCCCGCGCAGCAAACCGCCGCGGCGGCGGAGCTGCCTGACGAGAGCTATCCGCTGATCCTCAACACCGGTCGGCTCCTCTATCACTGGCACGGGGGAACCATCACCCGGCGCGTCGCCGGCCTGCTGGCCCTGGCGCCCGATCTCGAGGTGGCGATCCATCCGGCCGACGCCGAACGCCTGGGAATCGCGCAGGGCGAGGCCGTCAAGGTCACCTCGCGCCGCGGCGAGCTGACAGGTCGGGCCCGGCTCACCGACGCCGTGCAGCCGGGCGCCATCTTCGTGCCGTTCGTGAAGCTCGCGGAGTCGGCCGCGAACTTCCTCACCAACCCGGCGTTCGACCCCGGCTCCAAGATCCCCGAGTATAAGGTCTGCGCCGTGCGGGTGGAGCCGCTGCCCTCGCGGGCGCGCGGCTGAGCGGCCAGGTGGCGGTCGCCTCCGACACGACGGCGCGGGTGCTGGCGGGCTTTCCGCGCGAGCGTCAGTGGTTGCTGCCCGCCCTGCAGGCCGTGCAGCATGCGCTCGGGACCCTGTCCGAATCGGCGCTGGCCGAGGTGGCCGGGCACTTGCGCGTCCCCGTCAGCGAGGTGTGGGGGGTCGCCACGCACTACCCGGAGCTTCGGCTGGCGCCTCACGGCCGTCACCACGTCCGGGTCTGCACCGGTGTGTCCTGCGCGCTGGCGGGCGGCCGGGCGCTCCTCGACGGCATCGCGGGACAGCGGAAGGCGACCCCCGGCGAGGCCGGCGAGGGCCGCGAGCTGACGCTCGAGGCCGCCGACTGTCTTTTCGCCTGCTCGATGGCGCCGCTGGTCGAGGTCGACGGGGCGCTCTACGGTCGCGTGCCCCAGGCCCAGGTCAGCGGCCTGGACGGCTGGTTCGCCTACGGGCGCCGCCACGAGAGCGCCGCCGAAGCATCGCCGCCAGCGCGGGTTGTCCCCCGAGCGAGCACGGCGCGCGAGTACGTGGCGGCCCTCGTGGAGCAGGCCCGTTCGGCACACCCATCCCGCCCGCGGCTGCTCGTTCAGGCGGGCACGTGCGGCCGCGCCGTCGGCGGGCAGGAGTTGTGGCGGGCCCTCAGCAGTGAGGCGCGCCGCCGCCGCCTCGACATCGACGTGCTGGAGGGGGCGTGCAACGGCATGTGCTACGCGGCGCCCCTCGTGGAGCTCCGCGCTCCCGGATGGCCGCGGTCCGTGGTCGAGCGCCTCGAGGCCCGCGCGGTGGGGGTGTTCCTCGATCAGCTCGCCTCCGAGCGCGGCGACTTCCGCGCCGCAGGGCTCAGCGGGGTGGTGTGGGCCGACGGGCCGTGGCGCGGGCTCGTGCCCGCCAGGAGCCATCCGTTCTGGGAGGCGCAGGAGCGGGTCGTCCTGGCCCGCGCCGGTCTCCTCGACCCCGCCAGCCTGGACGACGCGCTCCTGGCTGGCGCCTACGCGGCGCTCGCCCAGGCCCTGGACGGCTCGCCCACCGACGTGATCGAGGCGGTGAGGGCGGCGGGCCTGCAAGGGCGCGGGGGCGCCTTCTTTCCGGCGGCGCTCAAGTGGGAGGCCTGCCGAGCGGCTGCCGGCCAGCCCAGGTATGTCGTGCTGAACGGCGAGGAGGGCGAGCCGGGAATCTTCAAGGATCGCCACATCATGGAAGCGGATCCTCATCTCGTGCTCGAGGGTGTCCTGCTCGCCGCGTATGCCTCGGGCGCCTCGCGGGCGGTCCTCTACGTACACGGCGAGGCCGGGGCGGCCGCCGGACGGTTGGCCCGGGCGGTGGCCCAGGCCAGGGTGGCGGGCATCGTCGGCGACCGCGTGCTCGGTCGCGCCTTCGCCTGCCAGGTCGAGCTGCGCCGGGGGGCTGGGGGCTTCGTGCTCGGGGAAGAGACCGCTCTGCTCGAGTCGATCGAGGGGCGTCGAGCCCAGCCGCGAACACGGCCGCCGTTTCCCGTGGAGGCCGGCCTGTGGGGACGGCCGACCGTCATCAACAACGTGGAGACGCTGGCCGCCGTGCCGGCCATCGTGACCCGCGGGGGCGCATGGTTCGCCCCCCTGGGGACTGCCCAGGCGCCGGGGACCAAGGTCTTCGGACTATCGGGCCCGCTGCAACGCCCCGGCGTGGTCGAGGTGCGCAACGGCGTGACGCTGCGCACGCTCCTGGAGGTCATCGGCGGGGGCCTGACCGACGGGGGGCGGCTGCGGGGCGCCGTGGTGGGCGGGCCCTCGGGCAGCATCGTTCCTGCCGGCCTGCTGGATGTACCGATGGAGCCCCGCGGCCGCGTCTCGCCCGGCACCGGCGGTATCGTGGCCGTGCCCGAGGGCGCCTCCGTGGTCGAGATCGTCAAGGCCCTGATCGCGTTCAACGCCAACGAGTCCTGCGGCAAGTGCACGCCGTGCCGCGAGGGGTTGCCGCGGCTGCTCGCGATGGTGGACGAGCTGGCCGCGAGCGCGGAGGCGGAGGCGCGCGTGCGCGAGCTGGCCGAGACGATTCAACTGGCCTCGCTGTGTGGTCTGGGCCAGGCGGCGCCCATCGCGCTGCTGCGCGGGCTGGAACACTTCGGCGAGGCCTTCCGCGGGCAGGCTCGATGAACGAGCGGTTGGCCCTCTCCGTCATCGGCCTGGTGTCGGCCGGGGTGGTGGCGGCGCTCGCCGTGCTGCTGCTGGGTCGGCAGCCGGAGCCGGGAGGGACGATCGATGTGTCCGCGCTGCCCCCGCTGAACGCCGCCCTCAACGCGACGAGCGCGGTGCTGTTGACGGCCGGCTACGTCTTCATCCGCCGCCGCCAGGTGGCGGCGCACCTCGTATGCATGCTGAGCGCGTTCGGCGTGTCCACGCTGTTCCTGGCCACGTACGTCATCTATCACTACTATGCCGGCTCCCGCCCCTTCACCGGTCAGGGCTGGATCCGCCCCGTGTACTTCGGGCTGCTCGTCTCCCACATCGTTCTGGCCGCCGTGATCGTGCCGCTGGCCCTGACGACGATCTACCGGGCGCTCACCGGGCAGTTCTCCCGCCACCGGCGGATCGCGCGCTGGACCTTCCCGGTCTGGCTCTACGTATCGGTGACCGGCGTCCTGATCTACTGGATGCTCTACCACCCTTGAGAAGCGATCCCGTGTGCGGCCGGCCGAACCGGGCCCACGGGCACCCTTGAACCCTAGGCTGCGCTGGGACGGTCGTAGAACCGGTATGTACAGGTCAGACATTCATAGACCCGGCGAGCGACGAGGCGCAACACCAGCCTCTCCAGCACGCCGCGCCTGTGCGCCTGAGCGATTGCGCGACTCCCGCACCGAGGACACACATGCCTTCGCCGGGGCCGGTCCTTTGCTGCGTTCACGGCTCCACCTTGCCCGCCGCATCCTCGAGCCGAATGACTTTCTATCGACGGGACGCTCATGCATGATCGCCGCCGTCTACGTCAGTACAGCGGTCGGGGCTCCTCCCCGGGCAGTCGATGGCCGCCGCCTTGCATACGCCCTACTCCACCCCCGTTCAAGGAGGACGCCATGCCAGGAGCGACCCGCTCGACCGCAGTCCTCGTGATAGTCCTCATCGTCCTCGCCGGATGCCGTACCGTTACCGGGCGCAGCGCCGGGCAATGGATCGACGACAAGACGACAACCGCCAAGGTCAAAGCCGCCGTTGCCTCCGCGCAGATCGGGAGCCTGACCCGCGTGGACGTCGATACCAGCAACGGCTCCGTGTTCGTCACCGGCGTCACCAGTAATGACAGCGAGCGTCAGCGGATCACTGACGCAGCGCGCATGGCCGCCGACGGTAAGCCGATGACGAGCAATCTCGTCCTGGTGACGGCGAAGCGAGACGAGGCGGCCGCCGCCGCCGCGATGTCACCCGCCGCCTCTGCGCGGACGTCCCCTCAACCCGGCCAGATGGGCCTGGCCAGCGCAGCGCCGCCACCATCGACGCCCCTGAAGTTCAGCCGGATGGAGGCTGAGGCCCCCTCTTATGGGCGGTTCGCCGCCTACAACAAGGCCGGCCAGCGCGTCGCCACCGTTTACACACTGCCCGCTTCCGAGTTACGGTCGGGTCTCGCGGGGCTCGACGGCGGAGACCGGCGCATCGAACACATCTCGATCTATCCCCATCCTGGCTCCGGCGAGCCGCAGTACCACCTCGTGCTGTGGCACGTGAACCGACAGCAGGCCCGGGCGCTCGAGTAGTCACGCCGCGGAGGGCTGCCGGAGCAGGCTCCGGCAGCCCCCGGCCGTGACACGCCTTTCCTGCCGCGCTTGCGTCATCGTTCCTGGGTTCCGCGGCGCAGACTTCTTCTGTCCGCCCGGCGAAGAGCGCAATGCCCCACTTCTCACTTCACCCGCGTCCGGCTGACGGTCTGGCGCATGGTCAGGAAGGCGGAGCCGAAGTCGCGGGGCTGTCGCGGGGCCGCCGGGTCGAAGACGATCGGCCCCACCGCTCCCCTGACGTCCGCGCTCACCTGCTGCTCGCGCTCGGACACCCGCGAGCGCGATGGGCCGTTGTCGATCCTCTTCCGGACCTTGGCGTTGGCCCGCCAGGTCACCGAGACGCCGGCGTAGTTCAGGGTCGCCCGCGTACCCTGCGGGCTCACGACGAACTGCTCGCTGGCGATGCCGGTGAAGCCCGACGGAAAGCCGGGGATCTGAATGGCCCGGCCGCGCTGGTCGTAGGCGGAGAAGAAGAGCAGGGTCGAGACGGCGCCGTGTGAGAACCGCGACCGGGTCACTTGCAGGGTAGCGCAGACGCCCGCCCGGCACTGGGTCGCGTAAGCGTCCTCGGTCTCGACGGTATCGACCCGGACGCTGGGGTGGGCGACCGCCGGGCCGACCTGGCTCGCCGGCCAGCCGCACCCACCCAGGTGCGCGAGCAGCAGCCCCAGGGAGAGGGCGAGCCTCAGTACCATCGGCATGTCCTCCGCTATCTGCTTTGCCGCTCCGGTCGGGCCTCCAGGCTATCATAGCCAGGATCACGGAAACCGCCTGCAGGAGGCCCGCCGGCATGCCCGAGAGAGAGTGGATCCTGTTGAACCCGGGTCCCGCCAACACCACGTCCACGGTGCGGCAGGCGCTCGTCATGCCCGACCTCTGCCACCGGGAACCCGAGTTCTTCCGCATCATGCAGGCGTGCCGGGAGCGACTGGTCCGGCTGGCCGGCGGGGGGCCGGACTGGACCGCCATCCTCTTCACGGGCTCGGGCACGGCGGCGGTGGAGGCGGCGATCTGCTCGGCGGTGCCGCCCGAGCGGGCGCTGCTGGTCGTGGACAACGGCGTGTACGGCGACCGGATGCTGAAGATCGCCCGGGCCCACCACATCCGCGCCCAGGCCCTGACGTACGACAACGTCACGCCGGTCGTGCCGGCCGACCTCGAGCGGGCGCTGCGTGCCGACCCGAGCATCAGCCACGTGGCCGTCGTGCATCACGAGACGACGACCGGACTGCTCAACCCCGTGAGCGAGATCGTACTGGCGGCGGCGGGTCAGGGCCGGCGCGTGGTGGTGGACGCCATGAGCTCGCTCTTCGGCGAGCCGATCACGCTGGGCCAGGACGGGCTCGACTTTGTCACGGCCAGCGCCAACAAATGCCTGGGCGGGATCCCCGGCGTGTCCTTCGTGCTGGCGCGCCGCGCGGCGGTGGAGGCGCTCGGGGGACGATCGCCCCGCAGCATCTATCTCGATCTGCACGGGCACTGGGTGCAGCAGGAGGCCGACAATACACCGTTCACCCCCGCCGTGCAGGTGCTGCACGCGATGGAGCAAGCCCTGGTGGAGCTGGAGCGCGAAGGCGTGGCCGCGCGCATCGCCCGCTACGCCGACAACGCCCGGATCCTCCGGGAGGGGATGGCCCGGCTGGGCTTCGAGGTGCTGGTAGCCGAGGGGGCCCGCTCCAATATCCTCACGACGTTTCGCCTGCCCCCCGGCCTGACCTACGAGACGCTTCACGACGCCATGAAGGGCCGCGGGTACATCATCTACGCCGGGCAGGGCGACCTGCGTCGCTATGCCTTCCGCGTCTCCACCATGGGTACCCTCACCGCGCTGGACATCAAGGGAGTGGTGGACGCGTTCGCGGCGAGCCTGCAGGAGTGCCGCCCCGCGGGGAGCCGCCGCTAGACGTGGGACGGGCCACCAGCCACCGCAAGAAGATTGCCTGCCTGGAGACGTTGTGGGACGGCAACATCGAGTCCCGGCTGAGCGTGGTGCCGCTGCTCGAGCTCAGCCAGCGGGTGAACGACGTCAAGTGGGCCTACCTGACCTGCAACACCGAGGAAGAGCTCGAGTACAACCTGAACAAGCTCAAGCACCGGCGCGGCTACGGCATCCTGTACCTGTCCTGTCACGGCAAGCCCGGCCAGCTCGTGCTGGATCAGGCGCCGGTCGAGATCGAGAAGCTCGCCACCTTCATGGACACCGGGTTCACTAACTGGGTGGTGCACTTCGGCAGCTGCGCCACTCTCAACATCGAGCAGGCGCGCATCGCGCGGTTCGTCGCGGCGACCGGCGTGGCCCTGGTCCTCGGGTACCGGAAGGACATCGACTGGATCGACAGCGCCGCCGTCGATTTGCTGCTCTTCGACCGGCTGCAGGAATATCGGAGCATGCACCGCTTCTGGGAGCACTTCAAGCAGCGCTACCACGACCTCATCTCGTTGACCGGCCTCCGCGCCTACCTGAGATAAACACCGCGAGCGGGCCTCGCTGCCTGCCTGGCGCTATTGACAACGCCGGTGCCACCTCGTAAGGTGCCGCCCAAGTTCGCGGACACCTCCGAGCAGCGTTGCCCGTCGCGGCGCCCTTCCGTCGAGCGATAGCACGATCGGCGGCATGGTGCTCCTGGGAAAGGAGAGCCGATATGGGTGGCAGAGGCGAGAACCACATCGCACGTCTTGCCGATGCGATCGGCGCAGAGCTCCTCACGCGCCGCCAGTTGCTCGCCGGCGCGGCCGGCGCGGCGGCCGTCGGGCTGGGCGGCGGGCGGCCGGCCCGGGCCCAATCGGTGAAGCGCGGCGGCCAGCTCAGGATCGCCTGGATCGACACGGTCGATACCCTGGACCCGCACTTCACCTCTTCACTGGGCGCGATCAAGATTCACGACAACATCTACAACGGCATCCTGAAGGTGGAGTACGACGGCAAGCGCGTGTCGTTCGTGCCGGACCTGATGGAGAAGTGGGACATGCCGAACCCGGTGACGCACCTCCTCACGCTCCGCCGTGGCGTGAAGTTCCACGACGGCGAGGAGTGCACGGCCGAGACCGTGAAGTGGAACCAGGAACGTCTGCGCGATCCCAACGTGAAATCGCCGCACGGGTGGAAGCTCGCTGACCTCGACAAGGTGGAGGTCCAGGACAAGTACCGGCTCAGGATCACCTTCAAGCGGCCGTACCAGTTCCTGCCGGTGGCGTGGACCGGCTCCACGGGACGGGCTGGTACCATCGTGAGCCCCAAAGCCGTCGCCAAGCACGGGCGGGCGTACGGCCGAAACCCGGTGGGCACGGGACCGTTCCGCTTCGCGCAGTGGGTGGAGAACGACCGGATCGTCCTGGAGCGGAACCCCGATTACTGGGAGCGGGGGACCGACGGCAAGCCGCTGCCGTACCTCGACCGCGTGACCATCCTGCTCATCCGGGAGAGCTCCACCGCGGTGGGGGCCCTGATGGCCGGCGAGATCGACGGTCTGAACCTCATCCCGTTCCAGTTCCTGCCCATGATGGACAAGAACCCCAATGTCCAGGTGTTCGGCGGCGTCGAGGGGAACTACACGTTCATCGGGATGAACAACCGGCGGCCTCCCTTCGACGACAAGGCCCTGCGTCAAGCGGTCGCCTTCGCCGTCGATCGCGGCCCTATCATCCAGCAGGCCTACTTCGGCGGGGCCATCCCGGCCTGCAGCGCCATCTCCCCGCCGATGAGCGACTTCTACAACGCCGACCAGTGCTCCTCCCGGCGAGCCCAGCACTTCGACCTCGACAAGGCCAAGGCCTTGCGGGCGGAATCGAAGTACAAGGGCGACGTGGACGTGGAATGGATGGTCGTGGGCCAGTACACGGGCTCCGGCGGCGTGGGCCCGCGCATGGCCGAGCTCGTGCAGCCGATGCTGGCCAAGATCGGCATCAAGGTGCGCATCCAGCTCTACGAACAGGCGACCTGGCACAAGAAGCGGAACACCGGCGACTTCCAGATGTACGACGAAGGCTGGGTGGCCGACCTCGACCCCGACGAGACCATCTATCCCGAGTGGGTCACCGGAAAGCCGTGGAACTTCGTGGGCTACAGCAACAAGGAGTTCGACCGGCTCGTGGCCGAGGCGCAGTTCGAGCCCAACGTGGCCAAGCGCAAGGCGCTCTACGACAAGGCCGATACGCTGCTGGCCGCCGACGCCCCCTGCGCCTTCATCGGTCACTTCAAGGTCTTCAAGGCCCTGAGCAAGAAGGTGCACGGGTTCAAGTACATCCCGGCGGACTCGATGCGGTTCCACGCCGTGCACCTGTAGGAGGCGTTCCGCGCGGTGGGCGGCCCGCCGCCCGCCGCGCGCCGCGGCCCCATGCTCCAGTACGCGCTCCAGCGTCTCCTGCACACCGCCGTTCTCTTGTTCGTGATCTCGGTCTTCGTGTTTGCCTTGATGAAGATGGCCCCCGGCGATCCGGTGACGGTCATGCTGGGGGCGGACTTCAACCCCGAGTCGTACGCCAAGTTGCGCCGGGAGCTGGGGCTGGATCGGTCGGTCGTCGTGCAGTACCTCATCTGGGTGTGGCGGTTCGTGCAAGGCAACTGGGGCACCTCGTATATCTCGGGCGCCGCCGTGACGAAGCTCGTCCTGAACGACGCGTTGCCGGTGACGATCTACCTGAGCGTGTGGTCGCTCCTGTTCGCGCTGGTGATCGCCATCCCGTCGGGGGTGCTGGCCGCCCTCAAGCGCAACACCTGGGTGGATTACGTCGGCATGGGGCTGGCGATCTTCTTCAACTCCTTTCCATCCTTCTACCTGGGGATCGTGCTGATCTGGATCTTCGGGGTTTCCCTCGGGTGGTTCCCGACCATGGGCTACATCGGGCCCACCGAGGACCTGGGCGGCAGCCTCGTGCACATGATCCTGCCGGCCTTCACGCTGGGCGCCTGGTACGCGGGGCTGATCGCCCGCATCACCCGGTCGAGCCTGGTGGACGTGCTCAACCAGCCCTACATCAAGGTGGCGCGGGCCAAAGGAGTGGAGGGCCGGGCCGTGGTCTACAAGCACGCCCTGCGCAATGTGCTGATCCCCGTCGTCACGGTGGTCGGCCTGCAGCTCGGCGGGATGCTGCGGGGGGCCGTGATGACCGAGACGGTCTTTGCCCTGCCCGGTATCGGCCGCCTGGTGACGATCGCCGTGCTCAACCGTGAGTACCATCTCGTGCAGGCGACGGTCATGGTGATCGCCATCATGTTCATTCTGATCAACCTGCTCGTCGACGTCCTGTACCGGCACCTCAATCCCCGGGTGCGGGAGGCGTAGGTGGTGGCCCGGGCGATCGACACGGCCACGACGGCCGCCGCTATTCCGGAACGCCGGGTGACACCGCGGCGGCTCATGCTCATGCGGTTCTGCGCGAACCGCGGGGCCGTGGCCGGGGCCGTGATCGTCGCCCTGTTCGTCGTGGTGTCTATTCTGGCCCCGGTGCTGGCGCCGTGGGATCCGCTTCAGCAGGATCACACGGCGGCGTTCCAGGGACCGTCCTGGCAGCACTGGCTGGGCACCGATAGCTTCGGGCGCGACATGCTGAGCCGGATCCTCTATGGCGCTCGCATCTCGTTCATCGTCGGCTTCGCGTCGGTGGGCATCGCCATGGTGGTGGGGGTGCTGATGGGCCTGGTGGCCGGGCACTACGGGGGGCTGGTGGACGCCATTCTCATGCGTGTCGTGGACGGTCTGCTGGCGTTCACGCCGCTCGTCCTGGCCATCGCGTTCATCGCCGTCCTGGGCCTCGGCCTGCAAAACGTCATCCTGGCTCTCGCCGCCACCTTCGCCGGGATGTTCGCGCGGGTGACGCGGGGCGACGTGCTGAACATCAAGAGCGAGCCGTTCGTGGAAGCGGCCCAGCTGATGGGTGTCGGGGCTGCCGGAGTCATCTTCCGGCATCTGTTGCCGAACGTGCTGTCGCCGATCATCGTGCAGTTCGGGCTGAACCTGGCCGTGGCCATCCTGCTGGAGTCCGGCCTGTCGTTCCTGGGCCTGGGCGTGCCGCCCCCGGACCCCGATCTCGGCCTCATGATCGCCGAGGGCCGCGGGTTCATCGTCATGGCGCCCTGGATCTCGGGCTTCCCGGGCCTGGCCCTGGTCGTGATCATCGTGGGGCTCAACCTCTTCGGCGACGGGCTCCGCGACGCGTTGGATCCGAAGGCGCAGATCGCGTGAGCACGCCGGTGGTCGCCCCGCCCGTGCTCCGGGTCGAGAACCTCAGGGTCGACTTCCAGACCCCTGCCGGCCTGGTGAACGTCCTCGACGGGCTGAGCTTCGAGCTCGGAGAGCAAGAAACGCTCGGCATCCTGGGGGAGTCGGGCGCGGGCAAGAGCGTGCTGGCCGACGCGCTGCTGGCGCTCATCCCGAGCCCGCCGGGGCGCGTGCGCGGCCGCGTCCTCTTCCAGGGCACCGATCTCAACACCCTGGACGAGGCGGCCCTGGCGCGAATACGCGGCAAGGACATCGCCATGATCTTCCAGGACCCCACCTCGGCCCTGAATCCGGTGTTCCGGGTGGGGGCGCAGGTCGCCGAGCCACTCGAGCTGCACCTGGGGCTGGGACGTCGGGCGGCGCTGCACCGGGTGGTGGACCTGTTCCGGCGCGTGGGCATCCCCTCTCCGGAGAGCCGCCTGGCCAGTTATCCGCACCAGTTCAGTGGGGGGATGCGCCAGCGCGTCGTCATCAGCATGGGGGTGGGATGCCGGCCGCGCCTGCTCGTGGCGGACGAACCGACCTCGTCCCTGGACGTGACGATCCAGGCGCAGATCCTCGAACTGATCCGGGATCTCGGGCGGGAGCTCGGCACGGCCGTCGTCTTCATCTTCAACGACCTCGCCGTCATCTCGCACATGTGCCAGCGCGTGCTCGTGCTCTACGCCGGGCAGGTGGTGGAAGAGGGGCCGGTCGACGTCGTCTTCGGCCGGCCCCGCCATCCCTACACCCAGGGCCTCCTGCGCTCGGTGCCGCGGCTGGGCGTACGGCGTCTGGAGCCGATCCCCGGGCATCTACCCCCCCTGGCCGAGTACGAGCCCGGGTGCCGCTTCTACCCGCGCTGCCCGTGGCCCGAGAAGGATGAGCACTGCGCGCGCCAGCGCCCGGCACTGCACGCCACCGGTCCGGGCCACCGCGTCGCCTGTTGGAAGGTCGAGGAGCATGAGCGCGCTGCCGGCTAACGTCCTCCTCAGGTTGCGCGGCTTGCGCAAGCACTTCGTCGTGAGGGCGCCGGTGACGCTCCACAACGTCCTGCGGCCGCCGGCTCCGCGAGTGGTCAAGGCGGTCGATGGGGTGGACCTCGACATCGAGCGGGGCCGCACGATGGGTCTCGTCGGCGAGTCGGGGTGCGGCAAGACCACGATCGGCCGGCTGGTGATGCGGGCCATCGCCCCGACGGAGGGGCAGATGCTCTTCGACGGTGCCGACGTGGCCCGCCTGAGCGGCCAGGACCTCTTCGCCTATCGGCGTCGGGTCCAGATCGTCTACCAGGATCCATTCACGTCCCTGAATCCGCGGATGACGGTTCGCCAGATCCTGCGCGAGCCGCTGAACGTACACCGCATCGGCGCGCCAGCCGAGCGCGAGCCTCGCGTGCGCGAGTTGCTGGAGCGGGTGGGGCTCGATCCCAAGGTGGCCGATCGGTACCCGCACGAGTTCAGCGCCGGCCAGGTCAAGCGTGTCGCCATCGCCCGAGCGATCGCCGTCAACCCCGAGCTCCTCGTGGCCGACGAAGCGGTATCGGGTCTCGACGTATCGGTGAAGGCCCAGATCCTGAATCTGCTCGGCGATCTCCAGACCGAGATGGGGCTGACGTACATCTTCATCGCGCACGACCTTGGCGTCGTCCAGTATCTCTGCCATACCGTGGCCGTGATGTACCTGGGGCGCATCGTCGAGCTCGGGACCTCGGACATGATCTTTCGGCGGGCCCGGCATCCGTACACCGTGGCCCTGCTTCACAGCTTCCCTCGCATGCGCGGCGAAGCTCCCGAGTTCGAGCTTCGTGCCACGCTGAAGGGGGAGATCCCGAGCCCGATCGACTTGCCGCCAGGCTGCCGGTTCCAGCCGCGCTGCCCCATCGCCCAGCCCAAGTGCGCGGAGGCCGAGCCGCCGCTGACCGAGACCGACGACGGACATCTGGCCGCCTGCTATTACCCGGGCCAGGCCGTCTGACCGAACGCGACTGGCGTGCTACGATCCGAGCGAGGGAGGGATGATGACGTTCCCCATCGACCCCGCGCGTGACGCCCTCGTGATCACGGACGTCCAGAACGACTTCTGCCCGGGCGGGGCGCTGGGCATCAAGGACGGCGACCGCGTCGTCCCTGCGCTCAACCGCTACGCCGAGCGCTTCGCCCGACGGGGCGCTCCGGTCTTCGCCACGCGGGACTGGCATCCGGCGCGGACCCGGCACTTCAAGGCCTACGGCGGCGCCTGGCCGCCGCACTGCGTGCAGGGCACGCCGGGCGCCGAATTCCACCCCGATCTCGTGCTGCCAGCAGGCACCGAGATCGTCTCCAAGGGCATGGACCCCGAGCTGGACGCTTACTCGTGCTTCCAGGCCGAGACCGCCGACGGGATGCCGTTTGCGGCTGCGCTCGGCGCACATGGCACGAGCCGGCTCTTCGTGGGGGGGCTGGCCACCGACTACTGCGTCAAGGCCACCGTGCTCGACGCTCTCAAGGAGGGCTTCGAGGTCGTCGTCCTGGAGGATGCCGTCGCCGCCGTGGATGTCACGCCGGGCGACGGCGCGCGCGCGCTCGACGTCATGAAGGACGCGGGCGCTCGCCTGGCCCGGCTCGAGGACGTTGGCGACTGAGCGGTTGCTGGCCGCCGCCGGCGCCGGGCTCGGCCTGGGACCATCGCCGGCGGCGGCGGCGATCGATGCGGCGCTGGCCGCCATGGCGTCTGCCGGCGCCGACCACGCCGACCTCGCGCTCGTCTTCACGACAGGGGATGCTTACCCGGCCGCTCACGAGCTGCTCCACGCCGTCCGGCGGGTCACCGGCGCCCGGGTCGTCGTCGGCTGCAGCGGCGCTGGCGTGCTGACCGAGCGGCGGGAAGTCGAGGATGAGCCGGCCGTGGCCGTGCTGGTGGTCCGCGACCCGCGCCTGGTGGCGAAGCCCGTCCTCGTCCGCGACCTCGCCGATCCCGCCGACGTCGGCGCCGAGCTGGCCCGACAGGCCGGTGCCACTCTCGCGGAGGGCGGCTGCCTCCTGGTGCTGGCCGACGTCGCCGGCCTCGATCCCCGCGCGCTGCTCGACGGCGCCCGGGCCGAACTGGGGTTCGTGCCCGTCGTCGGCGGTGTCGCCGCCGGGACGCCGCTGTTCGAGCTGGTCAACACCGAGGTCGTCCAGGGCAGTCTGGCCGGGGTGGCGCTGTCGGGACCGCGATCCATCATCGGGGTCGCCCAGGGATGCGTTCCCATCGGCGAGCCCTACGTCATCACCCGGGCCGAAGGCAACACGGTGATCCAGATCGCTGGCCGGCCCCCACTGGAGGTCCTCCGAGAGGCCGTGCGGGCGACCCCGGACGGCGCGGCGCGCGCCCAGCGCGCCGGCCTGTTCGCCGGGCTCGCCATGGACTCCGCCAAGTCTCCGCTGGAGCGCGGCGATTTCCTCGTCCGCAACCTGCTCGGCGCCGACGCGGGCACAGGCGCCATCGCCGTCGCCGAGCCGGTGCGGGTGGGGCAGACCATCCAGTTCCAGCTCCGGGACGCGGCGGCCTCGCGCGAAGACCTGGCGACCGCGCTGCGCGAGGTGGCTCGAGCGCTGAAGGGCCAGCCGCCGGCCTTCGGCTGCTACTTCAACTGCGCGGGTCGCGGCCGCGGGCTCTTCGACGTGCCCGACCACGACGTCAGCCTGATCCGGGCCCACCTGGGCGAGTTCCCGCTGGTCGGCTTTTTCGGCAACGGGGAGTTCGCGCCCATCGGCCGGCGAAACTTCTTCCACAACTACACGGGCGCCCTGGTGGTGTTCCCCGCCTGACCCGGTGCGTGGCATCGAGCAGATCCCCTGGCTCTACGACGCGCTGTGCGCGTTCTGCGAGCTGGGCGGGCTGGGCCGGTGGCGCCGCTGGCTTGCCGGCGGCGCCCGCGGGCGCACCCTCGACCTCGGCTCGGGGACCGGCCGGAACCTTCCGCTGATGCCCCCCGGCCTCCGAACCATCGCGCTGGATCCCGCCTGGGACGCCCTGCAGCGCGCGGGGCGCCGGGCGCCGGCAGTACTGCTCGTTCAGGCCAGAGCCGAGGCGTTGCCGTTCCGCGCTGGCGCCTTCGACACCGTGGTGAGCGGCCTGGCGGTCTGCAGCGTGGCCGATCCCGCCCGGGCCCTCGGCGAGGCGCGTCGGGTGCTCGGCGCCGGTGGGCAGCTACGGATGCTGGAGCACGTCCGATCCGCGACGCCGTGGAAGGCCCTCCTGCAAGATCGGCTGCAGCCGCTGTGGACCCGGCTGACCGGCGGCTGTCATCCCAACCGGGAGACCGAGCGGCTCGTGGAGGCGGCCGGGTTCGCGATCGACACCGCGGGCCGGCGGGCCCGCGGCGTCCTCCGGCGCTTCACCGCGCGGCCCTGCTGAACGCGGCTCGCTTCACACGGCGTAGCGCCGCCGCACCGTCTCCAGCACGAGCCGCCGCGCGTCGGCGGGCGGCCAGTCCCCGTTGCCCTCGAACGCCGCGACTTCGTCGGCGAGCTGCGCGTCCTTGATCATGTCCCGCATCCAGGTCGAGTAGTCACGCCGGGCGAGGTGATACGACCATGTCGCCTCGTCGACGCCCTCGGCCAGCTCGCAGAACCGCTTGAGGTTGGCCGCCCTCAAATTCAGGGCGCCCTGGGGGCCGCGGAAGTAGAAGCTGCGATCGGGCGGCAGCTCGCCCTCGGCGTACTTGCGCACGTGGCGACGGTGCTGGGCCTCGCGCCGGTCGACCTGGAACCTGACTGTGCGCGACGGCTGCTCGCCGAGCGTGGCGAGCAGGGCCTCGCCGCGCTGCAGCTCGGGGCTGATGCCCGGCGCATGCTGGGGATCGGCCCGGTCGGTCGCCAGCGTGTGCAAGGCCTGCCGGAACGCTTCCGCGTCGGTGGAGGCCACCATGCCGACGGCCTGCCGCACCTCGCGGGCGATCAGATCGGCCGTGAGGGTGACGAGCGCCAGCGAATGGCCGGCCATGGGCAGGAGCTCGACCGCAGTGGAGCCCTCGGCCGGCACGATGTGGTGGGCTTCGTCCACGATGAGCCAGTGGGGCAGGCCGTGGGCGCTCCGAACCCCGGCCACCGCGCCGAGGGCCTGCGTGGCGTACGCCACCTTCTCCGCCATCGTGAGGTGGCTCAGGTTGAGGACCAGGCGTCCCAGCGGCCGGCGGAGGAGCTGGCCGAGCTCCTCGGCGGTGGGCAGGCTTTGCTCGGGCTTGCCACCGAGGACGACCACCCCTTCCAGCTCGGCCAGCGATTCGTGGTCGCCTTCGGGGTCGAGCAGGCAGAAGGCCCGCGCGGTCTGGGTCAGTCGCTCGACCAGGATGCCGGTGAGCGTGGATTTGCCGCTGGCCGACGGGCCGACGACGAGGAGCGTGGCCGCGTGGGCGGGCAGCGCCACCGGCTCACCGCCGTCGGCCCGGCCCACGTGGAGCTCGTGGCGCGCCAGGTGGGGGATGAACCCGACGGCGTCGGTGAGGACGTGCTCTTCGACGAACTCGACGACACCGGCTCCGGCCGCAGCGCGCGTGACATGGTCCGCGCGCTCCCGCAGGGCCGGCACGGCGTTGGCAAGCGCCACCGCGCCCTCGCACATGGCGAGAAACGCGTGGTCGTTCTCGGCGTCGCCGATTCCGATGAGGTTGTGGGATGAGAGCTCGAAGGCGGCCAGGGCCACCGTCAGCCCGGTGCCCTTGGTCACCCCGCCGGGCAGGAGCATGAGCGAGCCTTTGTTGAACACCAGCGTCCGCTCCACGCCCGTCTCGCGAATGGCGGCCAGCGCGGCCTCGGCGAAGGTCTCGTCGGTCGCGACGATGGAGCTGCCGATGTCGACGCGGACGCCCCGCCGCTGCAAGCCTTCCAGCAACTCTGGCTCGGGGGCCGCCCCCAGGGTGCGGACCTCGCGCTTGCCCGGGAAGTAGACGAGCGCGCCGTTCTCGGCTACGACCGCGTCGAACATCATGTCCACGCCGGGGCAGGCCTGGCGCAGGTCGGGGAGCAAGCGGCCCGTGACGAGCATCAGCTTCCGGCCCGAGGCCCGGACCCGCTGGAGTGCCGCCTCCGTCGTGACGGCCACTCGCCCGTCCTCGGCGATCGTGCCGTCGTAGTCGACGGCGAGCACGTGAACGATCATCGCTGTCCTCGAATCACGTTACCACACGGCCCCGCGGAAGCGGCGACGGCACCGTAGTTGCTCCTCGCAGACGCCGAGGGAGGGCGTGATGAGAGCAGCCTGCACGTTCGTTGCCACCACCCTGATCGTCCTCGGCGCGACGGCAGCGGCCGGGGCGCCGCCGGCTCCCGGTGCGCCGGTCGGCACTCCGGGCGGCGCGGGCGCGACGACGACGCCGGCTTCGCCGACGCCAGGCCCGGCCGCCGACACCGGCCGGATCCCACCGGGCAGCGATGACCGGTTCCGCGTGCCGCCGCGAGGCGACGACCGGTTCCGGGTCCCCCCGGGGGACGACGATCGGTTCCGCGTGCCGCCCGCCGACCGGCGCGCGCGCGACGAGGTTCCCCCTCCCCCGCCGCCGCCGGTGGTCGTACCGACACAATAGCGGCTCAGCCGAGGAGCTCGGCGTAGATCGCGGTGGTGCGGGCCATCGTCGCATCGACGGTGTAGCGCTCCCGGACCAGCGCCTGGCCGGCCCGGGCCATCGCGCGAGCCGACGTCAAGTCGTGCAACAGATCCAGTATGGCGGCGGCCAGAGCGTCAACGTCGGCCGGCGGCACCAGCCGGCCGGTCACGCCGTCGCGCACTACCTCGGGTGTTCCGCCGACGGTCGTGCCCACGACCGGCGTCCCCAGCGCCAGGGCCTGCAAGATCACCTGGGACACCGCTTCCGAGCGGGTCGAGGGCAGCACGAGGACGTCCAGCGCCGCCATGACCTCGGGGATGTCGCGCCGGAAGCCGGTCATGATCACCTGCGACTGCAGTCCCAGCTCGTGTACCAGGCCGCGGACCTCGTCGAAGGCGACCCCGTCTCCCACCACGAGGAAGCGCGTCGCCGGCAGTCGGGCCAGGACGAGCCGGGCCGCCTCCAGGAAATACCGGTGGCCCTTGGACCCGCGGAGGTTCGCCACGAGGCCCACCACCGGGCCGGTGAGCCCGAGCTCGTTCCGCACCGGTTTTCCGGAGACGTCAGCGTGGAAGCGGGCGGGGTCGTAGCCGGCCGCGATCGCCTCGATGCGGTCGGCGGGAACGCCGACCTCGGCGATCATCCGCTTGACCGCCTCGCCGCTGGTGATGATGCGGTCGGCGAGCCGATAGACGAGGGCGCGCCGACGCAGGACCGGGATGGTGACGTGGCGCCCGCGCACGACCGGCAGCCCGAGCGACTTGGCGGCCGGCGTGGCCACCCAGCTGTCGATGGAGCTGTGGGTGTGTACCAGGCGGACCCCGCGGGCTTTCATGAGCCGGCCCAGCGCCAGCACCGCCCGCACGTCGAGCGCGCTTCGCATGGCGATCGCCGCGACGGGCAGCCCGGCCGCCTGCGCCTCGTTCAGGAGGCGGCTGCCGGGCTGGCAGGCGATCAGCGCGCCCCAGCCGTGGTCGAGCAGCCAGCGAGTTTCGCCCAGCACCCGGATCTCCTGGCCGCCGAAGCCGACCGAGGACTCGGTGTGGAGAATGACGCGCCGGGACGTCGACATCGTGTATAGACCATAGCCGATGGTCCAGCACCTGATCGAGCACTTCACGTATCTGGGGCTGTTCCTCGTCCTGTTCGCCACCGGCCTGGGGCTGCCCATCCCCGAGGAAGGGCCGATCATGGCGGCCGGGGTTCTGGCCCAGGAGCTGGTGATCCGCTGGTGGATCGCCTTGCCCGTCTGTCTGGTCGGCGTGTTGAGCGGGGACACGGTCCTGTATTGGGTGGGCCATCACTGGGGCGAGCGGATCCTGGACTGGCACGCCGTGCGACGGGTGCTCACTCGGGAACGCGAGGAGCGCCTGAAGGCCGCGTATCATCGCCACGGCGTCAAGATCCTCTTCACGGCCCGCCACGTGGTCGGGCTGCGGGCCGCCGCCTTCCTCACGGCCGGCATCGCCCACGTGCCGTTCTGGCGGTTCATCGTGGCGGATACCGCGGCCGCGCTCATCGGCGTGCCGGTGAGCTTCGGCATCGCGTTCCTCTTCACCGATCAGCTCGAACGCGTCCTGTCCGACGTCCACCGCATCGAGCGCTGGCTCGCGCTGTACGCGCTGCTGGTGCTGGCCGGCTGGATCGGCTATCTCGTCTGGCGGCAGTACCGCCGTACCTGACCCGACGGCTCCACTCGTGGCCGGTGCGGGGCCGCGTGCTATAGTCGCCCCGAGGCCGTGGTGTGGTGACCGTCGAGCGCAAGCCGTGGCACGCGACGTTCCGACTCCTCGAGGGCGACGAGCGCGTCTTCGCCGTCCTCCTCGCCGTGGCCATGGTGGGAGGGCTCGCCACCATCGGGCTGGTGCCGTTGCGCCCCCGCCACCAGGTCGATCTGTACTCGCTCGTGTTCTGGTTCGCCGCCTATAAGAGCGGCATCTTCGCCCTGGTGACCATCAACCCCAGGGCGACGCGGGGCATCTTCCTCGGCGCGCTGGCCATCGACCTCTTGCTGGTGTTCGTGCTGCTCTGCCTGACCGGCGCCGCCGAAAGCCTCTTCTACCTCCTCTTCTTCCCGCTGGTGGCCGTAAACGCCTACTACTTCGGGCCCTGGGTGGGATTGACCGCGGCCCTGCTGGCCGGCGGGCTCTACACGCTGGCGACCCACGTGGTGCCGCCGTGGGTCGGCTGGACGCCGGGGGTGCTGCTGGCCGGCATGTTCGGCCTGCCGGCGATGACGCTGGGCCTCGTGGCCGACCGGGAACGGCGGGCGCGAGGGGAGGTAGAGCGGCTCAACACCGAGCTGACGGGCACGCTCAACCGCCTGCAATCGGCGCAGGAAGAGCTGATCGTGGCCGAGCGCATGGCCACCGTCGGGCGGCTCAGCCTGAAGGTGGCCCACGAGGTGCGCAACCCCATCAGCGCCATCGAGCTCAACGCCGAGATCCTGCAAGACATCGTGCGGAGCCGGCCGGGGCACGACTCCGACGAGGCGCCTGCCCTGGTCTCGGCCATCCGCGACCAGGTGCGCGCGCTGGATGCGCTCACCGAGGAGTACCTCACGTTCGCCCGCTTCCCTCGGCCTCACTTCGAGGAGGAATCCGTCAACGGCCTGGTGGAGGAGGTCGGCGAGTTCATCCGCCCGGTGGCCACCCGCCAGGGTTTGCGGCTGCGCGTGGCCACCGACCCCCAGGTGCCGATGATGGAGGTGGATCGGGGGTTGCTCCGCCAGGCGGTCCTGAACCTCGTGAAGAACGGCCTGGAGGCTCTCTCCCGAGGCCATGAGCTGACGCTGGCCAGCCGGCGCGAGGGTGACGCCGTCGAGGTGAGCGTCAGCGACGACGGCCCCGGCATCTCCGACGAAGTGGCCAAGCGGCTGTTCGAGCCCTTCTTCACCACCAAGCCGCAGGGCACGGGGCTGGGCCTGTCGATCGCCCGTCAGATCGTCGAGGAGCACGGGGGCGACCTGCGCTGGGAGAATCGGCCCGGTGGCGGCGCCTGCTTCACGCTCCGGCTGCCCATCAAGAGTCCGGCCCGTGTCTGACCCCGCCACCATCCTGGTCGCCGACGACGACCCCGGGCTGCGGGAGAGCCTGGAGCGGACGCTCAACCGCGACGGTTACCGCGTGGTCGCCGCTTCCGACGGCCAGGCGGCCCTGGAGCGGCTGCAGGCGGGCGGAGTGGACCTGATCCTCACCGATCTCAAGATGCCCGGGCTGAGCGGGATCGAGCTCCTGCACGCGGCCAAGGCGATCGCCCCCGACGTCGACGTGATCTTGTTGACGGCCTTCGGCACCATCGAAGAGGCCGTCAAGGCGATGAAGGACGGCGCCTACGATTTCCTCACCAAGCCGGTGCAGCGGGCCCAGCTGCAACGGGTGATCCGCCAGGCCCTGGAGCGCCGGGCCCTCATCGAGCAGAACCGGGCGCTGCAGCAGCGTCTGGACGCCTTGCTCCGCCAGGGCGCGGTCATCGGGACGAGCCCGGCCTTCCGGCGCATGATGACGCTGGTGGAGCAGGTGGCCAACAGCTCGGCGACCGTGCGCATCCAGGGGGAAAGCGGCACCGGCAAGGAGCTGGTTGCCCGCGCGATCCACGAGCGGTCGCCGCGCCGCAACGGCCCCTTCGTGGCGGTGAACTGCGCGGCCCTGCCCGAGGCGCTCCTGGAGTCGGAGCTCTTCGGCTACGAGCGCGGAGCCTTCACCGGCGCCGCCGGCCGGAAGGAAGGGCGCTTCGAGCTGGCCGACGGGGGTACGCTGTTCCTGGACGAGGTGACCGATCTCTCGCTGGTGACCCAGCCCAAGATCCTCAGGGTGCTCCAGGAGGGGGAGTTCGAACGCCTGGGCGGCACCCGCACCATCCGGGTGGACGTCCGCATCGTGGCCGCCACCAATCAGGACCTGGCCCAGCTCGTCCGGGAGAAGCGCTTCCGGGAAGATCTCTACTACCGTTTGAACGTGATCACCATCACCGTACCGCCGCTGCGCGAGCGCCGCGAGGACATTCCCGTCCTCGCCCAGCACTTCCTGCACCTCTATGCGGCCAAGAACAATCGCAAGCTGGAGGGCTTCACCGACGAGGCCCGGCGGCGGCTCGAAGGCTACTCCTGGCCGGGCAACGTGCGCGAGCTGGAGAACGTAATCGAGCGCGGGGTGGTGCTGGCCAAAGACGCCCAGATAGACGTCACCGACCTCCCCGAGGAGATCGCCGGCGCCGCGCCGCTTCCCGAAGGCGTGCTCTCCATCCGCATCGGAACCCCGCTGGCGGAAGTGGAGCAGCGCCTCCTGGAAGCGACGCTGCGGGCGACGCGGAACAACAAGACCCTCACCGCGCGGCTGCTCGGCATCGACCCCCGGACCGTCTCCCGCAAACTGGAGCGCTGGGACGAGGCCGACGACACGAGCAGCGACGCGGCCACCGAATGAGGGCCGCCCCGATCAGCGCGCCGGCTGCCGCAGACCGAGCTCCAGGCGATCGCCGACCTTCAGATCCTTCAACGTCTCGTCGTTGCCGCGACACTCGTGGGTCCGACCATCGCTGCTCTGCAGCGTCACCATCCCGCTGGCGTAAGCTAGATGGACGTGCCGTTGGGGAACGGGCCCGATGGTATTCTACGAGAGTGAAAGCCCTTCTCCTCACGCGCGAGTACCCGCCGCACGTCTATGGAGGCGCAGGTGTCGTGGTCGATCAGCTCAGCCAGGCTCTCGGCGAGCGCATGCCCGTGGAGGTCCGCTGCTTCGGCGAGCGGTCGGCCGCGTCGGCCGAGGGCATCGTCGTCCGCGGCTATGCGCCGTGGCCGCGGCTGGCCGCCGGCCCCGAGGGGCCGCGCTTCGCGCCCGCGCTGGAGACGCTGTCCATCGACCTGGCCATGGCCCGTGACCCGGTCGATGCCGATGTCGCCCACGCCCACACCTGGTACGCCGACATGGCCGGGCTCTGGATCAGAACGCTGTACCGCATTCCGCTCATCGTCACCCTGCACAGCATGGAGCCGCTGCGGCCCTGGAAGGCTGACCAGCTTGGCAGCGGCTATCTGCTCTCTACGTGGATCGAGAAGACGGCGGTGGAGGCGGCGGATCGCGTGATCGCGGTCTCGGGCCAGATGCGCGACGACATCCAGCGTCACTTCGCCGTGGATCCCGCGCGCGTGGTGGTGATCCACAACGGCATCGACCCCCAGCGCTTCCGCCGCACCGGGCGGCGGGACGCCCTGGACCGCTATGGCGTGCGCCCGCCGTACGTGCTCTTTGTCGGGCGGATCACCGACCAGAAGGGGATCTTCCACTTGCTGGACGCGGCGGCCAAGCTGCCGCCCTCCGTCCAGGTCGTCCTCTGCGCGTCGGCCCCCGACACGGCGGAGATCGAGGAGCGCCTGCGGCAGGCGGTGCCCCAGCATCCCAACGTCCGCTGGATCAACAGCATGGTGCCCGTGGACGACGTGGCGCAGCTCTACAGTCATGCCGTCGCCTTCGCCTGCCCGTCGGTGTACGAGCCGTTCGGCCTCATCAACCTGGAAGCCATGGCCTGCGAGACGCCGGTGGTGGCCTCGGCCGTCGGCGGCATCCTCGAGGTGGTCGAGGATGGCACGACGGGCTATCTTGTGCCGCCCGGGCGTCCCGACGAGCTCGCCGCGGCGCTGCGCCGCCTGCTCGACGACCCCGGCGCGGCCCGGGCCATGGGCAAGGCCGGCCGGCGCCGCGTGGAGGAGCGATTCTCGTGGGCCCGCGTGGCCGCGCGCACCGAGGAGGTGTACGCCGAGGCCATCGCGGAGTTCCGGCGGACGGCGGCCGATTGAACGGCGTGCTGGCCGGTCTGCGCGGCTTCATCTTCGACCTCGACGGGTGCGTCTGGAGCGGCGAGGTGCTCAACCCCGGGGCGCGCGAGCTGCTGGACGGCGTGGGGAGCAGCGGCCGCCGGCTGGGGTTTCTCTCCAACAACTCCCGCGCCACCGGCGCTGATCTGCGGGCTCGTCTGCACCGCCTCGGCGTGGGCGTCGCCGAGCACGTCCTCACGCCGCTGGACATCATCGGCGACGTCATCGGTGCGCGCTGGGGTCGTAGCCGCGTGCTCGTCATCGGCGCCCGCGAGATGGCCGACGCCGTCCTGGCCGCCGGCCACGCGCTCATCGACGTCAAAGAGTGGCGGGCCGCGACGGTGGTGGCCGTGGGCAACGACTTCGACCTGACCTACGAGCGGCTCACGGCCGCAGCCCGGGCCGCCGCCGCCGGCGCTGGGCTCGTCACGCCGAACCTGGACCCGCGCCTCCCGGTGGAAGGGGGCGAGTTCTTACCGGGGTGTGGCGCCATCGTCGGGGCCGTCGCGACGGCGGCCGGGGTCCGGCCGGAGGTGATCGGGAAACCGGAGCCGCCTCTGTTCCGGATGATGCTGGCTCGCCTGGGCCTGCCCGCCCCCGCGGTCGCCATGGTCGGCGACGGCCTGGCCTCCGACATCCGCGGAGCTCGCGCCGTCGGAATGCCGACCGTCCTCTACGCCCCGCACGGCACCGAGGTGACCAGCGAAGCCGACGTGACGGTGCGTTCCTTCACCGAGCTCGCCGCCCTCATCGGCCTGCCAGCCTGAGGTCCTAAGCCGCTTTCGAGCGCCGCCTCAGCCGGCGCAATTCCTGGGGGGAGGTCTCGGAGGGGGCCGTCGCGCCCCGCGGGCGCGCCAGTGTGTCGCCCCCTCCGATGAGAGTCAGCGTCCGAGCCAGTCCCGGAAGCGGCGCCACCACTCCACGACGGGTTCGGGCAGGACGCCGTGCTCGTCGCAGGGCGCGGGCTCCGTCCCGGTGAGGAACGTCTCACGTACGGTCACCGGGCAGAAGAGGCTGGCGAGCTTGCCGTTGGCGACGTCGATCTTGGCCGTGGTGATGCCGGCGGGGGTAGGGAACCCTGGCGCGGGGTACGCCTCGAGCGCCTGGCGGATGAACGCCGTCCATATCAGCAGGGCGGCGTCCGAGCCGCTCAGGCCGTGGGCCTGGCCGCTGTCGAAACCCACCCAGACCAGAGCCAGGAGATTGGGCGTGTAGCCCACGAACCACGCGTCGCGCCCATCGTTGGTGGTGCCGGTCTTGCCGGCCACCGCGCCCATGGCCTGCAGGGGCTGCGCGGCGGCCCCGGTGCCCGAGGCGATGACGCCCTGGAGAAGGGAGGTCATCACGTAAGCCTCGGCGGGGGAGATGGCCTGTGCCGTGGTCGGCTCCACCAGGACGCCGGGACTGCCGTCGGCATCGCGGACGGAACGGACCGCCGTCGTTCGGTCCAACCGAACGCCGCCGTTGGCGAAGGGCAGGTAGGCCCGGCCGAGCTCCAGCGGGCTGACCTCGAACGCGCCCAGCGCCACGGCCGGCACCGGGGCCAGCCGGCTGGTCAGGCCCAGCGCGCGGGCCGCGCGGATCACCCGGTCGAGGCCGATCTCCAGCGCGATGCGTACGGTTGCGCTGTTCAAGGATTGCTCGAGCGCCCGCCGCACGGTCACTCGCCCTTCGTAGCGGTCCTGATAGTTGCGCGGGCTCCAGATCTCGCCCTCCACGGTGACCGCGAGCGGCTCGTCGTCGACGAACGTCGCGGCGGTGAAGGCCGGCTCGCCCTGGAGCCGGCCGAGCGCCGCCGCGAACACGAAGGGCTTGAACGCCGAGCCGGGCTGCCGGCGGGCGAACGCCGCGCGGTTGAACTGGCTCTGCTCGTAATCCCGGCCGCCAACGAGGGCCCGGATGTGGCCGGTGGCGGGGTCGAGTGCGACCAGAACCGCTTGCAGGCGCTCCCTGGGCGCGGCCCGCTTCAGACGGGGACGAGCCTTCTCCAGCCGCTCCAGGCCCCGGACGACCGCCTGTTCGGCGAAGCGCTGCAGCGCGGGGTCGAGCGTGGTGAAGACCCGGCTGCCCACGCCGCCCAGCCCGCCCTCGAGTCGCTCCTCGAGCTCCTCGCGCACGTAGTCGGCGAAGTAGGGCGCCAGCTGACCGGTAGTCGGCGCCGGCCGGATCCGGAGCGGCTCGCGGCGCGCCGCTTCGTAGTCGGCTGCGGAGATCTGCTGGAGCTCGCGGAGCCGGCCCAGGACGGTGTTGCGACGCTGACGGGCCCGCTGGGGGTGGAGGACGGGCGAGTAGCTGTTCGGCGCCCGCACCATACCGGCCACCAGGGCGGACTCGGACAGCGTGAGCTGGTGCACCTCCTTGCCGAAGTACGAGCGTGTGGCCGCCCCGACCCCGCGGATGGCCAGCCCTCCGCGCTGGCCGAGATAGATCTCGTTGAGGTACGCCTCGAGGATCTGCTCTTTCGTGTAGTACCACTCGATCACCGCGGCCAGCCAGGCCTCGCGCAGCTTTCGGCCGAGGGTCCGCTGAGCCCCGAGCAGGCGATTCTTCACCAGCTGCTGGGTGATGGTGCTGCCGCCCTGGGCGACCCGGCCGCTTTGCAGATTGACCCAGAACGCCCGCGCGAGCCCTCTGAGATCGATGCCGGCATGCTCGAAGAAGCGGTGATCCTCCGCCGCGAGGATGGCTTGAAGGAACGCCAGCGGCACGTCGGCCAGCCGCACCGGGCGGTAGTCCTCGCCGGGACGGTCGGCGACGCTGGTGATGACTTCGGGCTCGAGGCTGGCCGCGGCCACCGGCGCGCCGTCGTCCAGGATCCTGGTGATCCGGTCCCCGTCCAGCTCGAGACGCAGTTGCCGGGGCCGCGGGGGCCCGGCTTCGGCGACGCCCCGCACGTAGATGTCCCAGGCGGCGGCCTGGCGGAGGTGTCGTCCCGGGCTCGTCGGCGTCGACCGCACTTCCCGATAGCGCAGCCGGGTCAACGTCCCGGCGAGATCGAGGGCCCGCACGTTCATCCCCGGCGCCAGCGGCTGGCCGGTGGCCATCACGATCGTGGTCCGCCGAATCTCCACCCGCTGGAACCGGGCCAGCTCGACGGCCGTGTAGGTGACGAGCGCAGCCGCGCCGAGGGCGACGGTGACGGCCAGGCCCACGGCGACGAACCGCAGCGGGCCCCGCCAGCGGCGGTGACCGCTCAGGCGGCCGGGCTGGGGATCGCCGGAGCCGGGGCGAGCGAAGAGGCGTCGCAGGGAGGCCACGCCTCTAGTATGCCCGGGCCCGCGGCGCCTGCGTGTTGCCGGGTCAGGACCGGCGCAGCTGGCGGTCGAAGCCCGGCAGGATCGCCTCGATGAACGCGTTCTTCACCAGATTGACGAGGACCTGCCAGGTGCTGGCCCGGGGGTCTTGCACGGGGCCGGCCACGGGCGCCTGCGTGGCCACTTCGTCGCGCGGCTTGTTCTCCAGGAGCTTGGCCACCCCGCCGGCGATCTTTTCGTAGACCTTCTGGAAGAACCCCTTGTCCTCGTCCTGCTCGGGCTCGTAGACGTCCACGTTGCGGAAGAACGGCTTGACGTAGCCGGTCACGGCCTGATTCTTGACGCTGAGCTCCGAGTAGAAGGAGAAGAAGCCGGCCACCACGTCGAGCTTTCCGTGGGCGCGGAGGAGCTTGTTCATGGCGGTCAGCTCCGTATCCTCGATGCGCACGTCGATGTCGAAGTCGGGTCCCGAGCGCTCGGGACGGAAGTTCGCGGTCACCGTCGTCCGGCCGCTGCCCATGAATCGCCCCCGGATCCGCGCCGTGCCCGTGCCCTCGGTGAAGTGGCTGCTGAAGTTCTTCAGCTCGGCCTCGAGGTCGGAGATGAACACGCGGTAGTCCCCGCCGCGCGGCGTCTTGTTGACGAACCCCAGATTCCCGTCGAGCACGCGCAGGCTGTCCAGGCGGAGCTGCAGGTCCGGCCGGTTGGTGGCCGCCTCGGCCTCGCGCGCCGCGGCCTGCACGGCCTGCTTGGCCTTGGCGGCGGCCGGCGGCGTCTGGACGTAGTCGCCCTCGACACCGCGCAGGACGGCGTCGTGGATGTGAACGGCCGTGAGCGCGGGGGAATGCTCGAGGTCGAGCACCCCGGCGAGGCGTCCCTGGCGCAGCGCGAGATGGTAGCGGGCCAGGACTGGGCGAAAGTAGTCGAGCTCGATCTCGTCCAGCCGCACCATCGCCAGCACGCCGGGATGGGGGTCGGCCAGGAAATCGGCGTGGCCCTCCAGGCTCAGGCGACCCCTGTCGAAGACGACGGCCTGTAGCCGGAGCTCCGAGGGGTAGACGCGCTCCGGCGAGCGGATGTTGCGGATATTCGTGGCCCGGGCGTCGATGGCGGTGAGCCGGAGCGGCTCGCCGGGGCCCTGGTCCACGTAGGTGAGCTGGCCGTCCCGTATTCGGAACTCGTTGATCTCGAGGGGGTACATCGCCTGCAGGGCTTGCTGCCAGCCGCGCTCGTCGATGGGGCGCTCATCCCGGGCCTCGCGCCGGATGTGAGTCAGATCGACGTGCAGCGCCGGCTGCTCCATCTCGAAATCGGCCACGACGGCGCCCCGCAGCAGCTCGCGCCAGTGCACGCTGGCGGTGATACGCGCGATCCGCGCCACGGGGGGGTCGGGATGCGCGTTTTGCGTGACCTCCAGCCCTTCGAAATCGATGGCGAATCCCAGGGGATGGAAGTCCAGACGGGCGATCCGGGTCGTGTAGCCGTCGAGCTGGCGGTTCATCGCGGATTCGATGCGCCGTCGCAGTGGCTCCTCGACGAGGATGCTCGCCACGGTGCCGGCGATCACCAGCGCGACGACGACGAGGCCGGCCCAGGCCGCCCGGCGAGGCCACCGCCGGCGCGGAAACTCCATCGGCGCGCTCAGGCGTGCCGGGCCGACCGTCGGGACACTTGCTCGGCCGCGTGGAGCGCTCGCTCGGCGTCGTGCGAGCGCAACGCCAGCGAGCTGAGCGTGACGATGCCCACCAGGTGGCCGTCCTCGTCGACCACGGGCAGGCGGCCGATCTGGTGACGGGCCATCGCGCGGCCAGCCTCGTCGGCCGACCATTCGGGCTTCGCGCTCACGATGTCGGGCGTCGCACACTCGGCAACCCGTGTGGAGCGGGCATCCAGCCCCCGGGCGACGGCCCGGACGACGATGTCCCGGTCCGTCAGGAGCCCGCGTAGCCGCCCGCCTTCCACGACCGGCAGGACCCCGACGTTGCCGTCACGCATGAGCTGAGCCGCCTCGGCCAGGGTCGCCGAAGAATCGACGCTGATGACGTTGCCGATCATCACGTCCTTCACGGTGCGCCCGCTACGGCGGCCGAAACGCCGGAGCACCAGCCACAACGTCGACGCGATGAGCCCGAGGGCCAGCGGCATCGCCATCGAGGAGGTCCGGGGTGACCGGGCCGGCCGGCCGAATCTCGCGGGAATGCCGAACTTCGCAGGAAAGAGATCGGTCGTGCGTCGCTGGGCGAGTTTGAGGGTTCTCATGCCTTCTTTGCCGTGCAAAGGCCACGCCGTCAACCCTCACGTGGCCCAGTCCCCGATTTACAAATCCCGCCCGGGGGTTGGACGAGTCCCAGGAGCGTGCGGGCATTGGCGACCGCGTCGGCGCGGGCGTCGTTGTTGAAGTAAATGTAGACATCCCGGCCACCCTTCAGCCAGCAACGGATATCGGCGGCGTCTGACTCGAGGGCGGCATCCGTGTAGCGGCTGCCGTAGCGCTTGGAGGGCCCGTGACGCCGGACGTAGACGAAGTCGGCGGTCAGCACGTCGGTGACCGGCGCCTCGCGCCAGTCGCTCAGACACAGGGCGACTCCGGCCCGTCGCAGCCGCTCGAAGACGGGAGGAACGAGCCAGGAGGGGTGCCGGACCTCGACGACCGCCCTCAGCGGATGTACCAGGCGCTGCCGGCCCAGCGCGGCCAGCAAGCCCTCGAGACGCTCGAGATTCAGGTGAAACCGTCCGGGGAGCTGGAAGAGCACCGGCCCGAGCGCGGGACCCAGGTGCCGGGCGCGTCGCAGAAACAGGGTCAGGGGCGCTCCCGGGTCCTTGAGCTGCTTGAGATGGGTCAGATACCGGCTGGCCTTCACCGCGAAGACGAAGCCGGACGGCGCCTGCTCGCGCCAGCGCCGGAACGTCGCCGCGGTCGGCAGCCGGTAGAAGGGAGCGTTGAGCTCGACGGTGGCGAAGTATTGGGCATAGTAAGCGAGCCATTCTCGAGAGGGAAGCTCCCGCGGGTAGAAGCGCCGCCGCCAGTGCGCGTACACGTAGCCGCTCGTGCCGGCGAAGAGCCGGCCGCGGCGGAGCCGGCTCAGCCGCGGTCGTCGGAGGGCGCGCCGCGGGCCAGCCACTGATCGAAGGTCGCCAGGGACCCGGCCAGCCGCCACTCGTGGAGGATCTCCAGAGCCATGGCCCGCACGCCGCCCGTCGACCTGGTCCGTGCGGCGGCGAGGCATCGGTCGAGCAGCCATCCTTCGAAGGCGTCGGCGTCCGGATCCTCACGCACGGCCGCCTCCAGGAGCTCCCGTTTGATGGCGAGGCCGATGGCGTCGGCCGTCGTGTCGCACCGCCGCCAGCCCAGGATGGCGCCGAGAGTCCGCGGCGCCTCCACGAGGTTGACGGCGAGGGCGTACCCCGTGCTCCGGGGCCGCGCGTAGCCCTGATCGAGCGCGGCCACATCGAGCTCGACGCTGGTCAGGTCGTCCAGAGCCAGCTCCGCGGGCGGCGTGGCTTGCAGGCGCGTCATGACCTTGAGATACCCGCGGCAACGGCTGCAGGTCTCGACCCCGGCCGCCGAGCTGCGTGTGATCTCGCTCGCCGCAGTACGGACAGCGCAGCCAGTCTCCGCGCCAGTCGGCGCCGCAGCGGTGGCAGCGCAGGCGCCGCGCTCGCTCGAGCCCCAGCTCCTCGGCCACGATGGGCCAGGCGCCGCACACCGGGCAGTAGCCCTTCCACTCGTTCTCGAGGGTGGCGCCGCCGAGTGAAAAGATCGCCGGCGTCATGTTGACCAGCTTGCCGTGGGGCAGGCGCTCGATGAACGTCTCGTCGCGGGTCCTTTTTGCCAGCTCGGCCACCCCGTCCATCGCCCGCTCCAGATCCCACACCTCCCACTCGGTGGCCCCGGCAGCCCGGTGCAACACCTTGGTCGGGCGGTTGGGATTCACGTGGAGCTGGTAGTCGCGGCGCCCTTGGGGCAGAGCGTGCCCTCGTTGTGGGGGCTGCGGGGATCACCTTCGATGTCGACGATGTGGCCATCGACGGTGTGGATCAGGGGGGCGCAGCCGACCGAGCAGTACGGGCACACGCTCGGGGTGGTCCTGGCGTTCGGCGGCAGCCCCGAGGAAGGACCGTCGAGAGAGGTCCATCGTGCTTGTCCCCTTTATGCAGGGTGCAAGCGAGGTGCCCGAGACCTCGCGTCGGTCAGGGCAGCCCGCCCACGGCGTTGACAGCGACCACCAGCATCGCCAGCAAGGCCACAACCAGAACGGCCACGCCGCTGCGGGCCGCCCACACGGCGCCGCGGCTGGGGGTCAGGCGTGCCTGGCGACTGCGGCGCCATGTGGAACGTTCGCCCTCCTCCAGGTACTCCACGGCCGCATCGACCGCGGCCCGGTCGATGCGACGTTTGCTGTCGGCGTAGCCGCTGAGCAGACAATGGTCACAAACCATGTTGATGACGCGGGGCACGCCGCCGCTGTAGTCGCCGATGCTCTGTACGGCAGCGTCGGTGAAGATGTCCGTATCGGAGCCGCCGGCCACCCGCAATCGGTGCCGGATGTACAGCCGCGTCTCTTCGGGGCTCAGCGCGCCGATGTGGTACCTGAGCCCGATGCGCTGCTTGAGCTGGCGGAGCTCGGCCGTGTTCAGCTTGTCCCCAAGCTCCGGTTGCCCCACCAGGAGAATCTGGATGAGCTTCTGGCGGGTCGTCTCGAAGTTGGAGAGCAGCCGGATCGCCTCCAGGCTTTCGAGCGAGAGATTCTGGGCCTCGTCGATCATGAGCACCGGGCTCCGACTCTGCCGATGCTGCTCGATCAGGAACTCATTCAGCTCGATAAGACGCTGGATGTGGCTTGTTCCGAGGGGCTTTACGCCCCAATCATGAAGAATGTACTCGAGCAGGCCCTCCATGGGCAGCGCCGAGTTGTGGACGTAGGCCACGGGCGTGGTGACATCGAGCTTCTCCAGCAGGGTCCGGAGCAGGGTTGTCTTGCCCGTGCCGATCTCGCCGGTGAGCACGAGAAAGCCCTTGCGTTCACGCACACCGTAGATGAGCTGGGCCAGCGCTTCCCGATGCCGAGCCGACTGGAAGAGGAAGCGCGGGTCCGGCGTGGGACCGAACGGCGCCTCCAGGAGGCCGTAGAAGCTCAGGTACATTTCAGCTTGCCGCCGAATCCTGCTTCAGGCCCATGTCCTTCATCTTGTACAGCAGCGCCCGGTAGCTGATCTTGAGCATCTGGGCTGTTTTGACGCGGTTCCAGCGGCACTGCTCGAGGGCCCGCCGGATCACCTGGCGCTCGGCCTCCAGCACCGCGCGTCGGGAGACCTCCTTGAGCGAGAGCTCGTTGGTCATCGTGAAGGTTTCGCCGCTGCTCTCGGCGCCGGCTCGTACCGGGACGGCGGTCAGCGTGCGGGGCAGGGTGGCGTCTTGCAGCACGATCATCCGCTTGAGGAAGTTCTCGAGCTCGCGGATGTTGCCCGGCCAGCTGTAGCGGACGAAGGCCTCCATGGAGTCCGGCGACAGCTCGGGCTCGGGGAAGTTGAACTGCCGCGCGTAGCGACGGGCGAAGTACTGCACGAGCCCGGGAATCTCCTCGCGCCGCTCGCGGAGCGGGGGGACCAGGATGCTGATGACGTTGAGGCGATAGAACAGGTCCTCCCGGAAGCGTCCGGCCGCCACTTCGCGCACCAGCTCCCGGTTGGTGGCGCAGATCACGCGGACGTCGACCCTGATGTTGTTCCGGCCACCTACCCGCGAGAACTCGCCGTCCTGGAGCACGTGCAGCAGCTTGGCCTGTAGAGCGGGGTGCAGCTCGCCGATCTCGTCCAGGAACATGGTGCCGCCGTCGGCCATCTCGAAACGCCCCGGCTTGCGCTGGTGGGCCCCGGTGAAGGCTCCCCGCTCGTGCCCGAACAGCTCGGACTCCAGCAGCTCCCTGGGCACCGCCGCGCAGTTAACCTTCACGAACGGCGCCCGGCGCCGGAGCGAGCGCGCGTGGATTGCTCGAGCCACGAGCTCCTTGCCCACGCCGGTCTCGCCGTGGATGAGCACGGTGACATCGGCCCGGGCGGCCTGCTCGATGACCGCCTGGATCTCGCGCATCGGCGGGCTGACCAGCAGCGCCAGCTCGCGCTCCAGGCGGGCCTCCGCTGCTGACGATGCCGAGGAGATGGCGAGTCCCGACGGGGTCGCGCACCCCGCTGTCGACTTGATGGCCTGCCCCAGGTCTTCGGCGGTGTAGGGACGGCGCAGGAACTTGTCGGCTCCCGCCTGGATCGCCTCGACGATTTGCGGGCTGTGATCGTGATCGACGATCATGATCACCGGTCCCGACTCCACCAGCCCCTGGGCTCGGCGGAGAAACTCGATGCCCGACATGCCGGGGAGCCGGATGGCGACCAGCGACAGGGCAACGCGTCGGTGTGGCACCATCTCCAGCGCCTCCTCGGCCGAGGTCACGGCGATGGGCGAGTAGCCCCACTGCTTGAGCTGAGCGACCACACGGCGACGTTGGTCGAGATCGTTTTCCACGACGAGGGCGTGCTGCTCGTTCATACATTCCGTCCCTCTCGCAAGAGATGTGCCGAATGCGCTCTGCCGGTCGTCATTGGCCCAGAGTGTGCCCGGCCGTGGCCGGGGCCTGCTTCGGCCAGCTCACGGGCCAGGGCGCCGACCGCGATGATGACCACCCGCTCGGCGAAGGGCGGCCGCTTGGCCAGCGCGTAGACGGCAACACGCAGCGGCAGCGTGGTCAGGAGCACGACGAGCGCCGGGGAGGCGAAGTCGCCGGGGCTGCTGGCCGCGGCGGGCAACCACGGCACAGCACTGACGCCCAGAATACCGAGCGCCGAGGCGCCTTCCAGGCACGCGAGTCGCTGGGCAACGGTCATGGCGGTCGGCGAGCGTTGTAAAACCGCTCACGCAGCGGGGGCCGCAAAGCATGTGCCAACGATGGCCGACGACCATCCGGTTCTGGATCACATCGCCGGCGAGGGAGAGCCGGCGGCGCTCACGATCTTCTCGACCTGCGAACGGAAAAACCGGTGGGGATGCGACCGGGGCCAGCCCGTTCGTCAGGCGGTAGGTGGCCACCACCGGAAGCGGAAAGCTGCCGACGTCGATCCGATCGTCGTACGATTCACGATCGAGTAGCGTCGCACGAGCTCCGACGGTGATGCCTCAGGGCAGCGTGTCCGGTCGACATGAGGATCAGGACGGGCGACCCAGACGGCTCAGGGCCGTCTGGTAGTGGGTCAGCGGCGCGGGCTTCGCGATCACGTCGATGGCGCCCAGGCGCTTGACCTCGTCCACCTGCTCCGGCGTGGCGTTGCCGGTGATGACGACCACCGGTAGCGTCGGACGACGCCGTCTCACCTCGGCCAGGACGTGCAGACCGTTCATGCCCGGCATCGAGACGTCGAGGAACAGGGCATCGGGTTCGGCGGTGCCGAGGAGCTTGAGAGCCTCCTCGCCGGAGTGCGCGACCTCCGCCCGATGGCCTTCCCGGGCCAGGGACCTGGCGAGGACCTCGGCGACCTGTGGTTCGTCATCCACGATCAAAATCCTCATGAGCGGCCTCCTGAAGGGTGGAGTAAGGCTTACAATCGAATAGGGCAAGTTTCTACAAATCAGTTCACGGCCGAGGATGTCGCTCGGAGCCAAGTGCTTGTAACATCGCGAGAATCACCTGGGAAAACGCCTGGCATTACCCCTGCAGTCCCGGTCACGCGCACGGATTACCAAATCGACTATGAGCCGGGGGGACTCGATGAACGCAGATGGCTTGAGCCTCTGTATGAGCAGCAAGATGCAGCCCGTCCGTGATCTCGTCGCCAAGGTCGCCGGCACGAACACCACGGTCCTGCTGCGAGGCGAGAGCGGCGTGGGCAAGGAGATCGTGGCGCGGGCGATTCACAGGCTCTCGCCCCGGGCCGCCAGGCAGTTCCTCAAGGTCAATTGCGCCGCGCTGCCCAGCGAGCTGCTGGAGTCGGAACTGTTCGGACACGAGAAGGGTGCCTTCACGGGCGCCTATCGCCAGAAGCCAGGAAAGTTCGAGGCCGCCGATGGTGGGACCCTGCTGCTCGACGAGATCGGGGAGATGCCGCTGCGCCTGCAGGCGAAGCTGCTCCACGTCCTCCAGGACGGCGAGTTCTCGCGCGTGGGCGGTGAAAAGGTCATCGGCACCGATGCCCGATTGATCGCCTCCACCAACCGGGATCTGGAGGCGGCCATGCGCGCCCACCAGTTCCGGGAGGACCTCTACTACCGGCTCAACGTCATCGAGATCCGCGTCCCACCCCTGCGCGAGCGGCGCGAGGAGATTCCGGTCCTCGTCGAGCACTTCCGCCGGAAGTTCAACGCCCAGTATCTGCGGGCTATCGAGATCTCGCCGGACACGGTGCGGTTGTTCATGGAGTATCACTGGCCCGGCAACATCCGCGAGCTCGAGAACGCGGTGAAGCGCATCGTCGTGCTGGGCAGCGCGCGGCCGGTGCACCAGGAGGTTCTGGCCCATCTCAACCGTGGTCCTCGCCCCGCGACGCCGGGTGTGGCGGTGGCGGCAGCCACCCTCAACCCGGAGGGCGTCATCAGCCTCAAGGACATCGCCCGTCAGGCCGCCCGCGAAGCCGAGAGGGTCGCCATCAAGGAAGTGCTGGATCGCGTTCACTGGAACCGGGCCAAGGCCGCCCGCCTGCTCCAGATCAGCTACAAGGCACTGTTGTACAAGATCGTCCAGTGCGGCCTGGTGACGCCGGAAGAGCGGGCCGAGAAGGGGAAGGAGTTGCGCGAAGTGATCGCCTCCTAACCCGCGCGCGGGGGGCCTCATCGGGTAAGGGAAGTCCTCGCGGGCTACGCGAAGCGCGCTCATCGTTCCTCGACCACCCTGGAGCGGGAGCAACTCTCATGCCCGGGCCGGACCGGCGGGTAAGTCCTCGCCGCGACGACGCAGGCCGCCCCGAGGAAGAACGGGCTTTCCGCGTTCCGGTACGCGGTTCCCCTGCGCCGGGGCGGTGATGGTACCCTTGGCGCCATGTTCGATATCGGGCTTCAAGAGCTTCTGGTCATCGGCGTCATCGCCCTGCTCGTGTTCGGCCCCTCGAAGCTGCCCGAGCTCGGGCGAATGGTGGGCCGTACCATGCGGGAATTCCGCCGGGCCAGCGACGAGTTCCGTTCCACCGTGGAAACCAATCTCCACATCAACGACCCCGACCCCGTGATCCAGCCGCCCGTCTCCGCCGACGCCGGCGCGAGCCCGCTGCCGTCCGAGACCGAGCCGCCGCTCGCGGACCCCGACGTCGCCCCGACGACGCCGACGACGCCGGACACGGGCGAGCCCTACTGCGCGCAGCGCGGCTCGCGGCTCTTTCATCGCCGCGAGTGCTCCTGGATCGGCCGGATCCCGGAAATCGAGCGCGTCTACCTCAAGCGCGTGGCCGACGCGCGCGACGAGGGTTTTCGGGAATGCCCGGTCTGCGAGCCGTGGGAGCCGGAGTAGTCGCAAAAAATTTTGGTTGACTTGCTCAACATGCGTTGAGTAGCCTCTTGGTCCACGGAGGCGACATGCGCGAATTGACCAGCCGGCAGCGCGATGTGCTGGGATTCATCCGCTCCTTCTCCGGCCGTCACGGGGTGCCCCCGACCGTCCGAGAGATCGGCGAGCGATTCCACGTCACCCCTCGGGCGGCATTCGATCATCTGCGGGCGCTCGAGCGCAAGGGCATGCTACAGCGCCGGACCACCACGCGGCGCACGTCGCGGGCCCTCACGCTGGCCGAGCCCGCGGCCGGTTATCGCAGCGTCCCGATCCTCGGTCGGATCGCCGCCGGCCGACCGCTGCTCGCCGCCGAGAACCGGGAGGGCGATCTGCCGGTGGCGGCCAGCGCGTTGCCCGGCGGCGATGGCGACGACGTCTTCGCGCTGCGCGTGCGCGGGGACAGCATGATCGAGGCCCACATCTGTGACGGTGACCTGGTGCTGGTGCACCGTCAGGACACCGCCCAGCCGAACGACATCGTGGTCGCCTGGCTCGAGTCCGAGACCAGCGAAGGGGAGGCCACGGTCAAACGACTGCTCTGGGACGGCCCGCGCATCGTGCTCAAGCCCGAGAACCGCGCCCTCACGCCGCTGGTGGTGGACCCGGCGAAGCGTCGTGTGCAGATCCTCGGTAAGGTCATCGGCGTGCTTCGCGGTTTCTGAGCATGGCCGCCATCGTGTGGGTCGGAACCGAGCACCGTCGTTGTGCAGCCCGGCGCGCCCAGAGCGCGACGGTCCGGGAGGTGGCCCGCGAACTGGGCCGTGCGGCGTCGATGGTCGCCGCGCTGGCCGCCTGGGGCGCGCTCTTACTGCTGCTGGTGGCGTAGCGCGCGCTCCCAGACGCGCGCGCTCACGAACAGGTCCACGAGCTCGCCATCGATGGTGCCCGCCTGCCGCTCCTCATCCAGGATAGCGAGCGCCTGGGAGACGGGTACCGCACGCTTGTAGGGACGATCGCCGGCCGTGAGCGCGTCGAAGATGTCGGCGATGGTCATGATCCGCGACTGCAGGGGGATCTGGTCGCCCGTCAGGCCATGGGGATAGCCGGAGCCGTCCAGCTTCTCGTGGTGGGACCGCGCAATCTCCGGGATGCGACGGAACTCCTTGGTCCAGGGAATCCGGGCCAGGAACTCCCAGGTGTGCACGACGTGAGAGCGGATTTCGCGCACTTCCTCCTCGGTCAGGCTGCCGCGCGCGATACGCAGGGCCCGGGTTTCGTCGGGCGTGAGCAGGGTCCGGGGTCCCGACGCCGAGTCCTCGATGACCCGCCGGGCCAGCCGCTCGACCTGAGCGGCTGTCTCCCGGGGGAGCACTTCCGGCTCGTTGGCCTGCTCGATGTGCTCCAGCGCCGCGTCGATCTCCCTCACCAGGACCGCCAGCTCGGACTCCAGGCGGGCGGCGTCCTCCGCATAGTCGCCGGGGCCCCGCCGGAGGAGGGCGTCGAGCTTGCCGCGCTCGCAGCGGAGCTCCAGGCCGCGCTTGGCCAGGGCGACCCGCTGGCGAATGGCGTCCAGTTGCGCCGGATACAGCTTCTTGGCCTTGAGCAGCACGTGCTCGCGGACTCCCACCTTGCCGAAGTCGTGGAGGAGCGCGGCGTATCGGAGCTCCCTGATCTCGTCGGAGCTGAAGCGCGCGGAGGCGTAACGCCCATGCGCGCAGCGGGTCACCGCCTCTGCCAGGGCCACGCTGAGCTCGGCGACGCGGAAGGAGTGGCCCGAGGTCGTCGGGTCGCGCGCCTCGATGGCCATCACCGACGCGCTCACGAAGCCCTCGAACAGTCGCCGGATGCTCTGATAGAGGCGACTGTTGTCGACAGCGACCGCCGCTTGTGAGGCCAGCGACTCGGCGAGCGCCTCGTACCGGGGTCCGAAGGGCCGCACGCGACGCTCGACGTCGTCGCGGTCCACCAGTCGCCCCGGCCCTCCCGGCTTGCAGTTGATCAGCTGGAGGATACCGATGGTCTCCCCGGGCGGCGTGCGCATGGGCACGACGAGCATGGACTTGGTGCGGTAACCGATCTGCTCGTCGAACGCCTTGTTGATGTGGAAGGGGGAGCCGAGGGGAAGGTGATAGGCGTCCTCGAGGTTCACGGTCTTGCCGGTAAGGGCCACGTGGCCGGCGATGCTGGCGTTGTCCAGGGGCAGCCGCGCCGCACGAAATGGGATGTCGACGCTGTCGTTCTGCGCCAGGGCGAAGAACAGGTGACGGCCGGCGTCGCGCTCCTCCTCCACCAGGTACAGCGAGCCGGCGTCGCTCTCCGTGATCTCGCGGGCCTTGCCGAGGATGAGCTCCAGCAGGGTGTCGGGTCGGCGCTCCGCGGACAGCCGAATCCCGATCGCGTTGAGCTCGGCCAGCTCGTGACCGAGCCGGCGTACCTCGGCGGCGGTATCCAGGTCGGCGAAGGCGCTGGCGACCGTGCGGGCCAGGATGGGCCGCCCCACACCGCGGGGCAGCACGGCGTACCAGTGCTCGGGCCAGGGACCGCCGGCCGGCGGGGCCACGAGGGCGATCACGTGCATCCGGGCCAGCGGCGGGGGATCGGCCACGTCGCCGTCGACGACCAGCACGGCCGGCATCGCCGGGATCGGCACTCCGGGGACCGTCGGTTGTACTTCGAACTCGCCGGCCAGCGTCGAGGCCGCATCTGCGGCGACCGGCGACCGGGCGTCGTAGTACACCGTTTGCGGCATAGGTCGAGCGTAGGTTGCCCGCCGCGAGCAAGTCAATTATTGGTGGTGGCATGAGCCATTTTGCCGAGCTTGCCAAGTTGTGCCAGCGCCTGGCGCGAACGCCGGGCCGGCTCGACAAGCGCCGGCTGGTGGCCGGCTACCTCAAGGCCCTGGCGCCGGACGAGGTTGGCACGGCGGTCGCCTTCCTCACGGCCCGCCCCTTTCCCGCCTCCGACCCCCGGGTGCTCAACGTCCGGGGTCTGCCGGGGTGGAGCGATCGGGCCGCGCCCGCCGCCGACACGCCGCCCGCTGATGCCCCGCTCTCCCTGGGCGATGTCGCTGCGGCCTTCGCCGAGGTCGCCCAGGCTACTGGTCCCGGCGTGAGACGCCAGCGCGACGCGCGGCTCGCCGCGTTGGTGGCGCGAGCCTCCCCACCGGAGCGCGACGTGCTGGCTGGCATCATCGGCGGCGAGCTGCGGACAGGGGTGTCGGATGGCCTCGTCCTGGAGGCGATCGCCGAGGCCGCGGGCGCCGATCCGGCGCTGGCCCGCCGGGCGGCCCTGTTTCTGGGCGATCTCTCGGTCGTCGCCACGCTGGGCCTCGCGCAAGGGCCGGCTGGCCTGGCCGCCGTCAGGCCGCGGTTGTTCGTGCCCTTGCTGCCGATGCTGGCCGAGACCGCCGCCGACTTCGACGAGGTGCTCGCCGCGCACGGCGGCCAGACCGCGCTCGAGTACAAGTACGACGGCGCCCGGATCCAGCTCCACATGGACGGCGAGCGCGTGGCCATCTGGAGCCGGCGCCTGTCCGATGTGACGCGGAGCCTGCCCGACGTGGCCGCGGTGGCGCGGCGCGACCTGACCGGGAGCCCGGTCATCCTCGACGGCGAGGTGATCGCGCTGGACGCCACCGGGCGGCCATTGCCGTTCCAGGAGCTGATGCGACGGTTCCGGCGCGTGCACGACGTGGAGGCCCGGGCCGCCGAGCTGCCGCTGTCGCTGCACCTGTTCGATTGCCTGCTGGCCGAGGGCCGGTCGTTGATCGACGAGCCCTATGCGCGGCGCTGGGAGACGCTGGCCCGGGTGACGGGCGGTCGCTATCTCGCCGAGCGCGCCATCGTGAGGTCGATGGAGGAGGCGCGGGTCGTGCGCACGCGAGCGCTGGCCGCCGGTCACGAGGGCGTGATGGCCAAGGACCTCCGCTCGCCGTACGAACCGGGCGGTCGCGGCAAGCGGTGGTTCAAGCTCAAGACGGTGGCGACCGTCGACTGCGTGATCGTGGCTGCCGACCGCGGCTCGGGCCGGCGGGTGGGCTGGCTGTCGAACTACCATCTGGCGGTCCGCGGCGGGGCCCACTGGGCCGAGGTGGGCAAGACGTTCAAGGGGCTCACCGATCGCGAGTTCGCCGGCATGACCGAGCAGCTGTGGACGCTGGCCGTCAGCGACGACGGCTTCACCGTCCGGGTACGGCCGGAGGTCGTCGTCGAGGTCGAGTTCAACGAGATCCAGAAGAGCCCGACGTATCCCTCGGGGCTGGCCCTGCGCTTCGCGCGCATCACCCGGATCCGCGAGGACAAGGCTCCCGACCAGGCGACCACTCTGGACGAGCTGCGGATGCTGTACGACAAGCAGTTCGTCACCAAGGGGCGGGTCGGCGGCGGACCGCGCCCACTGGTGTAGAATCCACGCCCGTGACCGCGCGCGTCTCCACGGGGCTCGCCAGGCTCGACGCCATGCTGGGCGGCGGTCTGCTCCCCGGTACACTGACCGTCGTGTACGGGGCCACCGGCATCGGCAAGACGCACCTGGGCCTGACGTTCGCCAACCACGGTCTGCCCGCCGACGGTGCCCGCGGCATCGTGCTCGACATGAACGGCCGGGGGGACTCGCAGCAGCACGACGAGTACGCCAGCCGACTCTTCAGCTGGCCGCTGGCTACGTGGACGCACACGGTGACGCCCATGGCCGAGCCTTATCCCCCACCCGGGCAGCTGCAGGCCTGCTACTGCAACGCGCTTCGCTGGGTGGGCCGTGTGCGCGACTTTCAGGTGCCCAGCGCCGACGGGGGCTGGGAGTTCGATTGGAACTGGAAAGCGGCCTACAATCACGCGCTCTATACGGTGCGGCCGTTCATGTATTTTCACTTCGCGGCCGGCAGCCGGCGGGTCGTCGTCGATGGTGTGGAGCCGATGGACGCGCCCGCCGAGTCGATCCAGTGCCGCATGTTCGACGAGATCTATCGCACGGTGATCCACCGGGACGCCGAGATCCTGGGCATGGAGCTGTGTCTGCCCGTGTGGAAACACCGTGACTTCATCGATGCGCACCGCTACGACCACACGCGGGTCACCACGCTGCTGCTGGTCACGACCGAGGAAACGCGCCTGGAAGACCTGCTGGCCCGCAAGGTGGCCACCGGGGACATCGGAGCCACCGCCAACACCGTCATCGTGATGGGCAGCGAGCGCGTGGGCCAGCGCCTGGCCCGCATGCTGTGCGTGGTCAAACACCGCGGGAGCTCGATGAGTGACGAGATCGCCGAGTTCCGCATCGGCGCGACGGGACTGGAGCTGCTCTAGGGTCGGCAGCCTGGCGGCGATCGCGCTGCTGCTCGGCGGCTGCGCGGGGCCCGTGCCCGAGCTGTTTCCTCCGGCTCCCACCGAGCGCGTCAAGACCGTGTGGGTGGTCGGTCATGGCTGGCATGTCGGCCTGGCCCTTCGCCGCGCCGACATCTCGACGCGCATCTGGCCCGAGAGCGCCGAGCTCGGGCCGGTCCGGTTCATCGAGGTCGGCTGGGGCGACGGCGAGTTCTATCCTGCGGCCACCGGCACCAGCGGCATGGCTCTCAAGGCGGCGTTCTGGTCCGAGTCGAGCGTGCTCCATGTCGCCGGCTTCGACCCGCCGGTCGTCGAGTTCTTCCGAGGGAACCCGCTCGTGGCGATCGAGCTCTCGCCCCGCGGCTTCGACGCGCTCACGCGGTTCATCCACCAGGCGTATGCTCGGGACGCCGCCGGCCGGCTGGTGACGGTGGCCCCGGCGGTGTACGGGCGCGGCGCGTTCTACCTGGCCACCGGCCGGTATCATGTGCTCACCAACTCCAACTCCTGGACGGCCCGCGCGCTCCGAGCGGCCGGCTGCCCGATCACGCCGGCCTGGGCCCTGACCGCCGGGAACGTGCTCTGGCAGGTCCGTCGTTTCGGGCTCGCCGTCTCGACCGGGGGAAGCGACGGGGGATTCGTGTCCGGGAGCCCGGCATGGGCGACTTCCTCATCCAGCGGCTGACCTCCTGGCACGTCGCGCTGCTGCGCGCTGTGCTGGAGGCGGCGGGTCGCCGGCTGGAACCGGTCCTGGTCGGCGGGGCGGTGCGCGACGGCTGTCTGGGACGGTCGGGGTCGATCGACCTCGATGTGACGGTGCCGGCACGCGCGCTGGCGATCGCCCGTGACGTCGCCAATCGTCTCGGAGGGGCGTTCGTATGCCTGGACGCCGAGCGTGGTGCCGGGCGGGTCATCGTCGACGGCCAGCAGCTCGACATGTCCGACTATCGGGCCGGGACCCTGGAGGAGGATCTGGCGGGGCGGGACTTCACCGTCAACGCCCTCGCGGTGTCCATCCGCACGCTGCTCGCCTCGGGGCGGGCCTCGATCATCGATCCCACCGGCGGGCTGAGGGATCTCCGGGCCCGCCGGCTGCGCGTGCCCGCGCCGGGCGTCCTGGAACAGGATCCCGCGCGCACGCTTCGGGGAGTGCATCTGGAAGCCGCGCTGGGGTTCCGGCTGTCGCCGGCAACAGCGCGGGCGATCGCCGCGCACGCGCCCGGGCTGGCTCGCGTGTCGCCGGAGCGGGTGCGCGACGAGGTGGCGGCCCTGCTGGGCCTGGCCGACACAGAGCGGGCGCTCAGGCGAGCCGATCGGCTTCACCTGCTCGGTGTGGTCCTGCCGGAAATCGAGCCCATGCGGGGCACCCGTCAGCCGCCGCCTCACCGCTTCGCAGTGCTCGAGCATTGTCTGCGCGCGGTGGGCGGTGCCGATCTCGTCGTGGCCCGGCCGCACGCCCTGACGCCGCTCGGGGAAGAGCTGGGGGGGCACCTCATGGAGCCCCTGGGCGGCGGCTTCGGCCGTGGCCACGTCTTGAAGCTGGCCGCGCTGTTGCATGACGTCGCCAAGCCCCAGACGCGACGCCTCGTCGCCGGGCGCGTCCGGTTCTTCGGGCACGATGTGCTCGGTGAAGCCAGCGTGCGGGCGATCGGAGAGCGCCTGCGCCTGCCCCGCGCCGTCACCACGGTGCTGGCTCGACTCGTGCGTCACCATCTGAGGCCCATGCATCTGGGCGGAGCGGGGGAGGTGACGGCCCGCGCTCGTTACCGCTTCTATCGTGACCTGGGGCCGGAAACGCGGGACCTCTTGCTCCTGGCCCTCGTCGACGCCGCGGCTGTACGTGGCCAGTCGGCGCTGGCCGTTTGGCCTCGTGCCGCGCTGATCCGTGACCTGCTCCGGGGGTGGGAGCGAGAGCGCCAGACGGCGACGGCGCCCCCGCTGCTGCGCGGCGAGGACGTCATGACACACTTCGGCCTGCCCCCGGGTCCCCCGGTGGGCTGGCTCCTCGGCCGGGCGCGCGAGGCGCAGGACCTCGGGCTGGTGCGCACCCGGCAAGAGGCGCTGGCCTACCTTGACTCACACCGGGCCGCCCCCTACAGTACGGACCGAACGCCCGGCAGCCGTGGCGCAGCCGGAGTAGAATAAGACGATCGCGCGGCCGTAATTCAGTGGCAGAATGCCAGCTTCCCAAGCTGGACGTCGCCGGTTCGAATCCGGTCGGCCGCTCCAACGCAACCAGGGGGTACGGGCCGAGCCCGTAGCCCCCTGGCGCGCTGCCTCAGATGACGTTGCTGGCGCGCAGCAGGTCGATCTCGTCCGGACGATAGCCCAGCTCGGTCAAGATCTCATCGGTGTGCTCGCCCAGCGTGGGGGCCCGGTGCCGGAAGCGCCCGGGAGTCTCAGACAGATCGACGGGCGTGGGCGCCAGCGGCGCCGGCCGCGGTAGCCCGGGATACTCGATGTCCTCCAGGAATCGGGCCGAGCGGATGTGCGCGTCTTCCAGCGCCTGCTGTGGCGAGTAGAGCGGGCCCGCCGGGATCTGGGCCTTCTCGAGTTCGGCCAGCGCCTGGGCCGTGGAGCGCTCGGCGGTCCAGGCCGACATCCGCCGCGAGAGGAGCTCGCCGTGGTCGCCGCGCGCCTGGTCGTCCTTGAAGCGGAGATCGGTGAGCCAGAACTCCTCCCCCATGAGCGCAGCCCACCGTTTGAACATTGGCCCGCCGATGGCGTACGCGATGATCCAGCCGTCGCGCGTGCGGAACAGGTCCGAGGGAGCAGACGTCTGACCACGGTTCACAGTGGCGACACGGTTGGGCCGGATCACCTGCTGCTCGACCAGGGTCGGGTTGTTGAAGGCGATGGCCGTGCGGAGAAGGGCCCCCTCGACTTTTTGGCCGCGGCCGGTCTTCTGCCGCTCCATCAACGCCGCCAGCGTGCCGAAGGCCGCGAGCGACGCCGTCCCGAAATCGACCCAGGGGACGGCGGCCCGCAGCGGTTGCGCGGGCGTGCCCGTCAGGTAGGCCGAGCCGCACATGACCTGGCCGATACCGTCGAAGCCGTGCTTGTGGCTCCACGGCCCGCCGGCCCCGAAGGCCGTGACGGTGGTCAGGATCACGTCGGGCTTCACGCGGCGCAAACTGTCGAGGTCGAGGCGCAGCGAGCGCAGCACGTCGGGCGGCAAGTTGGCGACGACGACGTCCGCCGTGGCCACCAGTCGCCGCACGACCTCGCGGCCCTCCGCGCGCGCGGGGTCGAGTGTCATGGCGCGCTTGTTGCGGTTCATCACGAGGAACATCGCGCCGACGCCGTCCGCGCCCACCGGCGCCACCCAACGGTCCTCGCCGCCGCCACGGCGCTCGATGCGGATGACGTCGGCCCCGAGGTCGGCGAGCAGGGCGGCGCAGTAGGGGCCGGCGATGTAGCGCCCGAAGTCCAGGACTCTGATGCCCGCCAGGACGTCGCCGGGCGGTCGCGCGGCGCGCTCGGCCTCATTCATGCGGTGCGCTAGGGTAGCGCAAGCCGGCTCTCCACCTCAACTCCACCGGGCCGACCAGGCGTCCGGGGTCGCGGCGGTGGCCTGCGAAGTCACCCGCGCGTGCGGCTCGGCCTGCAGTCGCAACAGGCCAATTTCGCTGCGCTCGCGCCCGAACCGGGCTCGGGTGCCGGATGCACGGCGTGCCGCCGCGATCCCGGCGTGCATCGCCAAAATCAAGCAACCAGTCTGTTCGTCGTCCCGCGCTAGGATCGAAGGGAGCAGGACGACGGTGAGCCACGATCTTCTGCCCGCAATCGGCATCAGCATCATCGCCGCGGCGCTGTTCGCGTTGCTGGCCCGGGTCGTCCGCCAGCCTCTGATCCTGGGCTACATCCTGGCCGGCGCGGTGCTCGGTCCCCACGTCGGTGCCCGCGTCGTCACCGACGAGGCGAGTATCGAATTCATCTCGGCGATCGGCCTGCTCCTGCTGCTCTTCATCATCGGCCTGGAGATCAACGTGCCCACCCTGGTCCAGGCCGGGCGTACCATCGCGGTCAGCGGGTTGCTGCAGTTCCCGGTCTCGGTGGCGCTGGCCTGGGTGACCTTCGGCTGGCTCACCGAGACGACCGATGGCCCGTTCGACCGGCTGTACCTCGCCGTGGCCCTGGCCTTGTCGTCGACGCTCATCGTGGTCAAGCTGCTCTTCGACAAGCTGGAGATGGCGACGTTCGCGGGACGGGTCACCCTGGGCATCCTCATCTTTCAGGACCTCTGGGCCATCGCGTTCCTGGCGCTGCAGCCGAGTCTTCACGCGCTGCAGATGATGCCGCTGGTGGCGTCCCTGGGAAGCTGCATGGCCCTCGTGGCCACCGCGGTCGTCCTCTCCCGGTTGGTGCTGCCCCCGCTCTTCCGCGCCGTGGCCCGTTCTCACGAGCTCGTCCTCATCACCGCCATGGGGTGGTGTTTCCTGGTGGCCGGTACCGCCAGCGCGCTGGGCCTCTCCGAGGAGATGGGCGCGCTGATCGCGGGCATGGTCATCGCCGCCTTCCCGTACGGGACGGAGGTGGTGGCCCGCCTGTCCGGAGTGCGCGATTTCTTCGTCACCCTGTTCTTCGTGGCCCTGGGCATGAAGATTCCGGCGCCGACGCCCCGGCTGCTGCTACTCACGGCGGCGGTGGCGGCGTTCGTCGTGTTGAGCCGCTTCCTCGTGGTGTATCCCATCTTTTCCCTGCTGAGGCTGGACACGCGGACGGCGGGCGTCGTCTCCATCAACCTGGGCCAGATCAGCGAATTCGCGCTGGTGATCGTCGCCCTCGGCGTGGGCTACCATCACGTCAGCGCCGAGCTGGCCGCCCTGGTGCTGTACGCCCTGCTGGGAACCGCGGTGATCTCGACGTATGCGATCCTCTTCAACCACCAGCTGGCCACCTGGTTCGCACGGGGACTTTCGCTGGCCGGCGTGCCCCGCTGGCGGGGCCGGCGGCCGCCGCAGCCGGAGCATGCCCCCGACCGCGTCCGGCCTCCGGAGCACGACGTGTTCTTCCTGGGCGTGTCGCGTGAGGGCCTGGCCTTGCTCCGGCACCTGGACCGCGATCGATCGGCCATGAAGCGACGGATCGTGGCCATTGATTTCAACCCCGAGACCCTCGAACATCTGCAAGCAGAGGGCATCACCTGCCACTACGGTGATATCGCCAATGCCCACACTCTCCGGCAGACCGGTATCGAACGGGCGGCCATCGTGGTCTCCAGCATCTCCGACTGGTTCTTGAAAGGAACCGACAACCTCCGCCTGCTCCGACAGGTGCGAGGGCTCGCGCCGTCTGCCCGGGTCATCGTTACCGCGGATACTCTGGCCGCCGCCGAGCGGCTGTACGCCGAGGGCGCCGATTACGTGTTGATTCCCCCGGCCCTGGCCGCCGAGCACATCTACCACCTGCTTCTCGACGGCAGCTCGCAGGGGCTGGCGGAGGCCCGACACCGGCAGAAAGCGGCGCTGGAGCCACCGCTCGCCCTGAAGATGAAGGCCGCGGGAGGCGGCGTCAGGCCGGGCGGGCCTGCCGAGGATCCGACGACGGCGGGGACACTGCCACCAGCGCCCATCGTCCCGACCGGAGCTCGGCCTCGGTAGCCGTCCGCACGCGACGGTCGGCGCGGCGGCGCTCGGGCTCGTGACCTGCCGTCGCAGCGCGGCGCTGGGCGAAGCGCCGATCGAGAATCACTTCCACTCGATCATTGTCCGCGAATGACCGCTTGAGAGACTGATAGAGCTCGAGCTTGGACCGCGGAACGACCAGGAGGCAGCGGCGCGGCCGCAGGAGCCCCTCCAGGCTGGTGGTATCCTCGCGCACGCTCGTGGTCTGGCGCCGCGGGATCACGGCTCGGCGCGGCGTGCGCCGGGAGCCGCGGGTCTTCTCGAGGAGCCGGTTCAGCCCGGCGACCATGGCCTCCTGGCGCGACGAATAGCCGCTCCACTGTCCGGTCCAACTGCTCTCAACCACCTCGCCCTCCAGGGCGTCGACGATCTCCCAGCACCAGAGGCGGCGCCCGGGGATCAGGCGAGCGCGGACCGACAGCCGCCCGTCCAGGTCATCCTCCATCGGCGCCTCCTTTCACTAGGTGCTCGAGCACGTTCGACATTACTCCCGACCCCTCACTACCGAAAAATTTTTGCCACCCGCCGCCACGGGCCCTGAGGGAGGCCCTTGTATTCCTTACCACAGATTCGCCTCCAGGCGGTGAAGAGAGCGGCCCGCTGGCATGAACTCTGCTGCCTACCTGCTCGATGGGTGGGAATCGGCATGAAATCCTGGCGTTGTGCCGGCGCGTCTCACCCTTCCCGTCCGTGAGGGAAGGATAGGGTCGTCCCCTGCGCGTTTTACTGGTCGAGGATTCGGTCGAAGTACGAGAGGCCCTGGCCGTGCTCCTGTTGTCGGAGGGCATGGACGTCGTGGCAACGGGCCTGGGGCTCGCCGCCCTCGAGCTGGCCCCCAGCATCGATGCCGACGTCCTCTTGACCGATCTCGGCCTGCCCGATATTCCGGGGCACGCATTGATCCGCCACCTGCTCAGCGCCAGCGAGCATCGTCCGCGCGTCATCGTGATCACGGGGTTCGGTGAGCCCTACCTCACGCAGGCGCGAGAGGCCGGGGCCGACGTCGTGCTCACCAAGCCCCTGGCCTGGGAGACGCTGTTGCATCACCTCCGCCCGGCCGACGACAACCGCGACCGCGGGACGGCCGCCTGAGCGGTGCGACGGCGACCGCCACCCAAGAACGCCGACCTCCACGGCAGCGCACCGGACGACGCGCGGGCCGCCCTGCTGCTGATCGATGTCATCAACGACCTCCAATTCGAGGGCGGCGCCCAACTCCTGGTCCAGGCCTTGCCCATGGCGAAGCGACTGGCCGCGCTCAAGCGGCGGGCGAAGGCCGTCGGCATCCCGGCCGTGTACGTCAACGACAACTTCGGCCGCTGGCAATCGAACTTCGCCAGACTGATCCAGCATTGCCTCGCTCGTGGGGTGCGTGGACGGCCGCTCGTCCGGCGGCTTCGGCCTCGGCCCGACGACTACTTCGTCTTGAAGCCCAAGCACTCGGGGTTCTTTTCCACCGTCCTGGATACGCTGCTGGCCTATCTCCGTGTCGAGACCTTGATCCTCACCGGTCTGACCACCGAGAGCTGTGTCCTGTTCACCGCGGCTGACGCGCACATGCGCGACTTCCGCATCATCGTCCCTGCCGACTGCGTCGCGTCCATGCGGTCGGCGGAACGGCAGCGGGCCCTCGGCCACGTCCGCCGCGTTCTGGGAGGCGACGTCACGCCCTCCACCACGTTGCGCCTCGAGAGTCTCGCCGGTCACCACCAGCGCTCGTCCGCGGCTTCCAGGCGGGACAGGGTAAGGAGATTCCCAGGAAAATCATTTCAGACCTCGACAAACGCGCGCCCGGCCCACGAGAATGAGCGTCGAGTCGCTGACGCCCCTTGATCGTCTGACGGTGGAAAGGAACGAAGTTGATGAGGAGAGAGCACGGCGCGCGGCTCACGGTGCGAGCGGCCCTGCTTTCCGACCCGCCGCTCTGGTGCTGGGAGATCGTCGACGCCGCTAGCGGGGAGCTGATCGAGAGCAGTTGGCAAAGCCGGTGGGAGGCCTACGGGTCGGCCAACGAAGCTCTTCGCCAGGCGGTCCCGGCGCTTCAGCGGCTGTCGCGGGCGGTCAGAGGCGACTTCGTCCTCGGGCCGCCGGTCGGCGCTCCAGCTGAGCCGTCAACGCGGCCGGCCGAGGTCAAGTAGAGCTACCGACGGCCTGCCGTTCAGTCTCGTGGCGTGAGCCCCGAGCGCGTCCCTCTCCACCTGACAAAAGGCCCGTTCGACCGGCCCAGCACACCCCATGGGGAGTTCCTCACCGGGGGCTGTCCCAGGACGTCTCGTGCAAGTACTGTTACAAGAGTGTGTGTCCGCAAGGGCACCACAACTGTCTGCGCCTCGTGAAGCCCATCCAGGTCGTCGAAGCGGCGCTAGCGCTGTTGGAGGAGACGAGAGTACCGAGTGTCCCAGTAAATGCCGGATTCTAAGCGGCGCCGACGTTAGCGCGTTCGACTCATTGACAACGTTGCCTCCAGCCGGTCAGTTTCTTCACAAATGGACCAGGTGCTCGTCATCGACGACGACTTTGCGACCCGCACGCTTCTCACCCGACTTCTCGGGCAGGGCGAGGTCGAGGTCCACACCGTGGACAATGGCCAGGCCGGTCTGCGGATGGCCGACGAGATCGGGCCGGACGTGGTCCTCCTCGATCTACGCCTTCCCGACGCCGACGGCCTCACGCTGCTGGACACGCTGAAGTCCCGGCATCCCGAAGCTAGCGTCATCATGATGACGGCCTACGGGCAGGTGGAGCGGGCCGTGGAGGCGATGCGGAAGGGCGCCACCGACTTCTTGGAAAAGCCCTTCACGCACCCGGACAAGCTCCGCTTCAGCGTTCGGCGGGCCCTGGAGGAAGTCAAGGCACACCGGGAGCTGACGCGCTTGAGCAAGCGCGAGTGTGGCCGAAGCGTGGACGCCCTGGTGGGAGACTCGGAGGCGATCCGGCAGCTGCGCAAGACCGTGCTCCAGATTGCCCAGAGCGAGGCCCGTACCATCCTGATCCTGGGCGAGAGCGGCACCGGCAAGGAACTGGTCTCCCGCGCCCTTCACTACGAGAGTCCCCGGCGGGCCTTCCCGTTCGTGGAGCTCAACTGCGCGGCCATCACCGAGACGCTGTTCGAGAGCGAGCTATTCGGCCACGAAAAAGGCGCCTTCACGGACGCCGTCGGGCTCAAGAAAGGCCTCATGGAGCACGCCGACCGGGGGACGCTGTTCCTCGACGAGGTCGGTGAGATGGCGCCGGCGAGCCAGGCCAAGCTCTTGCGCGCGCTCCAGGAGCGGGCCTTCCGCCGTCTGGGCGGCACCCGGGACATCAAGGTCGACGTCCGGGTCATCGCGGCCACCAACCGCTCGCTAGACGCGCTGGTCCGGGAGGGGCGATTCCGGGAGGACCTGTTCTATCGGTTGAGCGTCATTCCGATCACCGTGCCCCCGCTGCGCGACCGCCCGGAGGACATCGTCACGCTGGCTCGCCACTTCCTGGCGCTGGCCAACCGGGAGTCCCAGAAGCTGGTCAAAGACTTCACCCCGGCCGCCGAGCAGAAGCTGCAGGCGTACTCGTGGCCAGGCAACGTCCGGGAGCTGCGGAACGTGGTCGAGCGGATGGTGATTCTCACCACGCGGGATGTCCTCGACGCGGCCGACGTGCCGGTGCCGCCGGCCGCGAGCGAGCCGGCGACGTCGACCGCCGGGCCCACCGAGCTGGCCACGCTGGACGCCATCGAACGGGCGCACATCCGTGCGGTGCTCGCCAAGGTCCAGGGCAACCGCAGCGCGGCTGCGCGCATTCTGGGTATCACTCGCCAGACCCTGCGGAAGAAGATCGGTGAGCCGAGTAGTGCGAACGGCTGAATAGTTCCTCGTCGCTCCGTCGAATCTCCCGGGAGAAAGTCACAGATCGCTCGCCCGTCCCCCCGCTGAACCCCTCGGATTTCCGCGCGTTGTCGGTTTGGTATCGCTGTTGCTCGGTACCTCTGCGTGTCGAAGACGAGCGCGGCCACCAGCCAACTGAGGGGAAGGGATATGGCACTGATCGCAAAGAAGAGTCGAGAGACCGCGCCGGAGCAGTTGCGCTCCTTCGTGGCCACCCACCTCGAGACGCTCGAGCCGGGTCTGAGGGTTCTCGAGACGTCGCTTTGTCTCGGGCGGTCGATGGTCGACGTGGTGGCTGTCGACCACAAACAGACGCCGGTCCTGGTCGCGGTCGCCGAGGTGGCCGACGTCCCGATGCTCGTCACGGCGCTCGACGCGTACATCTGGTGCCTGACCTTCCCCGAGCGGATGCGGCAGCTCTATCCCGATGCGGTTATCGCCACGACCCGACCGCCACGGCTCGTCTTCGTCGCCGCGCGGATGCCCGGGGACTTCCTGGACCTCGTCGAGCGCCTGTCCGTGATCAACCCGGAGTGCCACGAGTTGGCCGAGACCCCCGATGTCGGGGATACGACGACCACCAGCGGCGCGGTCCCGGCGAACGGTTCGCTCGCCGAGACCGAGCCCATCGTGCCGGATGTCGAAAACCAGCCCGGGTCCGAGACCTTCCTCGCGGACGCAGTGGCGGCGGTCGCGGTGCTGCCCGCATCGGCGGCTCAGCCCACGAGAACGTGGCCATCTCGTGTGCCGCCTCAGGGCTCGGATTCGGACACGGATACACCGGCGAGCACCAAGGCCGGACACGCCCACAAGGTCAGCACACCGGGCTTGAACGGGCGCGCCGCGAACGATCATGGCGCGAACGGCTACGGGGCCAACGGCCACGCGGCCAATGGCCATGCATCGAACGGTCACGCGGCGAATGGCCATGCCAGCAAGCCGATCGGTCACATGGCGGAGGCCTTGCTCGCCCAGGCGATGCGCGCCGTCGAGCCGGCCCTGATCGAGCACGCCGCAGTCGACCTGGGCGTGGGCCCGCGACTGGAGGCCGCTCCGGCGGCCCCCTCGCCCAAGCTCCCCGCTGCGCGCCCGGGCGTCGAGGAGACGCGCATGGTGAACCATCCGGCACTCCAGGCGCTGCGCTTCCCGAAGAGCGGAGTGTCCCGGCAATGGCAGGAGTTCCTCGATCAACTGGCGGCGAACCAGTGAGTCGCAGCGAGTTCCGCGTTCTCGTGGTCGACGACCAAGCTCCCATCCTGCGCTTCATCACTTCGGCCTTGGGCGGCCAGGGCTGCGCGACGTCGACGGCGTCGACGGCCGAAGAGGCCCTCGTCCTGGTGGCCCGTTATCAGTTCGACCTCGTGATCTCTGACATCACGATGCCGGGACTGAGCGGCCTGGACTTACTTCGCGCCGTCAAGGCACGCCAGCCCGAAACGCCGGTGGCGCTGATCACCGGATCGCCCACCGTCGACTCGGCAGTGTTCGGTCTCCGCCACGGCGCGCACGACTACCTGGCCAAGCCGTTCTCGGCCCAGGAGGTTCGGGCGCTGGTGCAACGGGTCCGCGAGCAGGCGGACCGCCAGCGCCGTACGGCGACGGGCCCCGCCGGGCTCCTCGACGAGCTGGCCCGGCGACAGCACGGTTTGGAGGTCTTCTTCAGAATGGGCGAGCTGGCGCTGCGCGAGGCTTCGCCCGATGCGTTCGTCGCTCGCGTCCTGAGCGACACCCTCGGCAGCCTGGCCGGGGATGCCGCCGTGCTGTTGATGCTCGATGGGAACGGCCATGTCCGAACCCACCAGCACGGTGAGGCCAACCTGGCCCTCGAGCTACTCAGACGGACCCGTGGCGCCCTGGCCGGCTCCGAGGCGGGCCCCGGCGTGCAAACCCTGGCCCTGAGCCGCCCCGGGGAGCCCCACCACTCACTGGCTGCCGTCACCTCCCTCAACGCCGATACGAAAGCGGTGCTCGCGGTGGGGCGCGCGGCCTCGCGCGGCGCGTTCCTGCCCGATGAACGGGAGCTGCTCCTGGGGTTCGCCAAGAACACCGTCCTGGCTCTGGAGCGCATGCGTCTGGGGCAGGACGCCGAGCGCAACCTGGTCAATACGATCACGGCGTTCGTGAACGCGATCGAGTCCAAGGATCGCTATCTGAAGGGCCACTCGGCGCGGGTGTCCCTGTACGCCGCCGAGCTGGCGGCCGAGATGGGATTGCCAGCCGAGGACCGGCTCATCGCCTGCCGCGGCGCCATCCTTCACGACCTCGGCAAGCTGGCCATCATCGATACGATTCTCGGCAAGCCCGGACTGCTCAGCGCCGACGAGTACGAAATCATGAAGGATCACGTCGAAGTCGGCTACAAGATCCTCAAGCCGCTCTGCTTCCTGCACCGTGAAGCGCTGGCCGTCCGCCACCATCACGAACGCTACGACGGCACGGGCTACCCCGACGGCCTGGCCGGTGAAGCGATCCCCCTGGCGGCACGCATCGTGACGACGGCCGACGCCTTCGACGCCATGACCTCGGACCGCTCCTACCGTCGTGCTCTCGCGTTCGACGTGGCCCTGGCCGAGATCGAGCGCGGGGCCGGGACACAGTTCGATCCGATCACAGCCACGGCCTTCTCGAGAATTTCCCGGGAACGGCTGCTGGACATCGCCGAGGGTTGGACCGACGAGGCCCCGGGAATTCTCGCGGACCCGGCCGAGCTGCACGTCGGCACTGCCATGGAGGCGACATCATGAATCGGGCCCGATCGTTCGCTCGATGCCTGGCCACAGCCGGCGCCATCCTGCTCGGTACCGCCGGTGCGGCCGCCGCCCAGAACGCCACCCTGTACGAGGTCACCGAGACCATGAAGCTCCGTGGGCGAGGTCCGGAGTACCGGACCCGGACGGCGACGGCCGCGCTGGCCGGTACCATCGAGGCTGGCACGGCGCTCTGCCCGGCCGAGCTGGCGGCCGCGCTCGCTCTGGACAAGTGCGGCGTCGTCGCCATCGCCTGGGACAACTTGAGCCTGGCCGACGGCAAGGGCCCGGTCAAGGGATCGTTCTCCGTTGTCGTCCAGGGCGACAACACGGTGGACGGCTACGAGTGGGCGATCGCCCGCGGCTCGATCCACGGGCAGATCGATCTGTCGGCCGCGCTGGTCGAGGGGATGCCTCTCGGCAGCCTGCGTGGCGAATGGGTGGCCGAAGGCGCGCGGGGCGGGCCCCTCCAAGGCCGCCGGCTCCGGGGGCTGGTGTCGGGGGTCTTCCGTCTTCCCTTCATCTACGGCGTACCTGAAGGCTGCCTCGACACGGGCCAGCCCGTCGACTGTCTCATGGTCTCGCCGCCCTCCTATCTGTTCGGCGAGTACCCGAACGTCTATCCGCAGACGGTGCAGGCGAACGAGCACTCGCTCGGGGTGCCGACCGTTCGGCTGGACCTGAACTTCATCGCCACCGGCGAAGGCCGCGTTCGACGGGGCGGGGACGACGACTGACATGACACCCCCGACCGAACTCGTGGAGCAGGCGGGCGCGGAGTCGCGCGTGGTCGCCCGCGGCGAGCGGGTGTGGCTGCGGTTCCCGAAGCCCAGCGACTGCTGGGCGCTGCGCCACTGGGCCAACGACCCGTTTCTCGAGCGCATGGCCGGTAGTGAATTCCTGCGGGCGTATCGGCGTGCGGCCTCGCCGCTCTGCTTCCTGGAAGCCTGTCGGGCTGACCCCACGCAGGCGGCCTTCATCGTCACGGCGCCCGAGGAGCAGGGAGCGCCGCTGGGGCTGGTGCGGCTCTTCAACATCCACCGGCGGGAAGGCTACGCCTTCCTGGAAACCATCATCGCCGTCCGTGGCGACCTGGGAAAGGGCTGCGGCATCGAGGCGGGCAAGCTCATGTGTGCCTGGGGGCTCGACATCCTGACCCTGGAGCGGATCGAGGCCAAGGTCTACGATTACAACGCCCCCAGCATCAACGCGCTGAAGCGCAACGGCTTCCAGCAGGAAGGTGTCCTGCGCCAGGCCGGCTACCAGGCCGGCCGCCGGTGTGACGTGATCGTGTTCGGCATCCTGCGCGAGGAGCTAGAAGCCCGACGGCAGCAAGAGCCACACCCCGAGCGGTTCTCCTTCGCCTGACAGGGAGAGTGGGCCGATGATGCCGATCAAGGTCCTCAACATCGAGGACAACCCGGAGAACCGCATGCTCGTGCGGGCGCTGCTGCCGGCCGAGCAGTACGAGGTGATCGAGGCCGAGGACGGGCTCGCCGGCATCGCCGCCGCCCTGCGCGAAGAGCCGGCGCTCATCCTGCTCGACATCGACCTGCCCGGGATCGACGGGTACGAGGTCGGGGTGGCGCTGCGCTCGTTCCCAGTGCTCTGCAACACGCCGATCATCGCCGTCACCGCCCACGCCATGAACGGGGATCGCGAGCGAACCCTCGTCGCCGGCTGCGATGGCTACATCACGAAGCCCCTCGACGTGGACACCTTTGCCCAGCAGTTGACCGAGTTTCTCCACGGCAAGCGCGAACGCCTGGAGGAGCGCGAGCAGGGGCCCTTCCTGCGTGAGCTGAACCAGCGACTGGTCTACCGGATGGTGCGCCAGATCGAAGAACTGCAAAGGCTCAACGACCACGTGTTCCGCCGGGCCTCGCAGCTGGAGGCTCTGCACACGGCGGTACAGGGCATCACCTCGGCCCTCGACGTGCGTACAATGCTGGAGCGCCTGCTGCCGCAGTTGGCGCGAGCCATCGGGGCCACGGCCCTCACCGTGGACCTGGTCGAGCCGGAGCGTTTGCAGGTCGTCGCCCCGTACGCGGGGGCCACGCCGCGGCCTGTGGTCATGCCGTTCGGGGAGGCCACCGACGACTGGCGGGAGACCGAGTGGGCGCTCCCGCTGATGGTCCAGCAGCGGGACATCGGCCTCATGACGGCCCGGACGCTGACCTCGGCCGGCACCAAGACGGACGACGAGCAGCTCCTCAAGATCGTCGCCAGCCAGGTGGCCATCGCGGTCGAGAATGCCCGGCTCTACGAAGGCGTGACCCGCAAAATGGGAGAGCTGCGGGAGACCCAGGCCCAACTCGTTCAGGCCGCCAAGCTGGCGGCGATCGGTGAGATGGCCGCGCAGGTGGCCCACGAGATCAACAACCCGCTGACGAGCGTGCTCGGCTTCGCCTCCCTGCTGGTCGAGCAGTTACCGAGCGACAGTGCCCTCCACGCCGACGCCAGTCTGATCGTGACCGAGGCCTCGCGCGCCCGGGACATCGTGCGCGACCTCCTGGACTTCAGCCGGCAGCGCCCGTTCTTTCCCCAGACCACGGATCTCAATTGCGTCCTCCGGCAGGCGGTAGGCCTGGTCCGCCTGCAAGGGGTGATACCCGTCACGATCGAGGAGCGATACGCGGCGGATCTGCCGCCGGTGGAAGTCGATCCCGCACGGATGAAGCAGGTGTTCCTCAACATTTTGAACAACGCCGTCCAGGCGATGCCCGGAGGCGGGTTGCTGATCGTACAGACTCGCGCCTCGGCGGATGACGTCGCCGTGGTGCTCTCCGACACCGGGCCCGGTATCGCCCCCGAGCATCTGCAGCGCATCTTCGAGCCGTTCTTCACGACCAAGTCCGAGGTCAACGGCACCGGACTGGGGCTTGCCGTCAGCGAGGGCATCGTGCGTCAGCACGGCGGTTCCATCCAGGTGGTGAGCCAGGTGGGCAAGGGCTCGACCTTTACGATCCGGCTTCCCCGGCCAGCGGCGCAGGAAGCAGGCTCTCGATGAGCGCACGCATCTCGGGGCTCTTCTCGCGGACGGATCGCCATCCCGGCCACCTGCCCCCGGGGTGGATGATGAACGTCGCAGGCAGTGCGGTGACCCGCCAGGCTTGGGCGGTCCGCATGTCGGGATCGAGCCAGGAGCAGGTAGTACCGGGTCATCCCCGGCACGAGCGGCAGCAGGACTAGCGCGCCGAAGACGGCGACCGCGCCCCAGCCGATGCGGCTATTCAAGGACGCCCTCCCGCCCGAAGAAGCCCCGCGGGCGGACGATGAGCACGAGGATCATGATGCCGAAGATGGCGATGGCGACCCGCTGCGGGTTCATCCACAGGGTGAGCACGCTCTGGGCGACGCCGATGACGAAGGCGGCGATCACCGAGCCGCCCATCGAGCCCATGCCGCCCAGAATGACCACGATGAAGGCGAGCAGGATCAGCTCTACGCCATCTGCGTGTACACCGTGAACACCGGCGCCAGCAGCAGCCCGGCCAGGGCGGCCAGGGCCGCCGAGCCGGCAAACGTGAACGTGAACAGACGCGGCACGTTCACGCCCAGTCCATCCAGCATCTCGGCGTTCCTGCACGGCGGCCCGCACGAGAATTCCGGCCCGCGTGCGCGTGAAGAACAGCCAGATGCCGACGAGCAGCAAAGAGGCCATGGCGAGCAGGAACAGCCGGTAGTTGGGATAGGTCATCCCCAGCAGGGGGGTGGAGCCGGTCACCGGCGGCAGGATGCGCCGCATATCGCCCCCCAGACTTGGCGCACGCCCTCGCGGAACACCAGGGCCAGGCCGAACGTCAGGATGAGGCCATAGAGGGGCTCCCGACGGTACAGCGGACGCAGGGTCGTCACCTCGGTGAGGGCGCCGACGGCGCCCACCAGCAGGGGAGCGACGAGGAGCGCTAGCCTACCATGCGGGTGGCCACCACGGCCGTGAGCAGCCACATGGCGACGAGGGCGGCCCCGCCGAACGGAATCCACACGAGCCACTCCGCGACCAGCTTGCCGGTCTCGACGCCGTAATAGGGAATGAGCGCGCTCCACACGAGGTACCCCACGGGATAGCCGGCGCCCCCCACGGTGACGAGGCCGACGATCGTCCGGCGGAGGGCGGCCGACCGCACCAGGGTGGCCGCGACCATGGTAGTGGCCAGGATGACGACGCCCATGCCCTCGCCGTGGAGATGAAAGAGCCGGAGTCCGGCATCGAACTTCACGAGCGCTTCGTCGATGATCTGCTCGTCGACATCCCGCACCCCGACGAGACCGTGGGTGTCGGGTCGGGCCAGCATCTCCCCCCGCACCCAGCGCGTGAGCTCCAGCTTGAACCGGGCCATGGCTGCGCCGCCGACCTCGGCGCAGGCGATGAGCAGCACGGCCACCAGGAGCACCGACACCGCGGGCAGCCGCCAGCCCTCGGGCCGCCCCTGGGTCATGGCGCCGAGGACTGTCGCCCGCCGCCGGCCAGGACAACGGCCAGCACGATGAGACCGACGATCATCCCGCCACCCAGTGGCGTCAACACCCAGGCTTCGGCGAGCTCGATGCCGGTGTCGCGTCCGGCCTCCAGCACCGCCAGAGCGCACACCAGGTAGCCGGAGGGGAACAGGCCGCCCACCGTCAGCAGCCCGTACAGCAGGGCGCGCCGTCGGACGCCGCGCACGACGGTGGCCACCACGGTCGCAGCCAGGAGGACGATCGGTCCGAGCCCCATGGCGTGGGTATGCAGGAACGACAGGCCAGCCTCGGCCGTGTAGACGGCGCGCGCGATCACCTCGTCGTCGTACTCGGCCGTCCCGGCCAGGCCGTGGGCCGGGGCGTTGGCCCGGATGCGGGCCTCGGCGTAGCGCTCGGTCTGGGGCCCGAGCTGGGACATGACAGCGCCCGCGGTCACGCCGAGCGTGATGATCGCGACGGCAACGAAGACGACGAGGAGCGGGGGTCGTGTCACCAGTGGACGGGCACATTAGCACTGCTACCCCAGCTTGTCACGGTGCGCCAGCGGCTTGACGGCCGGGTCCCGCCCATGCGATGACTGGCCCGCACCGGGGTGAGCGAGCGCGCCGAAACCGCATCACCGGCGGCGGAGGGGATACCATGCGCTTGGAGATCATCGACGCCGATGGGCACGTGACCGAGACGTGGGAGCAGATCGCCCGCCATCTGGAGGAGCCGTACCGCAAGCGCCCGCTGCTCACGCCGTTCTTTCCCCAGGACGGCTGGGATCGCCGCCTCACCGGCGCCTTCCACGACTGGGCCGGCGACGTCAAGGCCTGGCACGAAGCGCTGGACGCCGGCGGCATGACGCTGAGCGTGCTCTTCCCGACGCTCGGGCTGTTCATGCCCTTCCTGCGCGACCCCGACTGGGCCGCGGCCACCTGCCGCGCCTACAACACCATGCTGCACGAAGAGCTCACGAGCCAGAGCTCGCGGCTTCGGGGCGTCGCGCTGCTGCCCCTGCAGGACCCGGCCGCAGCGGTGGCCGAGCTCCGGCGTACCGTCACCTGCTATGGCTTCGTGGGAGCCATGCTGGCTGCCGACGGGCCGTACCTGCTGGGCCACCCGCGCTTCGATCCAATCTACGCGGCGGCCCAGGAGCTGGACGTGCCGGTGTGCGTGCACGCGTCGGGCACGGACATGAGCACGCTGGGGGTAGAGCCGTTTCCCAAGTTCATCCAGGCGCACACCGTGTCCCACGCGTTCGGCCAGATGCGCCAGATCACCTCGATGATCTTCGAGGGCGTGCCCGCCCGGTTCCCGCGCCTGCGCATCGCCTACCTCGAGGCCGGGGTCGGCTGGGTACCCTACTTCGTGCAGCGGATGGACGAGGAGTTCGAGAAGCGGGGCCACGTCGAGGCGCCGCGCCTGCCCCGGCGGCCGAGCGAGTACGTCAAGGGCGGCAACATCTACTTCTCCTGCGAGGCCGAGGAGGTGCTGCTCCGGGCGGCGATCGACTACGTCGGCGCCAGCCAGATCCTGTACGCCTCCGACTTCCCCCACTGGGACCACAGCTATCCCCAGTCGCTCAAAGAGCTGCGTGACCGACCCGACCTCACCGACGGCGAAAAGCGGCAGATTCTGTCCGAGAATCCGCGGCGGCTCTACCGCTTCCGCGGAGCGCCGGCCTGAGATGAGCGCGGCGACGAGGTGGATCGGCCGGTCGCTCCGCCGCCGTGAGGATGCGCGCCTGCTCACCGGGCGCGCCGCCTTCATCGACGACCATCCGCCGACCGGCGGTGTCCATCATGCGGCCATCGTCCGGTCGCCTCATGCCCACGCCCGGATCCTGGGCTACGACGTGGCTGCCGCGCTGGCCATGGAAGGCGTGGTCGGGGTGGTCACCGGCGAAGACGTGGCCAAGTCGACCCGGCCGTTCTCCGTGGGCGTCACCGCGCCCGTTCGGTACTTCTGCGCGGCGACGGACAAGGCCCGCTTCGTGGGCGAGCCGGTGGCGGTGGTCGTGGCCCGCGACCGGTATCTGGCCGAGGATGCCGCCGAGACGGTGAGCGTCCAGTACGAGCCGCTGCCAGTGGTCGTCGATCCCGAGCAGGCACTGGAGCCGGCGGCGCCGTTGTTGCACGAGGCGGTCGGCACGAACCTGGCCGGCCACCGCCGGCTCGTCTACGGCGATCCCGACCAGGCCTTTCGCGAGGCCGACGTCGTCGTTCGCGAGCGTTTCCGGTTCCCCAAGTACGGCTCGACGCCGATCGAGACTTACGGGATCATCGCCCGCTGGGACCCCCTGGACGGCGTGCTCACGGTCTGGTCCAACTTCATGGGCCCGTTCATCATGCACCCGCTCACGGCGCGGGTGCTGGGCCTCCCCGAGAACAAGCTCCGTTTCATCGTGCCCACCGACATCGGCGGCTCCTTCGGTATCAAGAGCAGCATCTACCCCTACATCGCGCTCATCGGGCTGGCCGCCATGAAGACCGGGGTGCCCGTGAAGTGGATCGAGGACCGGCGCGAGCACCTGCTGGCTTCCTCGAGCGGCACCGACCGGGTCGCCGACCGCGAGGTCGCCGCCCGTCGGGACGGAACCGTGCTGGGCATGCGGTTCAAGTGGCTGGACAACGTCGGAGGCTACATCCGCAGCCCCGAGCCCGGGTGCTCGTTCCGTCCTACCGGCAATTTCGTGGGCCCCTACCGCTTTCAGCACCTGGAGGTCGACGCCTCGGTCGTCATGACCAACAAGAGCCTGACCGGTCCGAACCGCGGCTACGCCTGTGGTCACCTCTACTTCGAGACGGAAGGCATGATGGATCGCCTGGCCGAGCGCCTCGGGCTCGACCCCGCCGAGATCCGCCGGCGTAACCTGCTGCGGCCCGAACAGATGCCGTACCGCACGCCGACGGGAGGGTTCTACGACAGCGGCGACTACGTCGCCGCGTTCGACAAGGCGCTCGAGCTGGCCAAGTACCCCGAGCTCAGGCGTCGCCAGAGCCAGGCCCGTGCGGAAGGGCGATACTTCGGTATCGGTATCGCGTTGGCCGTGGATCCCTCGGTCTCCAATATGGGGTACGTGGCGACGGCGCTGGACCCGCAGTTTCGGGCCAAGCCCGAGTATCTGCCCAAATCCGGTGCGGTGGACGCAGCGACGGTGAAGGTGGATCCCCTGGGGCGGATCACCGCCATCCTGGCCACCACGCCGCAGGGACAGGGGCACCAGACCATCGTGGCCCAGATCGTGGCCGATGAGCTGGGGGTCGGCCCGGACGAGGTCACCGTGGTCGACGAGATGGACACGTTCACGCGGGTGTGGTCGATCTCGTCGGGCACGTACTCCAGCCGCTTCGGCTCGGTCGGCACCAGCGCGGTGGCCCTGGCCGCACGCAAGCTCAAGCGCAAGCTCTGCGAGTACGCCGCGCACCTCATGGAAGTCCCGGCCGATCAGGTGGAGTTCAGCGAGGGCGCGGTACGCCGCAAGAACGGCAAGGGGCCAGCGTATTCCATCAAGGATCTGGCCGGGCGTGGCCACTGGCATACCGAGTCGCTGCCGGAGGGGATGGAGCCGGGACTGCAGGCCACCGCCGTCTTCGGCTTCACAGTGGCCAAGGCCGTGGACGCCGAGGACCGGGTGAACTCCTCCAACACCTACGGCTTCATCGCCGAGGTGATGGCCGTTGAGGTCGACCCACAGACCGCCGGGATCAGGATTCTCGAATACGTGACGGTGCACGACGCCGGCACGATCATCAATCCCATGATCGCCGAAGGCCAGATCTACGGCGGCGCCCTCCACGGCCTGGGGGGCGCGCTGTACGAGGAGCTACGGTACGACGAGACCGGCCAGCTCCTGACGGCCACGTTCATGGACTACCTGGTGCCCACCGCCACCGAGGCCCCGACCATCGAGATCGCGCACGTCGTGTCGCCCTCACCGCTCACTCCGCTCGGCTCCAAGGGGCTGGGCGAGTCCTCCTCGATGACGGTTCCCGCGGTGATCGCCAACGCGGTGAGTGACGCGCTGGCCCCGCTCGGGGTGCGGATCACCGAGCTGCCGATCACGCCGGACCGGTTGTGGCATATGATCCGTGAGGCGAGCGCCAGGATGCCAGCGAGACCATGAAGCCGCCGCGCTTCGAGTACCACGCGCCGAGGACGCTGGAGGAGGCGGTGAGCCTGCTGGATCGCTACCGGGGCGAGGCAAAGGTGCTGGCCGGCGGGCAAAGCCTCATGCCGCTCTTGAACTTCCGGCTCGTCCGGCCCGCCGCGCTGATCGACCTGAACCGCATCACCGCCCTGGACTACATCCGCCAGGTGGACGGGCAGGTGAGATTCGGGGCGATGACCCGCCAGCGGGCGGTCGAGTTCTCGTCCGTGATCCGCCAGCACCTGCCCCTCCTGACGGAGGCGACCCGCTGGGTGGGCCACCTGCCCATTCGCACCCGCGGAACGATCGGCGGCTCCATCGCGCACGCCGACCCCGCGGCGGAGTACCCGGCGGTGCTCGCGGCGCTCGAAGGCGAGGTGGTCGCCCGCAGTCCCCGGGGCGAGCGAACCGTGCGAGCCTCGGAGCTCTTCCAGACCTATCTGACGACGACCCTGGCGCCCGACGAGATCCTCACCGAGGTCCGGCTGCCGGTCGCGCCGGCCGGGGCCGGCTACGCCTTCGAAGAGTTCGCGCGCCGTCACGGTGATTTTGCCATCGTCGGCATCGCGGCTGTAGTCACCGTGGACGGCCGCCGCGTCGTCCGGGCCCGCCTCGCCACGGCTGGCGCCAGCCCGGTGCCGGTCCGCCTGTGGCCGGCCGAGGAGATCCTCGAGCGTGACGGCCTCGGTGACGAGGCCATCGATGCGGCGGCGGCCCGGGCCCGAGAGCTGGTCGAGCCGGACTCCGACATCCACGCGTCGGCCGATTACCGCCGTCATCTCACCGGGGTGCTGACCGCACGAGCGCTGAAGCGGGCCCGCGCCCGTATCGAGGACGGCAAGTAGTGGATACGATCAACGTCCGCCTGATCGTCAACGGCACACCCCGCGAGGGACGCTGCGAGCCGCGGAAGCTGCTGGTGGACTTTCTGCGCGAGGACCTCGGCCTCACCGGGACTCATGTCGGCTGCGAGCACGGCGTCTGTGGGGCCTGCACGATCCTCGTGAACGGGGAGGCTGCTCGCTCCTGCATCATGCTGGCGGTCCAAGCCGACGGGAGCGAACTCGTCACGGTGGAGGGCCTGGCCCGGGACGGACGCCTGCACCCCTTACAAGAGGCCTTCCGCGAGCACCACGCCCTGCAGTGCGGTTTCTGCACGCCGGGGATGCTGCTCGCCGCGCTGGATTTCTTGAAGATGCATCCCGATCCGACCGAGAGCCAGATCCGGGAAGGGCTCTCCGCCGTGCTCTGCCGCTGCACCGGCTATCAGGGCATCGTCAATGCGGTGAAGGCGGCGGCGCCGGTGCTGCGCCGAGGCTAGCGGGCCGCCAGGACGATCGGGCCCGTAGGGGCCGGCACGCCGCCCGCGGGCTCGAGGGTGACGACAAAGCCCTCGACAGGACGGTCGGTGGCGGCGAAACGGTGCATCGCCGAGCCGCCGGCGTCCACGTCGAAGACGCCAGCCGGGCTGGGACGGCCTCGGCTGAACGTCCAGAGCTCGTAGGTGGTGCCTGGCCGTGCCGGCGGTAGCTTGGCCACGAGCACCCAGCCCCCCATCGCCTCATGCCAGACCACGCGAGCCACCGCCTGGGAGGTCGGGCCAGCTCCTCGCAGGGCCACCAGGCGGGTGGCCGGGTCGCGCAGGAGGTCGAGGATCGCCTCCGCTGCGGCGCGTTCGCGGAGGACCGCTCCCAGCCGGGTGCGCTCGGCATCGATCTCTCGGGCCAGGCTGCTCAGGTGAGCCTCGTAGCGATTCACCAACAGCAGACCGACCCCCAGCCCCCCGATCAGCATCGCGGCCACGGCTGTGGCCGTCCACGCGAGCCACCTCCGCCGGGGTAGAACGGCGGCTTGGCGGCGCACGGCGTTGGCGTCGATGCGCTGGAGTAGCGCGGCCCGCACCTCCAGTGGTGGCGGGGCAGGCGGAAGCTGGGCCGCGAGCGCGGCGAGTGCCTCCGCCGACTCGCGGAGCATGGCCTGACACCGGTCGCAGCCGGCGGCCAGGTGGCGTTCGAACGCCGAGCGCTCCTCTCCGTCTAGGGCCCCCAATGCATAGGCTGCGGCTTGTGTGTCGAACGGTTCGTGGGTCATCAATGGCCTGACCTGAGAAGTTCCTTTAGGCGTTCCAGTCCGAGCCGCATCCGCGTCTTGACCGTCCCCAGCGGCTGCCCGAGGCGCGCCGCGATCTCGGCGTGGGTCAGGCCGTTCCAGTACGCGAGCTCGATGATCTCCCGTTGCGCCTCGGGCAGGTCGTCGAGAGCGGTCTTCATGGTGACCCGCTCCGCCGCCCGGGTGGCAACGTCGCCCCCCGGCTCGGCCGGGGTCACGGCCGCCGCCGCGCCCAGCGGCGCGCCGAAGACCTCAGTTCTCTTACGCACGGAACGGACCTGATCGATTGCCCGGGTGCGGGCCCGCATGACGATCCAGGCTTCGGGGCTTCCTCGCTGGGGGTCGTAGCTGGCAGGCCCGACCCGGGCCTCCCAGAAGACGTCCTGGAGCACCTCTGCGGCGTCGGCGGGCTCGCGCAGGATGCCGCGGACCACCCGGTACGCCATCGGCGCATAACGGTCGTAAAAGCGTGCGAAGGCGTTCCGGTCGCCGTTCGCCATCCCGCGGATCAGCTCTGCCCCGTGTGTCATCACGTCGGTAGTGACGCTCTGGCCAGAACCAGTCCTCCCACCCCTCCCGGTTCCAATCCCGTTTCACTAACAGAAGCGGTCTCCGGGGGCAACGACGCCCGTACATCCAACGCCGGGGCTTCCCGCGTAGAGAGGGATGAACACGGCCGCAGGGGACAGGGTGGCCTGGCCCATCGCAGGCCGGGGAGGCTGACGTGAGGACAAGGATGGAGCTCGGAGTCGTGCTGGCGGCCAAGGATCCCGGCGGAGCCTATGCCGCGCTGCGCACCGCCGCCGGCCACATGCAAGCCATCGCCGATCCGCTGGCCGACGCGATCGCCCGGCAGTTTCCCGATCGTTTCCGTAGCTGATTGACGCGTCCACGCGCCCCCGGGACCCGCGCCCGGGGGCGCGTCGGCCGTCGGGCTCGTGATAGAGTCGGGGGCGGCCGCCCCCAGGGCGGACCCGGCGGATGAGCGGACGATACCTCGAGCCCGACATCGAGACAGCGACCCGGGAGTCGCTCCGGTCACTCCAGGAAGCGCGGCTGCGCGAGCAAGTGGCCCACGCCTACGCGCACAGCCCGTTCTATCGACGAAAGCTCGATGCGTCGGGGGTCAAGCCCGAGGAGATCAGATCGCTGGACGATTTGCCGCGGCTGCCCTTCACCAGCAAGGATGAGCTGAAGCAGGACCAGGCCGAGCATCCCCTGTGGGGGACGGTCCTGGCCGTCCCCTTCGAGCAATGCCTGCGTGTCCACATGACTTCGGCCACGACCGGCCGCCCCCTCGCCTTCGTCGACACGAAGGAGGACTGGTACCGGTTCTACCATTCCTATGCGCGCTCGCTGTGGGCCTTCGGTATTCGGCCGGCCGACATGGTCATGGCCGCCTTCTCCTACGGACCGTGGATCGGATACTGGTCCGGCTTCTACGCGGCTCAGGACCTCGGGTGCATGGTCTTTCCGGCCGGCGGCCTGTCGACCGACCAGCGGATCGATGCGCTGCTGACGTATCCCATCACGGTGCTCGGTTGCACGCCGTCCTACGCGCTGTTCCTGGCCGAGCAGGCCCAGAAGAAGGGCATCGATCTGGCGACGCAGACCAAGGTGCGCATCACCTGGCACACGGGCGAGCCCGGCGCGTCGATCCCCGCGACCAAGGCCCGGATCGAGACGGCCTTCGGCGCCCAAGCCTTCGATCTGCCCGGGCTCACCGAGATCGCGGCCTGGGGGTTCGAGTGCGACGCCCGCAGCGGGCTCACGCACGTCCACGAGGATTACTGCTACCCGGAGGTCCTGGACGAGCGCGACCAGCCGGTGAAGCCCGGCGAGCGGGGTGAGCTGGTCTTTACCAGCCTCTATCGCAAGGCCATGCCGCTGGTGCGCTATCGCACGCGCGATATCGTTCAACTGGCCGATGCCCCCTGTCCGTGCGGCCGTACGCTGGTCGCCTTCGTGGGCGGCGTGCTGGCCCGGCTGGACGACATGAAGAAGGTGCGCGGAATCATCGTCTATCCCCGCCGCGTGGAGGAGATCGTCCGCGGGCAGCGCGGTGTGGACGAATTCCAGATCGTGTTCCGCCGCACCGAGGGACTCGACGACATCCTGGTTCGCGTCGACCCGGCGCCGTCGCTGGGCCGGGGGGAGCGGGAGGGGCTCCAGCGCGCGCTGGGGGAGGAGCTGCGGGTGGGGCTCGGCATCCGGGTCAGCGTGGAGCTGACCGAGCCCGGGACGCTGCCGCGGTTCGACCACAAAGCCAAGCGCGTGAGAGACGAGCGGAGCGAAGTGCCGTTCTAGTGTGCCGGGCATGATCGGCGCTCCGCTGCGGCGCCTGGAGGATGCGCGCTTTCTCACCGGCCAGGGGCAGTACGTCGCCGATCTCCTGCTGCCCGGCACCCTGCACGCTGCGTTTCTCCGCAGCGCTCATGCGCACGCGACGATCACCCGGGTAGATCCGTCACGGGCGGGCCGGGCCGCGGGCGTGACCGCATGCGTCACGAGCGCCGAGCTCGGCGGGCGCGTCCGGCCCCTGGTGGCGCCGTCACGGATGAAGAGCTACCGGCCGACCGAGTTCCCGGCCCTGGCCCGGGGCAAGGTCCGATACGTCGGTGAGGCCGTCGCGGTGGTGGTCGGAGAGAACCGCTACGTGGCCGAGGACGCGCTGGACCTGATCGACGTGGAGTACGCACCGCTGCCCGTGGTGGCCGACGCCGAGGCGGCGCTGGCGCCGTCGAGCCCGCTCGTCCACGAGACGGCCGCCGCCAATACGCTGCTCTCGCGCAGGTTCACCCAGGGCGACGCGACCACCGCCCTGAAGGCCGCCGCCGTGGTCGTGGGCGATCGCTTTCGCTTCCACCGGCACGCCGGCGTGGCCATGGAGAATCGGGCGTGCCTGGCCCAGTACCGCCCGGTCGAAGGCCTGCTCACGTTGTGGACGTCCACCCAGGTTCCGGGGATCGTTCGCGATGCCCTGGCCGAGGTGCTGGGCCTGCCGGCCCGGCGCATCCGGGTGGTGGCCCCCGACGTGGGCGGTGGCTTCGGCGTCAAGACGGTGGTGTACCCCGAGGAGGTCGCCGTGTGCGCGCTGACCATGGCGCTGGGGCGTCCGGTGACATGGGTGAGCGATCGTCGCGAGGACCTGCTCGCCAGCACCCAGGCCTGGGACGAGATCATCGACGCGCAGCTCGGCGTCGATGCCGACGGCACGATCCGCGGGCTCCGGGCGCGGGTCGTCGCCGACGTCGGCGCGTACTCCATCTACCCGTGGACGGCCAGCATCGAGGTGATCCAGGTCGTGTCCTTCCTCCCCGGGCCTTACCGGGTGCCCCACTACGACGCCGAGGCCGTGGGCGTCGCCACCAACAAGGCGCCCATGGGGCCCTACCGGGGCGTGGGACGCCCGGTCTCCGTCTTCGTCATGGAGGCGCTGCTCGACCGGGCTGCGCGCCGGCTCGGAATGGATCCCGTGGAGATGCGTCGGCGCAATCTGATCGGCGCCGACGAGCTGCCCTATCGCTCGCCCTCGGGCATCGTCTGGGACAGCGGGGCCTTTCGGGAATCCCTCGAGCGCGCCTGCGCCGCGGCCGATTACGAGAGCCTCCGCCTGGAGCAGGCGCGGGGGCGGGCCGCCGGGCGCCACCTCGGCATCGGGCTCGCCTCGTACGTGGAGCTGACCGGCGTGGGCTCGGCCATCCCGGTCTCCCCCGGCGCCGACATCGCCACCGGGACGGAAGGGGTGACGGTGCGGATAGATCCCGGCGGTGGCGTCACCGCCGTCTTCGGTCTGGCCTGTCACGGGCAGGGGCACGAGACCGCGCTGGCCCAGGTGGTGTCCGCCGAGCTGGGCGTCCGGGTGGAGGACGTACGCGTCATGCTCGGCGACACGGCGCTGAGCCCGCACGGCACGGGCACTTACGCGAGCCGCAGCGCGGTGCTCGGCGGCGGCGCCGCCATCCTCGCGGCGCGGGCCCTGCGCGACAAAGCCCTGACCATCGCGGCCCACCAGCTCGAAGTGGCGCCCCACGACCTGCAGCTCATGGACGGCGTCATCGCCGTACGCGGCGTGGCTGATCGGGCGGTGGGCCTGGCCCAGGTCGCGGCGGCGGCGTACGCCGGGGGTAAACGCTTGCCGCCGGGCCTGGAGCCCGGTCTCGAGGCCACACGCTTCTACGACCCGTACTTCGGCACGGCCTCCAACGCCACGCACCTGGCGGTGGTGGAGGTGGACGCGGCGACCTGCGCGGCCCGCGTACTCCGCTATCTCGTAGTCGAGGATTGCGGCCGCATCATCAACCCGTTGATCGTGGAAGGTCAGGCTGTCGGCGGGGTCGTCCAGGGCATCGGCGCCGCGTTGCTGGAGGAGGTCGTGTACGCCGACAACGGGCAGCTACTCACCGGCAGCCTCATGGACTACCCGATCCCGACTGCCGCCGAGCTGCCCTCGGTGGAGGTGGTGCACCTGGAGATCCCGTCGCCGACGACGCTGGGCGGGTTCAAGGGCGTGGGCGAGGGCGGGACGATCGGTGCCCCGGCAGCCGTCGCCAACGCCGTGGCAGACGCTCTGGCGCCGATGGGCATCGCCATCAGCGAGCTGCCCGTCACCGGCGAGCGGCTCTTCCGCCTGCTGGCTAGGGCCGGGGCAGTGACCGCGTCGCGACCGAGGTGATCGCCCGGGTGGCTCGCTGCTCCACCTCGACAATCGCCTCTTCCAGGCTTTCCCAAGCGATCCTGGTGAACCAGACGCCGGCCGGCGAGCGCTCGAAGCGAACGGCGGCCTCGATCTGCGAGCTGCCCAGACCACGATACGCGAACAGGCTCCGGGTCACGCGCCAGAAGCGGGCGCGCTCGGCAGCCTGAGCGTCGGTGTCGTCCTCGCCGTCGTTGACCGCGCGCAGTGCGAGAGGGGCGACCGCCCGTTGCATGGCGTGCCGCAGCGAGCGCTCCAGAGCGAGGTGGCGATCGGCCCCCGGTCCGGCCCGCTCCAGCTGCTGGATGAGGGAGAGATGCGGCAGCTTGACGTTGTTCTCCACCAGGCTGGTGACGAACCGGCGGTAAGGAGAGTGGCTGGCCGGCTTGGCGGCCTCGATCTCGGCCTGTCGGATCCTCGAGTGCTCGGACGAGCGCAGCCAGGCGAGCAGCCCGGCCAGGTGCTCGCTCTCCCCGGCGAGCCGGCGGGCCAGCGCGGCGGCCGTGGCCGCGGCCAGCACGTCGCGGCGTACGACGGGAACCAGGGCTTCCCAGGCCGCGTCCGGTTCGCGGGTCGACCAGGCCAGTCGAGCGAGGTCGCCCTGAGCGCCTCGCGCGAGACTGTCCACGTACCGATCGATCCCGGCGAGATCCATGATCTCGCGGACGACGTCACGATTGTCCGGGCCCCCCACCTCCCGCGCCGGGGGCCCCGGGGCTGGGCTCGCCGGCTCCGGTTTCGCCTCGACCACAGGGGGGAGCGTCCGGGCGGTCGGCAGCGTCGGCGTGCGGTGAGTTGGCATCGCCACGGGCGCCGGCGCAGGCTCGGGAGGCGCGGGCGCTGCTGCTGCGGGGGGATTTGGTTGCCGCCGCCGCGCGGCGGGATTCAGGTTCTCGAGACCGGGCGGCGCCGGGTGGGGGGGGCGGTCGGCGTAATGAACGCCGCCCTGCTCGTCGACCCAGCGGTAGGGCTGACCATAGACCGGAGCCGCCACGAGCACGGCGAGCAGCGCCAGCCCCAGGGCTCGCATCATGGCCGCGCCAGACGGGCAAGCGCGGCGCTCTCCGCGGTCTGGCCGTGGGCCTGAAGCTCACTGGCGAGCGCCAGCACGTAGTCGCGGTCACGCGGATACTCCTGCAGGTGCGCGCGAGCGTGGGCCAGGAGCTCCTGCCAGCGCCGCTCCCGCCGGAGCGTCGCGATGACGGTCTTGCGCAGCGCCGCCGCCGTTGGCAGGGCGGCCAGCACCTGCCGCGCGTGCTCCTCGTGATCCACGGTGATCGTGCGGACCCACGGCATGCCCAACCAGCCTGTTCCCATGGTGATGAGGATCGGCTGCCCCGGGTGTGTGGTCTCGAGCGAGAGCCCGTCGCGACCCGGAGCCAGGACGATCCGCTCCGCCGGGCCTCGGGACTGACGATCGCGCACCTCGGCCCAGGCGAATTGGCCCAGCGGGAACGGCAACTGCGTACCGCCGAAGGCGACGATCTCGGCTCGTCGGACCTGGGGCGCCGAGGCGTCGAACATGCCGTTGTACGTGAGGGCCACGCCGGCCAGGAACAGGAGGAGCAGCAGTGTCGCGGTCAGACGATCCAGCAGCCGGCCAGCCGCGCGGAACAGCGCCAGCCGGCCGAGCGTCCGCTCCAGCACGACGAGCAGGGCGACGAAGGCGAGAACGCCGGCCCCCATGAGAAACACGAGGCGGAGCGCCCGCGCCGACAACGCGCCGGCCGTGGCCAGGGCGTGCTGCACGACGGGGCTCGGCAGTGGTGTCTCGGCGGCGGTCAGGAAGACCGGGGACAAGAAGCTGATGATGATCATGTTGATGACGAGCAGCAGGACGTAGGTGTCGGCATGGGCAGCCAGAGGGCGCAGCTCACGGGACGGCGTGGCCGTCACCACGCGCTCCACGACGAGCAGCACACCGAGGACGAGCAATCCGAGCCCGGCGGCGGCGGCGAGCGCGAACCACTCACCCGGTAACCGGTAGGCGGTCATGGCGCGCCGGCCGTGCTCACTCAGGACGACCAGGATCACGGCCATCAAGACCCGCCGACCCAGCAGCTGACGCATCGGGCCCGAGAGCCTCACGTGTCCTTCCGCTGACGCCGCAGATCGACGGCGCGCTTGCCGTGCTGGGCCGCCTGCTCACGCTCGCCGAGGACCTGGGCCGCGCGGGCCAGCCGCTCGTGAGCCGAGGCGTTGCCCGGGTCGATCGCCACCGCGCGCTGCATGAGCACGAGCATGGTGCGGGCATCGCCGAACTTGCGCAGCAAAACGTCCTCGAGTGGGTCGAGATAGAAGGGATCATCGGGAGCCGCCTCGAACGCCGCCCGGATCATGCGGTACTGGCGCATCGGTTCCTGCAGCCGCTGGGCCTCCAGGGCCCCCCAGCGGTAGGCCTCGGCGTGCTGGGGGTCGACAGTCACCGCCCGCTCGAAGGCGGCCAGGGCCTCACGGTAGCGGCCGCGCTTGTCGTGCACGATTCCCAGGGCCATGTAGGCGTCGGCGGGGCGGTCGCCGGCGGCGATGGCCTGGGTCGCGTAGGCCACGGCCATCTCGCCGTGGGCCTCGTCGAAGATGCGGAGATAGCGGTGCAGATGAGCCAGCAGGCACAGCGACCGGGCAGAGCCCTGTCGGGGCGCCAGGTCGCCGGCCAGCTCCAGCACGCGGAACATGAGCGTGGCGCGAGAGCCGGCGCTGCCCAGGCGCAGACCCCGGCTCAGACTGGCGATCGCGCCACCGGCATCACTCTGACGGGCCCGAGCGATGGCGGACAACAGGAGCGCGTCGACATTGTCCGGATCGCGGTCCAGCACCTCCTGAAAATGGCGAAGCGCGACCGCGTACTGTTTGCGATCGAGGGCGATCTCACCGAGCGTCGTGCGGGGTCCCAGGGCCGCGGGCAGCAGACGCAGCGTGGTGCGGGCTCGTCGCTCGGCGCCACTCAGATCGCCGGCGGTGAGCGCAAACGCGCCCGAGGGATCGTCGGCGTACTCGATACGGCGCCAGGCCTGGAGTCCATCGCGGTAGGCGCGCGCGGCCGCCGCCCAGTCGCCGTGCAGGTACAGGGCGAGCCCGCGCAGGCCCGGTCCCGAGACCCGGAAGAAGGCGCTGCTCATCGCGCTCAGCCGCTGATAGGCGACGCCCCACAGCGCCATGATCGCGATGGCGAGCAGCAGGACGCTCAGGCGCCGGCGCATATCCGCTTGATGTCGGCCCAGTCGCGAATGCCGAGGCGCCGCGGCGTGGACGGGGGCGCGGTGGCCTGGAGATTCCGCAGGCGGTCGATCCGGGAGCGCGTCGCCGGGTGGGTGGACAGATACTGCCAGGTGTCTTCGTCGGATTCCGCGTCGCGGCCGGCGCCGAGCACTCGTTCGAAGAAGGCCACCATGCCGGCGGGATCGATGCCCGCCTGCTGCAGCATGTAGAAGCCTTCGACGTCGGCCTCCTCCTCGGCGCGCCGGCTGTATCCCAGCGCGGCCACTACGCGTGCTCCCTCGAGGGCGAAGGTCACCATGCCGCTCACGTCGCCCGCCACGGCGGCGACCATGAGACCGGTGGAGGCGTGCTGAATGATCGCCCGCGTGGTGTGCCGCCTCAGGATGTGCTGCATCTCGTGGGCCAGGACCCCGGCCAGCATCTCCGGGGTGTCCGTGCGTTCCAGGAGGCCCCGCAGGATGATGATGTTGCCCCCTGGCAGGGCGAGCGCGTTGACTTCGGCCCAGTCGACCACCGTGACCCGCACGTGATAGGGCCCCGTCCCCTGGGGAGTGGTCAGCCGGGCCACGATGCCGTCGATGGCCTGCTGCCGCTTCGCGTCGGTACACCGCGATTCAGGCCGTACGATACGGGTGAACACTTCGTCGCCGAGCCTCGTCTCCCAGGTGACGGGGACGAGGTGCGTTGCCACTCCGGCCATGACGGGGATCCCCCACGTGTAGAGGCCGCCGGCGAGCCCGAGTGCCGCCACTCCCGCGACGAGCGTGAGCACGCCCCTACGCCCGCGCCGGCGCGGATCGTGAAACCGCCGGCCGCTCGGCGCCGCCGCCCGCAGCGCGGTGAGCATGGTGAGGTCTTCGACGATCAAGGTCTCGGCGGCATCGCCTCCGCGCTCCAGCCGCACCGGTTCACCGGCGTAGGCGCCCTGGGTCTGCCGGATCTCCTCGAACGGCCAGTGGTACTTCGCCCCGTCGTCGGTGGTGATGTCCAGGCCACGCCGGCTCACCCAGACCGTCGCGGCGCGGCGGTTGGCCCGGCGGCCGTCGAGGTAGTGGCCGCGCCAGCTCATCCGATGTCGAGGTCGGCCTCGAGGAGGCCGAGGAGGCCCTCGCCGGTGGCCGAGGCGGCCTGGGTCTCTTGCTGGATGGCGGCCAGATCGACGGCCCCCTCGAGGGTCAAGTGTCGGCACCAGAACCGGGCGATGCGAACGGTCGCCCACGGCCAGCCCAGCCCGAGCGTGAGCAGGATCAGCAGGAGATTGCCGAGCTTGAGCCGGAACAGGCGCCACCCGGTCACCGTCGCGCGGAAGCGGGCGGTGAGGAGGGTCGTGTGATTCCAGAAGAACCGCCGCTGCCGGGCCACGTACCAGAACCAGACGAGACCGAGGGTGGGCAGGGTCAGAAGCAGGGCGTAAAGAAAGTCGGCCAGGAGGTCGGTTCCCCGGCCGTCGAAATCGAAGCGGGCATTGCCGAAGTGCGAGTGCTGGACGAGAAATGCGTGATTGCGCGTGGCGAACACTGGGTAGTAGAGACCGAGGCTCAGCCCGCTCAACAGAGCGCCTGCCACGTAGATGCGGACGAAGTCCACGGTGCGTCCCCGGAAGGAGAACCGGATGCCGCGCCACGACGTGCGACTCAACCGGTAGCGGCGCGCGCCGGTACGGGCCACGGGAATGACCACGCTCACGAACGCGTAGGCGGCCAGCGTGGCGGCCACGGTGGTCGCGCGCCCGGCGTCGAGGATCTGCGGCACGTACTGGAGGGCGGCCAGCGGCAGGCCGAACAGGATCACGGCCTTGACGAAGCCGATCAGCATTTCGAGACCACGTCCGTGGAAGGCGAAGCGATCGTGATCGAGCTCGGTCTGGGCGAAGAGGTAGCGCCGGACGCGGGTCTTGGCCCAGAAGGAGTACACCCCGAAGGTCAGCAAGGTGAGGAAGACGTTGACGATGTGAATGCCCAGCAGCGATCCGGCGCGGCCGCGGAAGACCAGGCGGTGGGTTCCGGCGACTCGCGGCCCCGCCGCCGGGGGTGACTGCTGCAGCGTAACGCTCACTGAACGAGCCCCGCCGCGGCTTGCTCGCCCTCCCCGGCGGCGATCGGGCGTGAGGGAAGCGCGAGGGGATCCACGCGCGCGCGAGGGAGCAAGGGGTGGGCCAGACCCCTAGTGCCCGTAGCTTACGGGCCAAGTGGGCGGAAAGCATCAGCCTTCTCGTCGTGTTCGCGCCGGATGGCGAACGCCGGTGACACGCTCCGAGTTCCCGCGTGCCAGCCCGGCAAGATGCCGGCGGGCGCGCCGGCCGGAAATCACCGTCGGTGCCGAGCACGACGGCGGCGGCTTCGAGGCCCAGCGGCCCCCGATAGACGACGGCCCGGGGCAGCATCTCCGGGGCGGTGGCGGCCCAGACGGCTTCGTCGGTGCAGGCCACGGCCTGTGGCTCCAGGATCCCCGCCTGTCGCGCCGCCTCCTCCAGCACGCACTCGGCCAGGACGGGATCCACCGGGATTCCGCCGTCGGCGGCGCGGCCGCTCGCCGATCGACCTGTTTCTTGCGATAGCTGCGCGTCCGCCCGGTGAGCGGGGCGGGGTGGGTCGAGGCCTCGAGCAGGTCGAGGGAGAGAAACGGATGGCGGCGACCCAGGGGCGCGCCCGTCCCCGTGTCCTCGCTGAAGAAATTGGCGCTCGGCAATGCCGATCGCCGGGCCAACCGTGACGGATGGGTCGGCACCGGTGTACGTATCGGTGTCGATCAATCGGGCGATCGGCACGTGGGCCAGGGGGTCGTTAGTGGGTTGTTGGAGAGTGGCTGGCGTGGACCCGATCAGAAATACGAGGAAGTCGTTGATGAACGTGCTCTCGGCCGCCGAGCCTGAAGCCCATGCTGAGCCTCGACCCAGTATTCATAGCTGCCGTAGAGCGGGCCCAGGGGATGAATGTCATTGCGGGTGTGCTCGGCCACGGAGGCATCCACGACCAGGTGCATGACCTGGCCGAGGGCGCGGAAGGTATCGGCGAATGCCTTCACCCGCTGCCCCTGGCTTGCCGCACTGGTGACCGTCGACACCAGGGCGGCGTAATAGCGATCACGCGCGTTCTGCCACGACCAGGCTTGATCGGCTCGCTGCATCCAGTGGACGGAGGAGTCGAACCGCAAGAGCGTGGTCAGACCCGCGGTCTCCCCAGGGTTGGAGCGGATCGTGGAAATGGCGAAAGAAGCGGGCATTGAAGTCGTTCTCTCCGACGACCTCGAGTCCATCGAGGACGATCGAGCCGCTGCTGATCCGGCCCTCGTGCGCTGGGCGTTCTCGATTATGGAAGGCGCCGCCGGGGTCGCAGACGGAGAAGACGTCGGCCACGACAACCGGCGGGCCCGCCGCGCGGACGTAGTGCCTGGTGAACACCGGGCTGAACGCGTGAGCGGAGATGGGGCAAGCCAGCAACAGGCCGACGACGACCGACGCCGAAAGGGGACCGACCCGGCCAGCCGAGCTGCTCATGCACACCCGGAGAGGGCAAGGAGCCGGCCAAACCCGCTGCGGCGGCGGGCGTGAGCGCTGAGTGCTTAGCCGAGCATTTGGTTCGCGAGGCTCGGTGACGCAGGCGAAGGACATCGCCTGCCGACAGAGTGCAAGGCCGGTTGGGCAGCCTGCCCTCGGAAAAGAGTGCGCGCCCCGGCCGGGCCGGTCAGGCGGGGCCGAACGCGATGATGGTGTGGCCGTTCCGCGTGAGCGGGCGGAAGGAGACGGGCAGGCCGACGGCCACGTGCTCCAATGGGATATCGACCACGCGTCCGAGCAACTGGACACCTTCCTTGAGCCGGACGACGGCGATGGCATAGGGGGCGTCGACGGCGTGCCGGCTCGGGGCGACCCGGATGATCGTGTACGACGCGATCGTGCCTTCGCCGGACAGCGGCACCGCCTGCCACTGCCGCGCCCCGCACGCCGGGCAGAACTCCTTGGGCGGGATCGCCAGCTCGCCGCAGGTGCCGCAGCGGATGCCGGTGAGCGTGCCGGCGCGGACGCCGTCGAAGAAGGTCTTGATCGTGATGCCGGACTCACTCACGGCCGAACAGGCTCACGAGCACGGTGGCCGTGTTACCGCCCAGCGTGTGGGTCAGGCCCACGCGCGCATCCTCGACCTGCCGTGAACCCGCCTCGCCGCGGAGCTGGGTGACGATCTCCACGACCTGGGCGGCGCCGGTGGCGCCGATCGGGTGGCCCTTGGCCTTGAGACCGCCGGAGGTATTCACGGGCACCCGGCCGCTCAGGCTGGTCCAGCCCTTCTCGGCCGCCATGCCACCGGTCCCCGGCTCGAAGAGGCCCAGGCCTTCCGTGGCCACGATCTCGGCGATGGTGAAACAGTCGTGCAGCTCGACGACGTCCACGTCTTCGGGACCGAGCCCGGCCTGGCGGTACGCCCCGGCGGCCGCGCGCTCGGTGGCAGGCACGCGGGCCAGGTCACGCTTGTCCTGCATCAGCATAGAGTCGGAGGCCGCCGCAGAGGCCAGCACCCAGATCGCGCGCCGGCGTTGGCGCGCGATGTCCTCGGCGGCCAGCACGACCGCCGCGCCGCCGTCGGTGAACGGGCAGCAGTCGTAGAGCTTGAGGGGGTCGGCGACGTACGCCGACTTCATGACCTGCTCCAGGGTGATCTCCTTCTGGAACTGGGCCTTGGGATTCAGCGTCCCGTGTCGGTGGTTCTTGACGGCCACGTGCGCCATCTGCTCCTCGGTGGTGCCGTACTTCGTCATGTGGGCGCGGGCGATGAGCGCGAACACGCCCGGGAACGTGAGGCCGGCCGGCTGCTCCCACACGGCGTCGGAAGCGTAAGCGAAGTACTCCGTGGATTCCGCGGTCGACACGTTGAGCACGCGCTCGGCGCCCCCGACCAGGACGATGTCGGCCAGGCCAGCGCCGATCTCCATCACGGCGTGGCGGAAGGCCGCATGCGAGGAGGCGCAGGCGGTCTCGAATCGCGTGGTCGGCACGGTCGGAATGCCCAGGACCGAAGCGGCCTGAGGCCCCGTGTGGAGCTGCTTTTCGGTCTCGCCACCCACGACGTTGCCGTAGTAGATGGCCTGCACCGCGCCCGGCGTCAGCTCGGCGTCGGCCAGCGCGTCACGGGCGGCCTCGGCGAAGAGCTCCGCCGACGTGCGCTCGTGCTTCCCGAACTTCGTCACTCCGACTCCGATCACCGCAACTCGGCGCATACCCCCTCCTTGTGCGTGGTCCAATGATAGCATTCGGCCCATGGCGGGGCCCGGGCTGGTCATCCTGGGATGCGGGTGGATCGCGCTGCGCCACGCCGCCGCCGCCCGGCGGCTCGGTCTGCCGATCATCTTCGCCAGCCGCGACCTCGAGCGCGCCCGGGCATACGCGCGCCGGTTTCGAGCCGTGGCGGCGTACGGATCCTACGAAGCGGCCCTGGCCGATCCCCGCGCGGCCGGCGCCGTGATTTGCACGCCGCACGATCGCCACCTCAGCGATGCCCGGCTGGCCTTCGCCGCCGGCAAGCACGTGCTGGTGGAGAAGCCGATCGCCCGGACGCTGGAGGAGGCCGACGAGCTCATCGCAGCCGCCGAGGCTAGCCGCCGGGTCGTCATGGTCGCCGAGCAGTTCCACTTCATGCCGGCCTTCCGGCGGCTCAAGGCGCTCCTCGACGGTGGCGTCCTCGGTGCGCTACGCGAGATCCAACTGGTGGCCCGCGGCCTCCACCGTCGCTCCGGGTGGCGCCTGCAGGCCGAGCAGACCGGCGGCGGCGCCCTGATCGACGGGGGAATCCACTACGTCCACGCCCTGCGCTGGTGGGGCGGGGGCGTGCGTCGGGTCTTCGCCCTGCGGCCGCCGCAGACGCTCGTCGGCTTCGGCGGCGAGGACGCGGTCAGCCTGCTCGCCGAGCTCGACGAAGGCGGCGTTGGCCTCCTGTCAAATTCACTTGCAGCGCCAGGCCTTCCGAAGTTTCAATGGTCGACGGTGACAGGCTCTCAGGCGACCTGCTTCGCCGACAATCGCGGGCGATGGCTGGCCCTCCGCGGCGGCCGACGCTCCCGGCTCTGGCTGACCCGGGGTGACGTCCGCGGCTACGAGGCGATGCTGTCCGCCTTCGCGGAGGCCACGGTCCGGGGCAAGGCCGAGGAAATGGACGGAGCCGCCGGCCGCGCCGACCTGGCGGTTGTGCTGGCCGCTTACCGCTCCATCGCGGAAGGCCGCCCCGTCGAGCCGGCATGCTGAGCGAAGAAGCGCTCATCCTGATCGGAGCGGCGGTGGCGGTGGGCCTGCTGATCCTCGGGGTGCTGGAGTTGATCGCCCCGACACGCTCTCGCTATCCTGGCCGCCGCGGGGCGCCGGAGCGGGACCCCTGGCGGCGTGCCCGAACCGGTGCTGTGCCCTTGCGGCCGCGCGCTACCGATCCCGTGCGCGAGGTTCTCGCGCGGCGGCCCATCTTCAGCGACCGCCCCGAGCCGTTCGGCGCTGTGCCGCCCGGCCCGCGGCCCGGGCAACCGGTCGTGCCGGCGGCTGCCCCGGCTGCAGACGGCGGATTCCAGGCCCTGCCCGTGGTCGACGCCGTCCCCGTGGCCGCCGAGGCGGCTGCCCCTGAACCCGTCCTGAGCCCGGCGGCGCCGATGGAGGTCGCGCCGGAGCCCGACGTCGCCGCCGCCCCGCCGCCGCCGGCCCGGCCACCCGTCGAGCGCTGCTATGCGTTGTACGAGGGCCAGCAGTTCAGCGACGTCGTGACCGAGGCCACAGGCGCGCTGGAGGGCGGCGCAGCTGGCGAAGACACCGCGCGCTTGTGGGGTGTGCTCGGCCTGGCCCGGCTGGCCCTGGGCGAGCCCGCCGCGGCCCGGGTGGCGTTCGAGGCGGCGATCGCCGCGGCCCCCGGCGCCGAGCGTCCCACCTGGGAGCGCCATCTGGCTACGCTGGCGTTGCGCATGGGCCGCGAGCGGAGCGCGTGGGCGCAGAATCCCAGCCTGGCCGATGGTCAGGAGCGCCTGGCTGCCATCCGCGAGGCGCTCGGCTGGCTCGACCGGGGCCTGGAGATCGTGCCCGGGGACGAGGACCTGGGAGCGGCTCAGGCCGCCGCCCGCGACGCCCTCTGGCCGGCCTACGAGCGCGTGGCGCTGGAGCTGATCCAACGGCAGGAGTACGAGCGGGCCCGGCAGGTCATGAAGCAGGCGCTCGCCGCGATCCCCGCCCCGCCGGCCGACCTCGAGTCCAACCTGAGGGAACTGCTGTCGGGAACCTACGGGGGCGAGGTGGGGCAGCTCACTGCCGAAGCCCTCCGCCGCATGCGGGATGGTAAGGAGGCCGAGGCGCTGGCCACGCTGGAGCGAGCCGAGGAGATCCTGGCGGTCATCCCCGAGGAGGGGCTGCCCGAGCGGCGACGGCAGGAGCTCGAGCGCCGACTGTGGTGGAGCTATACGAAGGTCGGGATGCGGTGGCTGGAGAGCGGCATGTACGAGGAGGCCATCCCGCCGTTACTGCGCGCGCTCCGCTTCGGTAGCGTAGGCCCCAATCGTCTGGAGGAGACCCGGCGGCCGCTGACCCGTGCGCTCGAGAACCTCGTCGATGCGTGGCACGCGCCGGTCGATCGGCTGGCGCATGAGGGGAGCCGCCACGAAGCGCAGGCGCTGTGCGAGCGGTTGTGGCGGTTCATCGACGATGCCCGGGCCAGCGGCATGAGCGAGGACGAGCTGGCGGGGGCCATCAGCAACACGCAGGCGATGTCCCAGCGCCTGGGCGTCGGTCGCTAGGGGTCAGGAGGAGAGTCGGTCGACCAGCGCCCGGGCCCAGGCCATCCGGTCCGGGCTCATGCGCAGCTTCTCGGCGAAGGGCCGGCCGAACGGCCTGGTCGCATCGATTCCGAGCTTGGCCGTCACGCCGCGGTCGTCGGCACTGGGATCCAGCAGCGCGCCCAGGCTCCCCGAGATCACCACCAGGTCGCGGTCGGCCTGCATCCGGGTGGCCACCGCCCACAACACCTCGGCTTCGTCGAAAACGTCGATGTCGTCGTCGACGACGATGACGAACTTGAGGTAATGGTCCACCCCCAACACGATGGGGATCACGTGCTTGGCCTCACCGGGTCGGCCTTGTTTGATGGCGACGTAGGCGCTGAACGAGGACGTCCCCGACAGAGGCACATGCACGGCCGTCACGTTGGGGATGACCCGGCTCAGCGCGTTGAGGATCTCGGCTTCGCGAACCAACCCGAGCGTCGTGATGTGGTCGCCGGCCCGGCCGGAGCCGATGGACTGGAACCAGGGGCGTTCGCGCATGGCGATGGCGCCGGCCACGAACACGTGCTCGGTCGAGCGCTGCGAGAAGTATCCGGTGAATTCCCCGAAGGGGCCCTCGCGCTCCCGGACTCCGGGCAGGATCTCGCCCTCGATGACGATCTCGGCCGTCGCCGGCACCTGCAAGTCGATCGTCGCGCAAGGCGCGACGTGCAGCGGCTCGCCCAGCAGGCCGCCCACGACCTCGAACTTGCCGACGTCGGGTGGGGGGTAGGCCAGGGAGCCCATCGACACCAGCGGGTGCAGGCCGAGCACGACGGCGCAGGGCAGGGCCTCGCCGCGAGCTTCGGCCCGCCGCTGGTACTCGAACATGCGGCGCCGCGAGTGCAGACTCAGGCCCATCCGGTTGCGGCCCTTGACCTGGAAGCGGTGGTACCCCTCCGTCTCCACGCCCGTGTCCGGGTCCCGCGCCACCAACATCCCGGCGGTGAGGTAGCGTCCGACGTCGCCCGGGAAGTAGAGCGGGACGGGTAGGGCCTCGAGATTCACGGCCTCGCCGGTGACGACATGGTGACGGAAGGGCGCCTCGGGGGTGACGACGGGCTTGATGCGCTCTTTGATGCGGCGGGCGTACTCGGCGGCCAGCTCACCGGGGGCGACGCCGAGCGCGAAGGCCAGCGCCTGGCGACTGGCCACGACGTTGGCCACAATGGGAATGGTGTGACCACGGACGTGTTCGAAGAGCAGAATGGGCCAGCGCCGGCGTCGCTCGTATTCGAGGACGACGGCCATCACGTCGTGCTCGAGGCCGACCGGGTCGGTGACGCGGACCACCTCGCCGGGGAACGCCCGCTGGTAATCGCCGATGAAGCTGCGGAGGTCCTGGTTCATCGCGCTCTTAGTCTATGCTATTGTCTCGGCCGTGAGCAGCCCCTCCCTGCGCTCGCGATGACCCAGCGCATCCGCGGTATCGCCAACGATGAAGCGACGGCCGGCGTGCGCGCCGTGTACGACGCGGCGGAGGCCATGCTGGGGCGAGTGGCCAATCTGCTCCGTATCCTTGCCCACAGTCCGGGCCTCGCCCGGTGGTTCCTTCCCCTGGTCGCGGCGGTGCGGCAACCGCAGGCCGGCGCGGTCTCGGCGGCTCGCCTGCGCAATCTGGCGGTGCTCAAGACGTCCATCCTCAACGGGTGTCACTATTGAACGGAGCACAACCGGGTGCTTGGTCAAGCCCTGGGCCTCACCGATGCGGAGTTCACCGCCCTGCAGAGTGACGATGCCGGCGGCCCGATCTTCGACGCCCGGGAGCGGGCGGTGCTGCGCTGGGCCGAAGCCCTCACCCGCAACACGGCCCGGTACGACGAGGCGGCCTGGGGGGAGATGCGCCGTCGCTTCTCCGACGCCGAGATCGTCGAGATCTCGATGGCCTCGGCGCTGTTCAACATGATCAACCGGCTCAACGACGCCTTCCGGACCGAGCTCGAGCCCGAGGAGTACAACCGGCGCCAGCACGGGGCGGTCGGCGTGACCACGCGCACGCTGGACGAGTACGCTTGTCGGATCTGCGCGGCAGCCGGAGCTTCGGGCAGGGAGGAACCATGATGGTGCGACTGGTGGGAATCCTCGTTTTCGTCGTCGCGGTGACAGGGGCCGTTTCCCTGGAAGCCCAGGCGCCCAGCCGGTGGGTGAAGCTGGCCCCGTTCCCCGAGCCCGCCGAGGAGCTCTACGGTGTCAGCGCTGGCGGCAAGCTCTACGTCTTCGGCGGCCTGGCGCCGGGCTGGCAGCCCCGGGGGCTGGTCTTCGAGTACGACCCGGCCGAGAACAAGTGGACCAAGAAAAAGCCGATGGCCCTGCCTTCGCATCACGTGGCGGTCACCGAGCTCAACGGCAAGGTCTATGTGTTCGGAGGGTTCGTGCCTCCGAAGGCTGGCCGGCCAGCCTGGGTGCCGGTCGACAACGCCTGGGAATACGACCCCGCCAACGATTCGTGGAAGGCGCTGGCGCCCATGCCCAGCAAGCGGGGATCGCCGGTCGCGGCCACCGTGGGCGGGAAGGTCTACGTGATCGGCGGCGCCAGCACACATCCCGGCTCTTCGGAGCCCGCCGTGCATCCGGCGCGGCCCCATCGCTCGGTGGGGACGGTGGAGGAGTACGATCCGGCCACGAACACCTGGCGGGGTCGCAGCCCCATGCCGACGGCGCGCAACCACGCCGCCGTCGGGGTGGTGAACAACAAGATCTACGTCATCGGCGGCCGTATCGGCGCCGCCTTTATCAGCGTGGCCAGCAACACGGACATCGTCGAGGAGTACGATCCGGCGACCGACCAGTGGGGAGGCATCCGGGCCCGGATGCCGACCGCCCGCAGTGCGGTGGCGTGGGGCGTCCACAGCGACCGGATCTACGTGGCCGGCGGCGAGTTTCAGGACGACCGCCTGATGGCCGCGTTTCGCGCCCTGGAAGCGTACGAGCCGGCCACCAACCGCTGGATCATGCTGCCGCGCATGCCGATGCCCCGCCACGGCCTGGCCGGCGGCGTCATCGGCAACCGCCTGCACCTGGTCAGCGGTGACGTGCAGTCGGCCGGCCTCGCCGGCATGCACCTGCACGCCGACGCCCACGACGCCTTCGAGCTGGGGAAAGACTAGGCCTGCGGAAACGGCGACCGTGTCGCACCCCGCGTGAACGGGGGAGGTTTGGAGGGGAGACGGCGACGGTGGTCGCACCCCGTGTGAATGGGGGAGGTTTGGAGGGGAGACGGCGACGGTGGTCGCACCCCGCGTGAACGGGGGAGGTTTGGAGGGGGGCGCGTCGAGCGCCCCCCTCCAAGCTAACGATCCCAGGTCGTCGCCGCCTACTTATCGAGCGGCAAGCTGACCGGCGCGTGACGCTCCGCGGAGAGGTCCGCAGCCAGCGTCACCTCCATCACCTGGCGTGCCTGCTCGGGCGTGACCAGCAGCGGCCGGTTCAGGGTCACGGCTTCGATGAAGTGGATCGTCTCCGCCTCCATGGGGCCCTGGTACACGTGCCCGACCTGCTCCCCTGGCATCGTGCTGAGCGGCAGCACCATGCCCTTCTTCATCGTGTTGAGCACGATGTCCCGGTGACTGTCGTCGATGAGCAGGGCCCCCTCGGTGGCCACGAACTCGATGGTGGCCGAGGAGAAGTGCGGGTAGCCGGGGGGCAGCGCCCAGCCGGCGCCGATGGTGAACACGGTGCCGTCGTCCATGGTGACGACGATCCACTGACAGTCGGGCACGCCGTGCGCGCGCTCCATGATGCGGTACACGGTCTGGGAGAAGACCCGCACCGGGCGCGCGCCCTGCAGACACCAGAGGATGAAGTCGATGTCGTGGGTGGCTTCCATCACGGCGGGCGACAGCCGGATGCGCCCGCCGATCTTGTTGCCGATGGAGCGAGAGACGTTGCGGCTCACCAGCGCGGTGACGGGCCGGCCCAGCGTGCCGTCGTCCAGGCACTTCTTGACGTACGCGTACTTGGGGTTGAAGCGCTGGGTGTAGCCGATGGTGAGCTTGAGATCGTGCTCCCGGGCCAGGCTCATGAGCTCGTCGGCCTCCTTGAGCTCCAGCCCCATGGGCTTCTCCAGGAAGGTGTGCTTGCGCGCGAGCAGACAATCGCGGGTGAACGGGTAGTGGGTGGTCTCCGGCGTGGTGGAGACGATGATGGCGTCGATCTCCTCGCGCTTGAGCAGCTCGCGGTAGTCCGTGGTGGCGGTGCGGGCGCCCGTCTCGCTCGCCACCCGCCGCAGTCTGGCCTCGTCGATCTCCGCCAGGTGGAGCCCGGCGACCAGCGGGTGACGGGCGCAGGTGTGAGCCCGGATCTCGCCGATCCAGCCGGTGCCGATGATGCCCACCTCGATCCGGTTCATGGGGCGACCTCCTCTGGGCAAGGCGCCAGGCACTCTATACGAGCGTGTGGGCCCGCTCAAGCCTTATTGCATTCTACGGCGGCGCCCACTATCTTGATGCGCACGTACGCGGAAAGCCTGCTCGGTGATAGGAGGCGTTCATGGCCCACAAGCGCGCGTTGACGCTGGCGCTGATGGCGCTGGTGGCGGTTCTGGGTTCGGGGCTCTCGGCCTCTGCCCAGGAGTTCCCGACCAAGCCGGTCGAGCTGGTGCTCCCCTTCGGTCCCGGCGGCTCGCACGACCTCACCGCCCGGGCCGTGGCCAGCGTCGCCCACGAGCACCTCGGCCAGCCGTTGCTGGTCGTCCTCAGGCCGGGTGGCGGTGGCGCCGTCGGTTCGCGGCACGTGATCCGCGCCAAGCCCGACGGCTACACGCTGCTGTTCGGTGGCACGGGGCCCAACACCACGTTCGCCCTCGTGCAGAAGGCGCCGATCGGCCCTGACCAGTTCCAGCCGGTGTGCCGGATCAACTACAGCGCGCCCTTCATCGCGGTCCGGAGCGACGCGCCCTGGAAGACGTTGGGCGAGATGGTCGAGTACGCGAAGAAGAATCCCGGCAAGCTGAACTTCGCCAACAGCGGCCCCTGGGGCGCCGCCGACCTGCCCATGCGGATGCTGGGCAAGGCTGCCGGTTTCGAATACAACAATATCCCCCACGACGGCGGTGGACCCGCGCTACTGGCCGTCCTGGGCGGCCACGCCGACGCCACCTTCGGCTTCACCGCCCAGCTCACGCCCCAGGTCGCGGCGGGCAAGATGCGGCTCCTCGCCAACACCGACGTCAAGCGGCATCCGAGCTTCCCCGATGTCCCTACCATGAAGGAGCAGGGCCTCGACGTCGTCTTCACGATGTGGCGGGCGGTGCTGGCCCCCAAGGGCACCCCGCAGCCGATCATGGACAAGCTCGAGACCGCGTTCAGGAAGCTCAGCGAGGATCGGTCCTTCAAGGGACTGATCAAGAGCCTGGGCGACGAGGTCAGCTTCCAGTCCGGCAAGGATTTCGCGAAGACCTGGCGCGAGGAGTGGGAGCAGCATTCCAAGCTCGTCGAGGCCGCCAAGTAGGCGGTTCCTCGTGACGATGGCCGGACGCGACGCGGTCGCGGCCTCGGCGTTGCTGGTGTTCGCGGCCATCGGGGTGGCGGAGTCTGCGCGACTTCTGCCCTACGGCGTGGTCCGCAACCCCGGGCCCGGCTTTTATCCCTGGTGGGTGAGTCTGGCCCTGGGGTCGCTCGCGATCGTGCTGCTCGGCCACTCTCTCTTGAAGGCCCGGGAGCCGCGGCAGAGCGAGGGCGGTCGGTTCGGCAAGGTCGTCGGCGTGCTCGCGCTGCTCACCGTCTACGCCCTGACGCTCGACACCGTCGGCTATCCCCTCGCCACCTTCGGCCTCGTCCTCTTCATGCTGCGGGTGACCGAGCCGCATCGCTGGCCGGTGGCCCTGGGCATGGCCCTGCTCGCCGCCGGCGGATCGTACGTGCTCTTCGGGCTGTGGCTCGGCGTCCCGCTGCCCGCCGGCTTCCTCGCGCGCTGAGCCGTCGTGGAGATCCTGGGCAGCCTGGCTCACGGCTTCGCGGTCGCCGTCACGCCCGTCAATCTCTTCTACTGCTTCCTGGGGGCGCTGGTGGGCACCGCCGTCGGCGTGTTGCCGGGGCTGGGGCCGCCGGCCACGATCGCGCTGCTGCTGCCCGTCACCTACGGCATGCCGCCCACCTCGGCCGTCATCCTGCTCGCCGGTATCTTCTACGGCGCCATGTACGGCGGCTCCACCACCTCGATCCTGCTCAACATCCCGGGCGAGGCCGCCTCGGTCGTGACGTGCATCGACGGGTATCAGATGGCCCGTCAGGGCCGGGCCGGGCTGGCCCTGGCCATCTCCGCCATCGGATCGTTCGTGGCCGGTTCGCTGGCCATCGTGGGCCTGATGCTGCTGGCCCCGCCGCTCGCCGAGTTCGCCCTCAGGTTCGGAGCCCCCGAGAACAGCGCGCTGCTGATCCTGGGCTTGATGATGGTCGGCTATCTGGGCGGCGGCTCGATGGCCAAGGGTCTCAGCATGGCGGCGCTGGGACTCCTGCTCGGCACGGTGGGCCTGGACCCGATCATGGGCAGCCCCCGCTTCACCTACGGCTTCTTCAAGCTCTCCGAGGGGTTCGAGTTCGTCATCGTGGCCATGGGGCTGTTCGGCATCGGCGAGGCGCTCGTCAACATCGAGCGCAGCGTCAAGCCCGAGATCCTCAAGGCCAAGATCAGCGGCCTGCTAGGCAGCCGCGAGGAGTGGCGATCCGCCTCCGCGCCCATCGCCCGCGGCTCGCTGATCGGGTTCCTGATCGGGGTGCTGCCCGGCGGGGGAGCCACCATTTCGTCGTTCCTGATCTACGCCCTGGAAAAGAAGCTCAGCCGCCATCCCGAGCAATTCGGAAGGGGCGCGCTCGAGGGAGTGGCCGCGCCGGAAGCCGGCAACAACGCGGCGGCCACCAGCTCGTTCATTCCCCTGCTGACGCTCGGCATTCCCGGCAACGCCTCCATCGCCCTGATCTTCGCCGCCCTTCTCATCCACGGCATCCGGCCCGGCCCACTCCTCATCCAGGAGCGGCCCGAGATCTTCTGGGGCCTGATCGTCTCGATGTACCTCGGCAACTTCATGCTGCTCATCCTGAATCTGCCCCTCATCCGGCTCTGGGTGAGCCTGCTTCAGGTTCCCTACCCCCTGCTGGCTCCGTTGATCGTGATGTTCGTCCTGGTGGGCGCCTACAGCGTCAACAACAATGCCACGGATGTGGGCTTCACCGTCATTTTCGGACTCCTGGGGTATCTGATGCGGAAGTTCCAGTTCGAGCCGGCTCCGCTCGTGCTGGCCATGATCCTGGGACCGCAGCTCGAAGCCAACCTGCGGCGGTCGCTCATCTACTCCCACGGGGAGTTCATGGTGTTCGTCGAGCGACCCATCGCGGCCACGCTCCTGGGGCTGGCCGTGCTGATGCTGCTCTCGCCGCTGGTCCGCCGGGCCCTGACCCGGCGGCTGGGACGCATCCTGAGCTCGATCCCGGAGCCCGGGACGCCGGCGGCGCCCGAGGCTGGCTTCACCGGCGATCATCGCGACCGGGCGTAGCCGGCGAAGCCTTACCGCTCCAGGCCGGCCATTCGCTCCAGGGCCGTGATGATCGCCGCGATGTCCTCGCCGCCGTGCCCGGCGGCCACCGTGGCCACCGTGAGCTGTTCGGTCAGGCTCGTGAGCGGTAGCGGGGCCCCCACGCGCAGGCCTTCCTCGAGCATGAGCTTGAAGTCCTTCAAGAAGAGCTCGGCCTTCATCTGGGGCTCGAAGCGGTGGCTGACCATCAGGGGACCCCGTACCTCGAGCATGCGCGATCCCGCTGCGCTCTCCTTGAGAATGGCCAGGAGCTGAGCGGGGTCGAGACCGCCCTTGGCCCCCAGCACCAGCGCTTCGGCGACCGCCGCCGTGTTGAGGCCGACGAGGAGATTGGTGGCCAGCTTGGCCAGCGTGGCCAGACCGATAGCGCCGACGTAGATCGTCTTGCGCGCGATGGCGTCGAAGACGGACCGGCAGGCATCGGCCCGCGGGCGGTCGCCGGCCACGAAGATCGTGCAATCCCCCCGGGCGACCATAGCGCTGGTCCCGCTCATCGGCGCGTCCAGGAATCCGATACCCCGCTGGGCGGCGGCGGCCCCCAGCGCCCGGGTGAGGGTCGGCGAGATCGTGCTCATCTGCACGATGGTGGCGGTGGGCGGGGCCGTCTCCAGCAACCCGCCGGGACCTCGTATCGCCGCGTCCACCGCTTCCAGTGAGGGCAGGATGGTGAACACCACGTCGGCCTCGGCCGCGGCTTCCAGCAGGCTGGCCGCCGGCCGGAGACCCCGCGCCGCCAGCGCCGCCGGCTGCGCTGGCCGCGTGTCGTAGCCGACGACGTCGAACCCGCCCTCCAGCAGGCGCGAGGCGACCGCCGTGCCGAGCAAGCCCACGCCGATGATGCCGACGCGCTTCATGTCGTCGCTCCTCCCAGTCCCGGGTAGCGGGACTTGATCGGGTTCGTTCTCCCACAGCTGAGCCGGTCACGTTCCAGTCCTTGACAGGTGTGGATGTCGCGCACCTCGAGCATCACCGATCCAGAAGCAGGGCGGCCCGGCCCACCAGGGCGTTCCGGCGAAGGAGCTCGTGGGCTTCCTGGGCGCCTTCCAGGGGGAACGTTCGGCTCACGATGGCCTTGATGCGGCGCTGGCGGAGCAGCTCGAGGGTCTGGCCGATCTCGGCCAGCGAGACGTATCGCGAGCCGTGGATCTCCAGCATGCGGGTGAGGACCAGCCCGGGATCGACCCGGAACGTCGCCTCCACCCCGAAGACCTCGGGAGGGCGGTGACCGATGATGACCAGGCGGCCGGCCCGGGCCAGCGAGGCCAGCGAACCCTCCAGGGTTTCCGTCGATCCCACCGTGTCGATCGCCGCGTCGACGCCCCGGCCGTCGGTCAAGGCCAGCACCTGCCGGGCCAGGCTGTCCCGGCGGGCGTCCACGACGGCGTCGGCGCCCAGGCTGCGGGCCATCTCCAGCTTGGCGTCCGACACGTCGACGCCGATCACCCAGCCTCCGCAGAGCTTGGCCATCTGCACCATGTGGATACCCACCCCGCCTCCGGCCCCGATGACCAGGACCACGTCGCCCGGGCCCACCCGCGCTTCCTCGCGGCAGGCGTGGTACGGCGTGCAGATGGCGTCGGCGGCCAGGGCCGCCTCGACGTCCGACACCCCGTCGGGGATTCGCACGAGGTTGGCGGCGGGAATGGCCATGTACTCGGCATAGCCGCCGTCGCACGCCATCCCGACGTTGCCCCGAAACGCCGTGCACAGCGTTTCCCGCCCGCTCCGGCAGTAGGCGCAGGCGTGGCATGTCAGATAGAAGTGGCAGGTGACCCGGTCCCTCGGCCGCACGGTGGTCACCTCGGAGCCGACCTCGACGACCTCTCCGGCCACCTCGTGGCCGGGGATCCGCGGGAAGGACGTCACCCGGCCAGGGACGCCGACCATGATGACCACGGTGAGCCCCACACCGGTGGCGCGCACGCGGAGGAGCGCGTCGTTGGGGCCGATACGGGGAACGGGCACGTCGGCCAGCTCGAGCGGGCCACCCAGCTTGCGCAGCACCATGGCTTTCACAGGGGCGTCACTGCCAGGTGATCCGGTCGCCGTGGGACAGGTTGCGCACCGCCTCGTCGGCTTCGCCGGCCAGGCCGACCGCGTCCAGGACGGAGCGAGCCCGCGCGAAGAGCTCCGGGTACTTCCGGATATTGCGGTGGAGATGGAACCTGATGGGCAGGAACGCCGGCAGGCGGCGGCCGGCGCCGGCCGCGCGCCCCCTCACCCCGTCCCCAGGCCCAGCAGGCGGGCGGCGTTCCCGCGCAGGATCCGCGCCTGGTCCACCGCCTTGAGCCCCAGCCGCTTGGTGACGATGTCTCGCGGCCGCTCGTAGCCCATGTCGAAGCAGAAATCGCTCCCGATCATGACCCGGTCGGCGCCCACGAGGCCGATGAGGTAGCGCAGCGCCTCCGGCGAGTGGCTGATCGTGTCGTAGGTGAAGCGCCGGAGATAGGCGCCGAAGGGACGCCGGGCCCGATCGCGGGCCTCGGGACGTACGCGCTGCCCGTGCTGAAGCCGTCCGAAGAGGTAGGGCAGGGCTCCGCCGGCGTGCGGCAGACATATCTGCAGCCGGGGAAACTTGTCCATCACCCCGCCCAGGACGAGATGGGCCGCGGCGATCGCCGTGTCGAACGGGTTGCCCAGCAGGTTGCTGAGGTAGAAGGGCCCCAGGCGCGCGCTGCCGACGACGTTGAGGGGATGCAGGAAGATCGGCAGCTCGTACTCCTGGCAGCGCTCGAACAGCGCGGAGAACGCCTGGTCCGAGAGCTCCCGCCCCCCGATGTTGGTGCCCAGGTAGACGGCGCGGACGCCCGACAGCCGAGCCGACCGCTCCAGCTCGGCGACGGCGGCCGCGGGATCCTGCATCGGCAACGTGGCGCAGCCCACGAAGCGATCGGGGTAGGCCGTATGCGCTTGGGCCAGGGCGTCGTTGAAGACCTGGGCCAGGCGCCGGCCCAGGCTGGGGCTGGCGAAGTACGTCATGGGGCTGGTGAGCGACAGGGCCTGTACCGCGATGCCCGTCCGGTTCATGGCCTTGATGCGCAGGTCGAGATCCCAGTAGGCGGGCGAGAGCGGCGGGGTGCTGACTCCGGGTAGCACGATGGCCGGGCCGTCACCGCGGCTGCGGTCGATCCGGGCGCCGGCGGCCGCCCCTTCCTGCTCGATCAGTCTGAGGTAGCTCTCCGGGTAGAAGTGCGAGTGGATGTCGATGCCCAGGGGCGGAGTCACGGGTCGTGATTGTACTATAGGCCCGCGCGGCCCGGTCGATCGAAAAGCCTCGCGAGGAGGGGCCTGTGAAACTGCCATCGGAGCGCTTTCCGTACTCTCCCATCGCCCACCGCCGTCCCTGGAAGCTCCCCAAAGGGGCCCGGATCGCCGTCTGGACCATCGTCAACGTGGAGGAGTGGAGCCCGGAAAAGCCGATGCCGCGCCAATACCTCACGACGCCCCAGGGCGTGGCCGTCGTCCCGGATGTGCCGAACTGGGCCTGGCACGATTACGGGATGCGGGTCGGGTTCTGGCGATTCCTGGAGGCGCTGGGCAAGCGGAAGATCCGGGCCACCACGGCGATCAACGCCCACGTCTGCGAGTCCTATCCGGCGGTGGCCCAGGCTATGCTCGACGCCAAGTGGGAGTTCATGGGCCACGGGATGGTCCAGGGAGCCATGCACCTGCTGCCCGATCAGCGCGCCGTCATCCGCGACACGGTCCAGACGCTCGAGAAGTTCACGGGCCGCAAGCCCAAAGGCTGGCTGGGCCCGGGGCTGACCGAGACGTGGGAGACCCTCGATCTGCTCGCTGAAGAAGGGATCGAGTACGTCTCGGATTGGGTCAACGACGACCAGCCCTACGAGATCCGCACGACGGCGCGGCGGCTCGTGTCGGTACCCTATACCGTCGAGCTGAACGACATCCCCATGATGATCATCCAGCACCACTCGTCGTCGGAGTGGCTCCAGCGGTGCCGAGACCAGTTCGACCGGCTCTACGCGGAGGGCGCCCGGAACCCGCGGGTGATGGCCATCGCCGTGCATCCCTACATCTCCGGCGTCCCGCATCGCATCAAGTACTTCGAGGCGGTCTACGACTACATCAAGAAGCACAAGGGCGTCTGGCTTACCACCGGCGAAGAGATCTACGACTGGTACGCGTCACACGGCTGGTAGGCCGGACTCAGCGGGCGGGAGCCACCACGACGTCGGTGGGACGGCCCTCGAGGAAGTGCTCGATGTTTTCCACCGCGCGGAGCAAGCCGTCCCGGATGACCTCGGGCGTCTGACCGGCGTTGTGCGGCGAGAGCACGACGTTGTCCAGCTTGAGGACGGGATCGGTGGGCCGCAGGGGCTCGTCGTGGAAGACGTCGAGGCCGGCGCCGGCGATCTTGCCCTGGCTCAGCGCATCGAGCAGGGCGTCGCGCTCCACCAACGCCCCCCGCGCGGTATTGATGAGAATCGCGCTGCGCTTCACAAGGCCGAACTCCTTGCGGGTGAGGAAGGCGCGGGTCTCGGGGACCAGGCGCAGGTGCAGCGAGATGACGTCGGCCTCGCGCAGGATCTCCTCCTTACCCGCGGCCCGGGCGCCCAGGGCCGCGATGCGGTCCGGCTCGCCGCGCAGGCTCCAGGCCAGCACCGTCATGCCGATCGCACGGCCCAGCTCGATGACGCGGGCGCCGATCGTCCCCGTTCCGAACACGCCCAGGGTCTTGCCGAGCAGCTGGGTCAGCAGATCGCGCGGCCAGCGGCCTTCCCGGACCTCGTGATCGATCCGGGGGATCCGCCGGGCCACCGCCAGCATGAGGGCCAGCGTGTGCTCGGCGACGGCCCGCGCATTGATCCCCGGCGTGTTGCAGACCGTCACGCCGTGCCGGCCGGCGGCATCCAGGTCGATGTTGTCGGTGCCCGTTCCCCAGATGGAGACCATCTTGAGGTTCCGGCAGGCCGCGAAGACCGGCTCGGTGAACCGGGCGTGAGCCCGGATGTTGATCGCCACCCGGGCGCGGCCGATACGGCGGATCAGCTCGGCTTCGTCCTCGGCGCCGTGAGCGGTGTAGACGTGCACCTCACCCAGTTGCCGGGCCCGGTCGTGCGCGACGGTTCCCTCGAATACCGACGGGAAGTCGTCGGGAATGACTATTTGTAGCGGGGGCCGCGAGCTCGGTTCAGGCCGAGGGTGGGCTGCTCTAGGTGCGTGTGGCTGCGTCACGCCCGTTCCTCAGGCGCGTTTCTGCTCAGGCGTCGGCGAAGACGCGCTGGGCGGCGGCGAGGCCGGCGCCCGGGTCGCTCTTGTGGCCCAGGTCCCGCAACGCCAGCTCCAGCGCCGAAAGCGTCGGCAGCACGAAGAGCGGACTGGCCGTGATCCCCATCGTCCCGATGCGGAGCGTACTGGTCCGAAGCTTGTCGAGCCCGGTGCCGATGAGGATGCCGTGCCGATCGCGCATGTGGGCGACGACGGCCGCGGGCTCCACCGCCTTGGGCACCTTGATGCACGACACGGTGTTCGACCACAGCGACGGATCGGGAAACAGGTCGAGCCCCATGGCCTGCACGCCGGCCCGCAGCGCGGTGGCGGCCACCTCGTGACGGCGGAAGCGCTGGCCCAGCCCTTCCTCGAGGATGAGCCGGACGGCCGCCTGCATGGCGGCGGTGAGGTGCGTGGGGATGGAGACGGGTTGCCGCCGGGGGGCGCCCTCGCTGAGCCGGCCGCCTCGCGATTCGGGGATCCAGTGCTCGCGCCACCGGAGCAGGTCGTAGGACCAGCTGTGGGACGGCCGCCGCCGTCGCTCCATGGCCTCCCAGGCCCGGGCGCTCACCGACACCAGGGCCAGCCCGAGCGGGGCGGCCAGACATTTCTGGGAGCCGGTCATGTTGAGGTCGACGCCCCACTCGTCGGTGCGCACGTCGATGCCGGCCAGGGCCGACACGGTGTCGAGCATGAACAACGCGCCCACGCGCCGCGCGATCTCCCCGACCTGCGCGGCCGGGTAGGTGGTGCCCGTGGAGGTCTCGTTGTGCACCAGCGTGATGGCCTTGGGCCGCAACCGCTCGGCCTCCGCGGCCAGCGCCGTCAGGTCGAGCGGGCGGCCCAGCTCGACGTTGAACTCGGACCAGGCCGCGCCCGCCCGGTTCATGATGTCCCGCATCAGGACGCCGAACTGGCCGGCGCCGACGACGAGGACGCGGTCGCCCGGCTCGATGAGCGAGGTGGCTCCCGCTTCCAGCGCCGTCCGGCCCGAGCCCGGCAGGAGGAGCACTTCGTTGCGGGTCCGGAACACCTCGCGGAGCGCCAGCGTGGTGGGCTCCAGCATGCCGACGTCGAACGAGTCGTCGTAGTGGATCGCCGGCGGGCGGTTGAGGGCCTGGATCACGGGCGGGGGAAGCTCGGTGGGGCCGGGAATCATCAGCACCGGACGGGTCTGACACTGGGCCCAAATCATAGTTGCTGCCGCTCCTTGTCCTTCCGCCACGTCAGGCCTCGGCCGCCTGCCCGCCGTAGCGGTGAATGAAATAGAGATTGCGAGAGTACACCAGAAGCCCGGCGGCTTGCCCGAGAATGAACACGGGGTCGACGCGATAGATCGCGTAGGCCAGAAGCGTGAGGCCGCCGCCGATCGAAAAGTACCAAAATTGACGGGGCACCACGCTGCGCCGCTTGCGCTCGGTGGCGAGCCATTGCACCACGAAGCGCGCCGAGAACAGCGCTTGGCCGAGCAGCCCGATGCCGACCCATACGTGTTCGCTGGTCAGCATTCATCCACCTCGGCGCCGCTGACGGCCATCACGCGGCGCCTCCCAGCATGGCCCGGACGACCTCGAGGGCCTTGCGCACCTCGCCGGGGCGCCGGTGCGCGCACACCATCGCGAAGAGGCGCTCGGCCTCTTCGCTGGGCACCGGAGTCCGCCGGCCCGGCCGCACGTCGGTCAGGTGGCGTAGCGGCACCTCGAGCGCCACCGCCACGTGATACAGACTGTCGACAGAGATCGATTTCTCGCCGCGCTCCACTTCACCGATGAACTTCCCGCTGAGCGCGGACTTTCGCCCCAAGCGTTCCTGGCTCAGGCCCCGCTGCTTGCGCAGGGCGCGCAGTCGTTGCCCGAGAAACTTTCGCACGTGTGGGACGGCGCGTTCGGCCACGGTTTCCCTCGATGCCGCCCCGGGCGAAGCTAGCATCGCTCGGTACCGCCGGACATCACGGCGAGCACCAGCGCGCCCGCGCGGCTGGTCACGGTGTGGATACAGCCCGGCGGTCGCCGGGCGTAGTTGCCGTTTGTGCACGTACCGGTATCGTCGGCGACGCTGCCCTCCAGCACGTAGATCTGCTCCTCGCCGAGGTGCCGGTGGCGGGGGATCGTGGCGCCGGGCGCGTAGCGGGTGAGCACCGTTCGCCGGTCGCCCTCCTCCCGGAGGATCTTCCAGAACACGCGGGCCGCCGTTCGACCCACGGGTGGTCGGCGGCCTGAACGTAGAGACTGCTCGCCGGCGGGCTCACGGCAGGTCGACCTCCACGGCGCCGGCCGATACCCGGACCGGATAGACGGGAATCGCCAGGTCGGCGTCCACGCGACAGCGACCGGTGGCCAGATCGAAGTCGAAGCCGTGCCAGGGGCACACCACCGCGTCACCTTCCAGCCAGCCTTCGGCGAGCGGTCCGTCCTCGTGGGGACAGGAAGCCGCGCAGGCGAAGAAGCGCCCGGCGCCGGCGTTGAAGATGGCCACCGTGCGGTCGTTGCGCTCGACCAGGAGACCGTGACCGATGGGAATCTCGTCGGGGGTGGCGACGCTTACGAAGGCCATGGGTCGGGGATCGGATGGCGCCGAGCAGAGCGGCCGGAACCTACAGCGGATTCGGGACCACAACGGAATTCGCACGCCCTGTCGTTCATGCGGGCCAAGAATACGCTGGCCCCGAATATCGCGCAACGCCCCTAGGCCGCCCGCCCGCTCTCCTCGGTGAGTGAAGTGATGACGTAGGTGCCGCTCTTCTCGTCGCGCTCCAGGGTGACGATTTTCTGCTTGGCGGCATCCTCCAGTAGCTTCGAGAACGTGGAGTATCCGTAATAGGACTCGTTGAAGGCGGGGTTCTTGCGGATCATGGTCTGTTTGACCATGGATCCCCACAACGTTTCTTTGTTCTCGCGCAGGAGCGCCTGGATGGCGTCGATGAGCTGCGCCATGGCCTCGGCCTTCTTCTCGGGCAGGCCCCGCAACAGGTTCGTCTTCTTGGTGTCCCGGATGAGGTCCTCGTAGAAGATGAACTCGTCGCAGTTGGCCACCAGCAGGTCGGATGAGGACGACTTGACTCCGAGCCCGATCACGTAGCGGTCGTTCTCGCGCAGCTTGGAGACCAGCGGCGAGAAGTCGGAGTCGCCGGAGACCAGGGCGAAGGCGTCGATGTGCGACTTGCCGTAGGCCAGGTCCAGCGCGTCCACGACCATGCGGATGTCGGCGGAGTTCTTGCCGCTGTAGCGGCTCTGGGGGACGTCGATGAGCTCGATGGCCCACTCGTGAAACGGGCGCTTGTACTCGGTGAAGCGGCTCCAGTCGGCATAGGCGCGGCGCACGATGATCTTGCCCTTCTCGAGTAGCCGCTCCAGCACCAGCTTGATCTCGAACTGCTTGTACTGCGCCTCCTTGACCCCGCGGGCGATGTTCTCGAAGTCGATGAACAACGCCAGCTTTCGTTCCCCGTTCATGCCCTGTCCTTTTTCCCAGACCGCGAGCAGGACGCCGGCAACCCCGCCCGCGGCCCCGGTCCGACCGCTATTGTATAGTGGACCGCGCACGGCCCGGCTGATTTTCGAGATGTGGCGGGCACGACGGATGAACGACGTGGATCCCGCGCGGCGGTTTGAGGCGGCGCGTCGGCTGCGCGAGCGCCGCCAGCTCGCTACAGCAGTCGGGTCGAGTCCGGATCACCCACCAGCGGATGATCGCGGCGCCGGTCAGCACCACCAGCCCCAGCACGATGCAGGGGATCTCTCCGCGAGGCTCGGGCCGCGCCGGTGCTAGGATCCCGCCGGGCCTTCTCAGCGGCCTGTTAGGATCGGTTCGATGATGCACGAACACCGAGAGACCGCCGCCGGCCGCTCGCGCCGCCGGCTCGTGGCCGTGCTGGTTCTGACCGGAGCGTTCATGCTCGTCGAGACCGTCGGCGCGATCTGGACCAGCAGCCTGGCGCTGGCTGCGGACGCCGGCCACATGCTCACCGATGTCGGCGGGCTGGCCCTGGCGCTCTTCGCCGTGTGGATCGCCGGGCGGCCGCCGACGCCGGCCAAGACGTTCGGCTACTACCGGGTGGAGATCCTGGCCGCTCTCGTCAACGCGCTGATCTTGCTCGTGATCGCGGGCGTCATCCTGACCGAGGCGTACCGGCGGCTGTTCGCGCCGCCGGCCATCATGGCCGTCCCCATGCTGGCCATCGCGACGGTGGGGCTGGGCGTCAACCTGTTCTCGGCCTGGCTGCTACGCCGGGGGGCCCGGGAGAGCCTGAACATCCGGGGGGCCTATCTGGAAGTGGTGGCCGACGCTCTGGCCTCGGTGGGCGTGCTGGTTGCCGGGTTCGTGATCTTGCTCACCGGCTGGACGCTGGTGGATCCCCTCGTCAGTGCCGCCATCGCGGTGTTCATCGTGCCCCGGACGTGGCGCCTGCTGGTGCAGGCCGTCAACGTCCTGCTGGAGGGAACGCCGCCCCACCTGCAGCTGGACGAGATCGGCGCGGCCATGACGCAGGTGGCCGGGGTCCGGCGCATCCACGACCTGCACGTGTGGACGTTGACGTCGGGGCGGGAAGCCATGAGCGCTCACGTGGTGGTCGAGGATCTGGCCGAGAGCGAGCGCCTGCTCGACGAGCTTCACGCGGTGCTCCACGCGCGCTTCGGCATCGATCACACCACGATCCAGCTCGAGAAGGATCCCGGGGTGGCGCTGCGCATCAAGCGGCCGACGGGGGTGTGATGCCCCAGGCTCAGGACTGGACGACGGTGACCACCAGCCCGATGGCGGCCAGGACGTTGCCCACCCGCACACACTCCGGTTCCGGCCCGATCTTGACCACGGCCTTACCGGTGTTGTGCACGCGCCAGGCGATGTCCCAGCCCTCGGCCTCCGAGCAGCCGATCGCCTTTTGCAGCTGCTTGACGACCTGATCGAAGGTGTGACAGTCGCAGTTGTGCAGGATCGTCATCCAGGGTGGTGCGGCCGCCCCCTCGACGATGTCCTCGACGTCCCCAGTTGGCAGTGGGTGCTCGGCCATGGTGATGCTCCCCCGTGACCTCGCGGACGATCTACCACGAATTATCTCACCAGCGGGCGGGATCATTGCTTCCTGGGGAGTTTACAATGGAAACGATGTCGCTGGACGAGCCGGTCCTGAGACTGCAGCGCCTGGTGGATCGTCTGGTGCGGCGCTTGCGGCTCGGTGCCGCGCCCGCGGCCAGTCCCCGCCAGCGTCTCCTCATCGTCCAGATCGACGGACTGTCTCGTGCCGTGCTGGAGCAGGCGCTGGCCCAGGGGCGCATGCCGTTCCTGAGACGGCTGCTCCAGCGCCACGGCCACCGCCTCACGCCGATGTCCGTGGGTCTGCCCACCTCGACACCGGCGTTTCAGATGGCTGCCATGTACGGAGTCCGGCCGGACATCCCCGGCTTTCACTACCACGACAAGCGCCGGCACGCCGACGTCTACTTCCCTCGCGGGGGCGACGCCGCGCTCGTCGAAGACGCTCACGCCCGGGGGCGGCTCGGGATCCTGGCCGAGGGCAGCGCGTACGGATGCGTCTTCACGGGCAGCGCCGTCAACAACGTGTTCAACTTCGCCATGCTGAAGCGCCCCACCGGCAGCGGGCTGCTCCGGGTGGTGTCGGCCTTCGTCGTCCTCTTGTGGGTGATCGTCAAGTGCGTGACGTTGACCAGCCTGGAGATCGTCCGGGCCGTGTTGCGCCTGATCGCCGACCCGGTGGGCGAGACGGCCCGGGGCTGGAGGTGGCTGGGCCTGAAGATCGCGCTATCGGTCTGGGTGCGCGAGCTCTTCACGCTGGTGACCGCGCGCGACCTCTACGCCGGCGTCCGGGCGATCTATGTCAACTACGTCGACTACGACGTCTTTGCCCACTCCTTCGGGCCACGGCATCGTCGCGCCCTGCACGCGCTGCGTCGTGTCGACCGCTCGATCCACCAGCTGTGGCGGGTCGTCCGCCGCGTCCCCGAGCACCGGTATCATCTGTATGTGCTGTCCGACCACGGGCAGGTCGCCTCGATCCCCTACCAGAACCTCTCCCGCGGCCGTGCCTTCGAGCGCGTGTTCTTCGACGAGCTCCTGCCCGGGGACGCCATCGACACCGCCCCGGTCCGTCGGGGCCGCCGGCGGCTGGCCACCGGCCTCAAGACTTTCCGGACCCAGAGGGCTCCGGGCATCTTCCAGCGGTTCATGAACTACCTCGAGCAGGACTTCCCGTGGACGTTGGGGGAGACTCCGGAAGCCCGCCAGCAAGGCGGGGTGCGGGTCATCGCCGCCGGCCCCAACGCCTTCGTCTATTTCCTCGACGACGACCAGCCCCTCAGCCTGGAGATGGTCGAGCAACGCTTCCCGGCGCTGGCCGAAGAGCTCTCACGCCACCGTGGCGTCGGCTTCGTGCTGGCCCGGAGCGCGGCGGGGCCGGTGTGTCTGTGGCGAGGGAAACGCTATCTGGTGGGCGATGAGCCGGTGGGGCCGCTGGCGGGCCGAGAGGACTGGGCCCTGGCTGCTCAGGGGATCCGCGACCTCATGGCCATGCCCTGCGCCGGGGACCTGGTGATCTACGGCAACGACGCGCCCGACGGGACTATCAGCTACATCCCCGAGGCCGGAGCGCACGCCGGACCATCGGCCGACGAGCTCCACACCTTCATCGTCAGCCCGCCCGGCGCGTCGGTGCCCGCCGGCATCACTCACCCCGTGCAGCTCTATTCGCACTTCATGACCTACTACGAGGGCTAGCCCGTGCAACTGGTCGTCGCCAGCTACAACATTCACCGGGGGGTCGGGCTCGATCGCCGCCTGGATATCGACCGCATCGCCGACGTCATCGACGAGATCTCCCCGGACCTGATCGGTCTCCAGGAGGTCATCCGGCGACCGGGGACGGGCTGGGCCGACCAGGCGGCGCACCTGGCTTCACGCCTCGGCCTCACGCTGGTCATGGGCGTCACCCGGCCACACCGCGACGGCACGTTCGGGAACGCGGTGCTCACGCGGTTGCCGGTGCTCGGCTGGGCCGGTTGCGATCTGTCATGCAGCCGCCGGGAGCCGCGGGCCTGCCTGCGGGTCGACCTGACCGCCAGCGGGCGCACCGTGCACGTCTTCAATTGCCACTTCGGCCTGAGCCTGCGCGAGCGCCGGGACCAGCTCACGCTCCTGGCCGACTTCATCCGGGCCTCGTCCCGGCTGGAAGGGCCTCGCATCCTGATGGGGGACTTCAACGAGTGGCATCGGGGACCGGTGACCCGAGGCCTGCGCCACGAGTTTTCCTCGCCGATGCGGCGGATGCGCCGGACCCATCCCGCGCTGTTCCCACTGTTCCGGCTCGACCGAATCTACTGGGACCTGGAGCTGGAAGGCGAGACATTCCATGTGCACCGGAGCCGGCGGGCCCGCCTGGCTTCCGATCATCTGCCCGTGGTCGCGCGCTTGCGGGTCCGGCCCAGGCCCTCCGCCCTGGATGGGTACGTGCGGGCCGACGAGCTGCCTCCGGCCGAGTGACTTCAGCTTGGAGGGGGCGGAGACCGCCCCCTCCAAACCTCCCCATCCGCGCGGGGTGTCACAACGCACCCCTGCACACCACGCGTTCACGCGGGGTGCGACGGCAGTCGCCGTCTCAACTCCGTGTCGCGCCGATGGCGGCGACGTAGAAGCCCGGGAACTCGTCGCGGAGGCGGACGAGGTCGGGCAGCCAGCAGACGTCGCGGAAGCCGGAGGCCTCGAGCGCCCCCGTCCACTGCTCCGGCGTGAGGAATCCGCCGTTGGGCCGGTGGGGCTGGCGGAGGAGGGGGGCGCGGAACGTCTCCATGAGATTGAACACGAACTCCGGATAGATCGGCTGCCCGGCCCGGGGGCGCACGCACTCGGAAACGACCAGACGCCCGCCGGGCGCCAGGGCCTCGCGCACTTGGCCCAGGGTGGCCTCGAGGTCGTACGCGACGTGCAGCGTGTTGACGGCGTACACCACGGTGAGGCCGCCGGGCGGCACGCCTTGCTCGCGGAACGAAGCGTTCATGTCCAGACGGCCGAAGGTCAGGAACGCGGCCTCGGGAAACCGGGACTGCAGGGCGCGCTGGCCGCGCCGCAGGAAGTGCGGCACCAGTTCCGTGAACTGATACGTGCGAACCTCCGGCAGCCGCCCGGCGCGCTCGAGCGCCTCGAGCACGGCGATGGCCCCGCTGGCCAGGCCGCCGCCCAGCTCCAGGATCGCGCCTCCGCCCGCGGGCAGCCATGCTTCCACCGCGGCGGCGCCCACGCGGTTGTTGATGGCGTACAGCCCGTTGTCGTTGGAGAAGTACGCCACCCAGAGTGGAAAGCGCGCCGGGGAGAACAGGATTTCCTCGCCGGTTCGCTCGCCCTGCAGGAAGGCCGGATAATCGTGGGCGACCGCTTCCGCGAGCACGTAGGAGGGCAGCCAGGACGCGTCGTGCGCCTGCTGCTCCCTGGCCACATCGGCGGGATCGAGGTCGGGCAACGCCCGGCGGAGCCGAAAGCGTCGGAAGCCGTCAGCGTCGATGCTCTCGAGCAATCCACGCGCGGCCAGGTGCCGGAGCAGCCAGTCGACTGCGGTCAGGGACGCTCCGCCAGCCAGGCCCGCCCGGGCGGAGATCTCGGCCGCGTCCCCGGGCGCTCGCGCCGCCTCTTCAAGTCCGGCGCGACGGAAGACGTCGATGGTCAAGCGGTGGGCGTACTCCTCGTAGAGGCTCCCGGAGCGACAGAACGAGGCGTCGAACAGGGGCACCAGGCTGGCAGGCAGGAGGCGAGCGAGCGCCGAGGCTACTCGCTCGGCTTCCGCTTGCCCTGCCACCGCCGGGGCCCGAATGCTCATGTGATCACGTACTGAATGGATCCCAAATGTCGAAAAAATTGAACCAATGAGTCGGGTGAGCGCGCACGATCGATTCCAGATGCTCCACCCAGGCTGTCAACGCCTCGCGCTCGCTTCCCGGGGTGACGTGGAGCGGCTCCGGCAAGACGACCCGATACCGGAAGCTCGGGTCCAGGACGCAGAATGCCGGCACGATCGGAACGCCGACGGCGCCGGCGAGCAGGAATGGGCCGAGCGGGAAGGGCGCAGGACGCCCGAAGAACGGCACGAGCGCGTCGCCGCGGGTCCCGAGCGCGCGGTCCCCCTGTAGGGCCACCACCTCGCCGCGACGGAGCGCGGCGACCAGCCCGAGCGAGACCGTCGGTCGGGACCGCGTCACGAAGCGCACGCCGTCCCCGTTGCGTCGGAGCCAGTGCTCGAGCTGAGGCCCTTCCTCCTGGGCCACGACGACGTGCGTGGCCCGCGCCGCACGTCGCGCCAGCAGGCGGCCGGCGAGCTCCCAGTTGCCCACGTGGGCGGTGAGCGAGATGAGCCCCCCGCGGTGATCGACGAAGCCATCCGTTCCGCTGACCGAGCCCACGAGCGTGGCCAGCCGGTCAGCCGGCTGGCGATTCGTGGAGACGAGGTCGCTGAAGCACATGGCGAACTCCCGGAAGACGCCGAGCGCGAGGGCGTCCAGCCGGGAGCCGCTCGCGCCGGTCACCGTCGCGAGCGTGCGGCGGACGACCCGGCGCTCTGCGGGCAGCAGCCGGGAGGCGAGCGAGCCGAGCCCCCGGGCCAGACGCAGCCGTAGCCGGCGTGGCAGCCGGCCCAGCGCCCCGGCCAGCCGATACAGCTCGGCGCGGTTGTAGGGATGCGAGTACCATCGTGGCCCCGCCCCCGGGGAGGTGCGGCGCTCGCCCGGCGGAGCGATCACGGGCCGCCGCCGCGGTGCGACGGTGTGCGACCGAGATACTCGCTCAGCAACCCGAACCGGACCGTGGCGTTGACGACCTCGAACCCGGCGTTGGCCATGGCGGTGAGGATCGTGTCCGCGGGCACCAGGTGCTCGACGGTGTCCCAGCAATACCGCATCAGCGTCTGCGCCTCGCGACGGCGCGACAGCAGCCGGGCGACGAGCGGGCCCAGGTGATTGACGTGAAGCCGTCCCAGGCCGCGACCCAGCCGAGAGCGCGGGCAGGCGAAGTCCAGGATCAGCAGGGTGCCGCCGGGCCGCAACACGCGGACGTATTCGCCGAAGGTGTGCTTGAGGTCGGAGACGTGGCGCAGCGCGTATCCCATGCTGACGAAGTCGAACTGGCCCGCGCGGAAGGGGAGTTGCTCGGCGAGGCCCTGGACGAGCGGGATCGGAAGCTTCCGCCTGGCTTCGGCCAGCATGCCGGGGCTCGGGTCGATCCCGACCACGCGGCCGGGCGATCCCACGATCCGGACGGCGGCGCCGGCGACGGCGCCGGTTCCCACGGCGACATCGAGGAGGCGGGCGCCCGGTCGCAGCCCCACGCGCCGTAAAATCCAGCGCCGGTACCAGATGCCCCAGCCGAAGGCCATGATCCCGTTGATGCGGTCGTAGTGGGTGGCCGTCTCGTTGAACATCCGGGTGAGGAAGCGGCGACGCTGCGTCTCGTCGGCATAGTACCCGGGCAAGATGGGATGGGGCTTCATGGCCGGACCGCCCTCAGTCCTGGCCGGCCGTGTCCGCCCGGCCGGCCAAGTCCACGGCTGCCAGCAGCAGCGTGTTGGCGCCGTGCTCGATGTCGTCCATGGGGGTGAACTCTTCCTCGCAGTGGCTGCGGCCGTCGTGCGAGGGCACGAAGATCATCCCAGCCGGCGCGATCGCCGCCATGTACTGGGCATCGTGGCCGGCGCCCGAGCGGATGCGCCGGTAGCGGGCGCCGGCGGCCCTGGCCGCGCGCTCCACCACGGTGACGACACCCGGATCGAACGCCGTGTAGGGCACCTGCCAGTAGTGCTCGAGCTCCCAGCGCACGCCCTCGCGTTCGCAAGCCTCCTTCACCAGGCGATCGAGCATCGGCCGGGCGCGGGCCAGCGTTTCGTCACGCGGGTCCCGGATGTCGATCGACAGCACCACGCGGCCGGGAATCGCGTTGACGATATTGGGCTGCACGGTGAGGTTGCCGACGGTCGTCACCGTGTCGGGCCCGAGATCCTTGGCCAGCCGACGGACGCCGGTGATCACCTCCGCGGCAGCCACCAGGGCGTCGTGGCGGCTGCGCATCGGGGTGGGGCCGGCGTGGTCCTGCACCCCGTGGACAGTCAGGCGCGACCACGAGATGGCCACGATGCCTTCCACCACGCCGACCGACAGGCCCTCTTCTTCGAGGAAGGGGCCCTGTTCGATGTGCAGCTCGAGATAGGCCCGCAGGGGTCGCGCCACGCAGGGCTCGGATCCCAGGTAGCCGATCCGCTCCAGCTCGTCCAGGAGGCGCCGGCCGTCCTTGTCGCGGGCGTTGTAGGCGTCCTCCAGCGAGATCTTGCCGGCCATGACGCCGCTGGCGATCATGGCCGGCTGAAAGCGGGCGCCCTCCTCGTTGGTGAAGATCGCCAGCGTCACCGGATGGCGCGTGCGCACCCCGTGCTGGTCGAGGGCGCGGATCACCTCCAGCCCGCACAGCACGCCCAGCTGACCGTCGTACTTGCCGCCGGTCGGCACCGAGTCCACGTGGGAGCCGATGACGACGGGCGGCAGCGCGCCCGCGCCGGGGCGCTCGCCGAAGATGTTGCCCATCTGATCGACGGTCACGCTCAGCCGGGCCTCCCGCATCCACGCCACCATCTGGTCGCGGGCCCGCTTGTCGTCGTCGCTGAGCGCCAGGCGGGTGAGGCCGCCCCGCGCGGTTTCGCCGATGCGGCCCAGCGTCTGGATGGAGTGCTCGAGGCGGCTTCGCTCGATCTTCATCTGACAGTCCTATAACGCAACCAGGCCGTCGCGTCCAGGATCGCCGATCGTCCGGTGCCGCGGCACCACCAGATCGCCGAAGCGCTCGGTGAGCCGCAGGTGGTGTTCCCGGGCCGTCACGGCGGCGGCGATCGCGTCGCGCTCGTCCTGGTTGAGACGGCCAGGGACGCCCGCGAGGGGCAGGTCGCGGAGGGCGGCCCCGGACCATGCCGTTCGCGAGGCGCGGCGCGGCCCGTGCCAGCGGGTCCACGAGGCTGTGGGGAAGCACTCGACCGCGGCGAGGCCGGCGGCCTGCAGCGCCCGGTACAGGGCGAAGCCATTCAGGATCCACGCGTAATAGCGATTGGACTGCAAGGTCCCCCGGTCCGGCGTGAAGCGCAAGCCGCAGATTCCCGCCCGCGCGAACTCGCGTTCGCAGGGCCGAGACCGTTCGCCGGCCGGCGCCGGCCGGCGGGGGCTGTCGACGGCGACGAGGCGCGGCGCCCAGAATGCGAGCCGGCGCACCGCCTGGGCGACGCTCGGGCACCGCTCGGGGCCGCCGACCAGCCGACGGTCGTCGACGAGCGCCAGGTGGAAACCTTTGGCCGCGGCCCCCACGTCCACGCCCGCCCACACGCGCCGGCGCGTGATCACAGACCCAGGTAGGCGCGCCTGAGGCGGTCGTCGCGCAGCAGGTCGCGGGCCGGACCGTCGAGGACGAGGCGCCCGCTCTCCAGCACGCAAGCCCGGTGGGCGACCGTCAAGGCCTGGCGCACGTTCTGCTCGACCAGCAGCACGGTCATCCCGTCGGCGTTGATGGTGCGGACGGTCTCGAAGATCTGCCGGACCAGCAACGGGGCCAGGCCCAGCGTCGGCTCGTCGAGCATCAGGAGGCGGGGCCGGGCCATGAGGGCGCGGCCGATGGCGCACATCTGCTGCTCGCCACCCGAGAGCGAGCCGGCCAGCTGCCCCCGGCGCTCGGCCAGGACGGGAAACAGCGCGAACACGTAATCCAGGGCGCGGCCACGCTCGGGCCGGGCGCGCTCGGGGTGAGCGCCGAGCAAGAGGTTCTCCATCACCGACATGAAGGGGAACAGCCGGCGCCCTTCGGGCACCTGTACGATGCCCAGGTCCACGCGGCGGTGAGCGGCCACCCGGGCCAGGTCGTCCCCCCCGAACAGCACACGACCGCGCGGCGGTGCCAGCAGGCCCGAGATGACGCGGATCGTCGTCGTCTTGCCGGCGGCGTTGGCGCCGACCAGCGCGACGATCTCCCGGTCCCGCACTTCCAGGGAGACCCCGAAGAGCGCCTGCAGATCGCCGTAGAAGGCGTCGACCGCTTCAAGCTTGAGCAAGCACGAACTCCTCGCCGAGATACGCATCGATCACCCGGCGATCGCTGGCGATCTGCGCCGGGGGGCCTTCGGCGATCAGCTCGCCGTGGTGAAGGACGGCGATGCGCTGGGCCAGGCGCATCATCGCCGCCATGATGTGCTCGATCACGAGCAGCGTGAGGCCCTGGGCGTGCAGGCCCCGGATGAGATCGACCATGGCGGCCAGCTCGGTCGGATTGAGGCCGGCCATCACCTCATCGAGCAGGAGCAGCCGGGGCCGCGTGGCCAGGGCCCGCGCCACCTCCAGCCGCTTGCGCAGCCCGACCGGCAGCGCCTTGGCGCGTGTCGTCGTGTACGCAGCCAGCCCGCACGTCTCGACGACCCGTTCGGCGTCGACGCGGGCGGCGCGGACGGAGGTCACCTTGGTGAGCGAGCCGATCATGACGTTGTCGAGGACGGACAGGTTGCCGAAGGGCTTGACGATCTGAAACGTGCGAGTGAGTCCGCTCTGACAGATGAGGTGGGGCGGCTGGCCGGTGATGTCCCGCTCCTCGAACAGCACGCGTCCCCCGTCGGGCGGGTGGTACCCAGCGATGACGTTGAAGAGGGTGGTCTTGCCGGCCCCGTTGGGGCCGATGACGCCCACGAGCTCGCCGGAGCCGACGGCCAGCGTGACCTGCCTCACAGCGGTGAGCCCCCCGAAGCGTTTGGTCACCCCCTCGAGCTTGAGCATCGCTCGTCATGTCCTTTCAGGCCTAAGCCCGCGCCGGCCGGGCCCGGAGGCGGGCGGCCAGCCCCGCCAGCCCTTCGGGAACGAAGCGAACGACGAGGATCAGGACGCACCCGTAGAAGACGAGGTAGATGCCGGCGAAGCCCGTCTTCACGCCGGAAAAGGTCGCGCGCAGGTACGTCTCGATCGTGGTGATGAGGAGCGAGCCCAGGAACGGGCCGAGCGCGGTGCCCAGACCGCCGATGATGGCGTTCAGCGCGAACCGGATGGAGAGGTCGACGGAGAAGACGTAGTACGGATCCACGAAGCCCACGTACTGCGCCCACAGCGTTCCCACCATCGCCGTCATGGCCGCGCTCAGCGTGACGGCAAAGATTTTTAGTCGCCGGCTCGGGATGCCGAGGGCCTGGGCGGCGTCTTCGTCTTCGCGCACGCCGGCCAGCTGGTAGCCGATACGCGAGCGTTCGAAGTACCGCTGTACGGCGTAGTACAGGATGGCCAGCGCCAGAGCCAGATACACCCAGGCCACATGATCCAGCCCGAGCGTCCAGAAGCCGGGCCGAAAGGGCACCGGGATGCCCTCGGACCCGGCGGTGAAGCCGCGCCATCGACTGACCAGGATCAGCAGCACCTGCGAGAACGCAATGGTCGACAGTGCGAAGTACGGCCCGCGCAGGCGGTTCGACAGGTAGCCGATCAGCGCGCCGGCGACCAGGGAGACGAGTACCCCCACCAGCATGCCGAGCCACGGGCTCTGCTGCCATCGGGTGGAGAGCAGGGCCGCCGAGTAGGCGCCGATCCCGAAAAACGCGGAGTGGCCGAGCGAGACCTGGCCGGCGTAGCCGCCGGCGACGTTCCAGGCGGCGGAGATGGCGCCCCACAAGAGGACGAGGACCAGCGCGTCGAGGAAGAAGGCATCGTGCACCACCAGCGGCGTGACCCCGGCGACGACGACGAGCAGCGCGGGGCCCCACCGCCCGAGACGCGGGGCGCCCATCACGCGCCCAGCATCTCGGCGCCCCGCTGGCCGAAGAGCCCGGCCGGGCGGAACACGAGCACGGCGATGAACAGGACAAAATAGAAGACCTCTTTCCAGGCGGCGCCGAAGAAGTACGAGCCCACCACCTCCACGCCGGCCACGATGAGGCTGCCCAGCAGGGCGCCGACCATGTCGCCCAGGCCACCCAGGACGACCACCACGTAGGCCAGGAGCACGAACTGCAAGCCCGCGGTCGGGTAGGCGGCATAGAGGGGGGAGACGAGCACCCCGGCGGCGCCCACGCAGGCGATGCCGATGGCGAAGGTGACGCGGTACACGCGATCGGTGTCGATCCCCATGAGCGTGGCCGCTTCCCCGTCCTGAGCGGTGGCCCGGATGACCCGGCCGGCCGCCGTCCACTTCATGAAGGCGAACAGGGCGAGGGTGAGGGCCATCGATGCCGCGAAGGCGACCACCTGGGAGAGGTTGAAGGCCGCGCTGCCGATGCGGACCACGACCGCGGCGTGCCACGGACGAAGTACCTGGTAGTCGCCCGTCCACAGGACGAGGGCGAGGTTCTGGAGCGCGATGGACAGCCCGACCGTCGTGAAGATCTGCACGTTATGCGAGGCGTGGATGATGCCCCGCATGACGAGGGCGTAGGTCAGCAGGCCGATGAGGAAGAAGAGCGGAATGGCCACCACCACCATGAACCAGGGGTCGATGGACCACAGGGTGAACGACCAGAAGGCCAGGTACATGCCGAGCATGAGGAACTCGCCGTGAGCGAAGTTCACCACGCGCATGATCCCGAAGATCAGGGTGAGCCCGACGGCGATCAACGCATAGATGCTCCCTAACAGGACCGTGGCGACGCCGAGCTGGGCGAGGACGCCTATTATTTCCGCTGGCCCCAGGCGGGCAGGGGAATCCACTTGGCCCGCAGGGTGGTGAACTCCTCCGGCCACACGGTGACGAGGCGGCCGTCCTGCCACTGCAGCATGTAGTGCTGTACGCGCTCGTTGGCGTTCTGCCCCACCTCGCTGAACTTCACGCCCCAGCCGTTGATCATCGACCCGACCGGCAGATCCAGCGAGAGGACCGTCTTCCGGAAGGTCTCGGGATCGTCAGTGCGGGCGCGGTCGAGGACGAGCTTGAGCAGCCAGAGGCCGCCGCCGGCGAGCTGGTGGCCACCTTGCGGATAGGAGCCGGTGCGTTTCTGTACGGCCTCACGGTACTCCTGCTCCAGCTTCCGCCCCTCCGGCCGGAGGGACTCGATGCGGAAGCCCGGCCCCGGCTCCAGCAGGGCGAAGGGCCCGTTGGCGTCGGCCCCGTGAGCCTTGCCGAAATCGGGAGAGCCGTAGCCGGTGGCCCCAGCGTGCACCAGCGCCTTGAAGAGGAAGCTCTGCTCGCGCGCCTGCCGCCAGAACAGGATCGCGTCGTTGTTGTAGGCGACGTGATGGAGGACGTCGGGGTTGGCCTGCTTGAACTTGACGATGACCGGGGTGAAGTCGTTGATGGTCCGGAAGTTGTAATACTCCAGCCCCACCTCCTGCATCCCGAATTCTTGCTTGGCTCGCTGCCGCGCCGACTCGGTGACGCCCTGCCCGTACGAGGAGTCCTCGCTGAGGAAGGCGATCTTGAGCTGATTCGGTCGGAGGTTCAGGCGGGGGGCCAGGTGCTTGGCGATGAACTCGACGTTGTACCAGCCGAAGCCGGTGGCGTCGATTTCGGTCCGGAAGGCGGTCTTGAGATTGCGCTTGCTGAAGCGCGGATCGACGCACGAGGTTTCCCAGTAGATGACGTTGTGCCGGGCGGCCGCCTCGCTGGCCGCGCCGCACAGCGTGGAGGAGAAGGTCCCCGTGATGATCTTCACCCCTTCGCGGGTGATGAGGCGGTTGGCCTCGCTGGCCGCCGCGGTGGGGTCGGGGGCGTCGCCCACGGCGAAGACGAGCCGCTTGCCCATCACCCCGCCCCGCTCGTTGATCATGTCCCGCACGATCTCGAAGCCCTCCAGGTGGCGCTTGCCCTCGCCGGCCAGCGGTCCGGTCAGGGGTTCGAGGACGCCGATCTTGTACTCGCCGGCCAGCGGCTGGGCCTGGCTCCCGCTGAGCAGGACGACGACCGAGAGGACGAGCAGGCTGGCGGTGACGCCGACGACACGGTGGCGCATGGGTGACCTCCCCCCGATGGCGAGAGAACGGTGCGGATGACGCCTGCGTTCTAGCACCGGGTCACGGAAGGTGTCAAGCGACCACATGCTAGACTCGACGGCGTGAGCGACGATCACGGACAGCGGCTGTTGGCCCCGCACACCATCCGGTTCTGTCCGCTCTGTGCCGCGCCGCTGGCGCGGGAGGCGGTCCCGCCCGACCAGCGGGAGCAGGCGGTGTGCTCGGCCTGCCGCTTCGTGTTCTATCTCAATCCCAAGGTCGTCGCCGGCACCATCCTCGAACAGGATGGCCGGATCCTCCTCACCCGTCGCGCCATCAACCCGGGGCGCGGTTTGTGGACCTTCCCGGGCGGCTTCGTCGACTTCGGCGAGACGGCGACGGACGCGGCCCTGCGCGAGACGTTCGAGGAGACCGGGCTCCGGGCCGAGCTCACGGGGCTGCTGAACGTCTATTCCTATCCGGCCGCTCCCGTGATCATCGTCTACCAGGCCCGAGTCACGGGAGGTACCCTGACCGCCTGTAACGAGAACGACGCGCTCGAGTGGATGAAGCCGTCGGAGATTCCCTGGACGGCCCTGGCCTTTCCCTCGACGCGTGACGCGTTGCGCGAGTGGGTCGCCTCCCGCGGCGAGGTTCCCGGCGGTTAAACTGGTGCGCCCTTAAGGGGCGCGACGACCCCCTCCGAATCCTCCCCCAGGACCGGAGGCGCCAGCGGAGCCGGCGCTCGAAGGGCCACTACAGCCGGGAGGGGAGGGTGAGGGTGGCGCGGCCGGTCACCACTTTCTCGCCCCGCTGATTCTCGGCCCAGACATCCAGCTCCACCAGGTGCTGGTCGTCCTTGGACTGCTTGGCCAGCACGCGCCCCCGGCACGTCACGGTGTCCTTGAGCCTCACCAGCGCGGTGAAGCGGACGCCCAGCTTGCGCACGGTGCCGGGCCCGGCCCAGTCGGTGAGGGCCTGGGCCACGAAGCCCATCGAGAGCATGCCGTGAGCGAAGACGCCGCTCATGCCGGCCGCGCGGGCGAACTCCTCGTCCTGGTGGATCGGGTTGAAATCCCCGGACGCGCCGGCGTAGCGGGTGAGCTGGATCTGCTGGATCGGGCCCTTGACGAGCGGCGGCGTGTCGGCGCCCACCGCCACGTCCTCGAAGTAGAGCCGGGCGAACTTCACAGCCGCACCACCGTGACCTGTCGCATGGTCGCCACGATCTCGTTGTCGCGGTCGGTCACGTTCATCTCTCGCACCACGAATCCCAGGGGACCGCTGCGCCCGGGCTTCTCGTAGACGTCGACGACCCGCGTCCGGCAGAGCAGGGTCTCGCCCGGCGTGATGGGGCGAACCTGCTCGAATTCCTGCTCGCCGTGGAGCACCCGGCCGATGTCCACGCCGAGGTCGCGGAGCACGGCGGTCGAATCGGCGGCCTCCGAGCGGAAGATGATGGGAAAGGTCGGGGGCGCGATGATGTCGCCCCACGGCGAGGCCCGCCCCGCCTCGTCGTCGAGGTAGAAGGGGTTGAGATCGCCGATGGCTCGCGCGAACTCCTTGATCTTCCCGCGCTCCACGGTGAATGCAAAGGGCGGGTACTCCTTGCCGATGATGGCGGTGGCGAGGGCGACGGCCATCAGGCCCGGCCTTTCTGCATGACCCGGTCCAGGAATACTGAGAGATCGCGCACGAAGAAGCGCTCGTGCTTGCCTTCCGCGATCTTCTCCCGGTCGTCCCACGCCTCGACCGAGAAGAGGAACCGCCGTCCGTCGGCTTGGAGCAGGGTGGCCCGGGCCCGCACTCGCATGCCGACGGGCGTGGCGGCGAGGTGGCGCATCTCCACCATGGTGCCCACGGTCGCCGCGCCCGCCGGCAGATGCGGCTCGAGCACGGCGCCGGCGGCGTCCTCCAGCAGTCCGACGACGAATGGCGTGGCCAAGACGTGGACGCCTCGGTTGCCCATGGCGTCGGCCGTGCGATCGGGCGTCACCGTGACGGCCACCTCGGCGTTGGCGCCGGCCTTCAGGTCCATGGCGCGCCCCTTTTACCGCGAGACGAGGAGGAACCGCAAGCCCATGAGCACCAGGAAGACCTCGAGAATGGCCAGGAAGGTGCGATCGCTCATGCGGTCGAGCAGGCCGCGGCCGAGCCAGGCGCCCACGAACATGACCGCCCCCAGCACCAGGCCCACCGTCACGGTTTCCCAGGTGATCAGGGCGAAGCCGGCGAAGGTCAGCCCGCGGGCCACGTGCATCCCCAGGGCGCACACGGACTCGGTGCCGATGTAGGCCCCGCGCCGGAGGCCGTAGGCCAGAAAGAACGGGGAGGCGACGGGACCGGTGGCCACCACGATTCCGGACAGCGTGCCGACCAGAGCGCCGACCACGGGGAAGTGGCGCAGCCGCACGGTGACGCTTCGGTTGAGCAGCAGGCGCCGCAACGGCACCGAGGCGATGAGGAAAGCGCCCATGATCCACCGCAACGACTCTCCGGGGGCGCCCGCGTAGAACACCACGCCAAGAGCGGTGGCGGGCATGGCGCCGGCCAGGAAGCGGAACGCCACGCCGGGGTGCACCTCGCGCCGGCTCCACCAGATCCGCGAGATGTTGCCCAGCAGCATGGCGACGGTGAGCACGGGCGCGGCGGCGCGGACGCCCACCGCCCAGACCAGCAGGGGAAGCAAGATGAGCCCGGCGCCGAATCCGGCGACGCCCCCGATGACCGAGCCGAGCGCCGCACCGCCGAGCAGGAGGGCCCAGCCGAACGGGTCAGGCATCGCGTGTCCGCACTCGTGCCATCATACGCGATGTGGGCAAAGCGCTGGCGGGGGCGGGCGCCTTCGTGGTCTCGCTCGACTCCACCGTGAACATCGCCTTTCCGGCGATGGCCGCCGCCTTCGCCGTTCCTGCCGAGCGGATCCGCTGGGTGGTCATCAGCTACGTGCTCACCTACGCCCTGGTGTCGTTCTTCGGCGGGGCACTGGGGGATCGCGTCGGACACCGTCCCGTGTTCCTGGCCGGCTTGGGGTTGAGCGCGCTGAGCTTCGTCGTTTGCGGCACGGCGGCCAGCTTCGCGGCGCTCCTGGGGGGACGCGTGCTCCAGGGGCTCGCGGGCGGCCTGGTCTACGGCACCACGCCCGCGCTGGTCACGTTCGCCGCCGCGCCCGACACGCGTGGCCGAGCGCTGGGGTTTCTCAACGCGGCGATCGGGCTGGGCTTCGCCCTGGGGCCGCTCATCGCGGGCCTGGTCGTGGACCGCTGGGGCTGGGCATCGGTGTTCTACCTGCGAGCGCCCCTGGCCCTGGCCGTGCTGGGCTGGGCAATGGCGGCGGCGCCAGCGACCACGGGCCGTGTCGGGGCTCCGCTGATCCCGCTGCGTGAGGTCGCACGCGCAGGTGTCCTCGGCACCGGCGTCCTGGCTTTCCTGGCCCAGGCCGGCATATTCGCCATCTGGTTGTTCGGCCCGTTCGATCTGCTCGAGCGCCGCGGGCTGGGCGCCCTGTACGGGGGCGCGCTGTTCATGCTGATGCCGATGGGCACCGCGCTGGCCGCGACGCCCGCGGGCCGGCTCGCCGATCGGGTCGGTCCCTGGGCGCCGATGGCGGCCGGGCTCGCTCTGGAGTCGGCGGGACTGCTGGTGCTGTCGGCCGCCGGCCCGACGACGTCTTCCGCGCTGCTGGCGGCAGCGCTTCTCGCCGCCGGTCTGGGCGTCGGCCTCTTTCAGGCCCCCAACATGACGGCGCTGATGGCGCAGTTTCCAGCCGGGCAGCAGGGCGTTGCCGGCGGCTTCGCCTTTCTGGCCCGTACGCTCGGAACGGTGGGCGGTGTGGCGACGCTGGCCTACGTGTTCGCGGTGGCGCGCGCGGCGGCCGGCTTCGACACCGCCTTCGCGCGAGCCTATCTGACGGCCGCGACGGCCGTGGGGCTGGCTGCCGTGGCCGCCCTGATCGTCGTCGTGGCGAGGAGAGGGCGAACGGCGTGAAGCGACGCGTTGACAGGGTCGCGCCCGGCCGGTAGCGTGGGCTTCGCCGACGCGGTCATTGCACGATCCTTGGGCGGCACCCGTGGCAGGAGTTGCAAGCGTGAGCGAATCACGGCAAGTGGCGCAGCATGCTCCGGTCGGTCTTGCCCAAGCCGACGCCCACGGATCGCTCACCTACGTCAACGATCAATGGTTCGCCATCACCGGGCTGCCGGCCGACCAGGCGTTGGGCACGGGGTGGGCGGCTGCCGTCCATCCCGACGACCGGGATCGCATCCTCAAGGCCTGGCAGCAGGCCTTCGACGAGCGACGGGAGTTCGCCGCCGAGTTCCGTGTGCGGCGTCCGGACGGGGAAGCGCGATGGGTCATCGGGCATGCCCGTCCCGAGCCGTCGGAGGACGGGCTTCCCGGACGATGGGTCGGGGCCATCGTCGATGTCACCGAGCGCAAGCGCCTGGAGCAGCGCCTGGGCGAGCAGCTGTTCGACGCTCAGGAGAGCGAGCGACGGGCCCTGGCTCGTGAGTTGCATGACCACGTGGGCCAGGAGCTGACGGCTCTCAAGATGCTCCTCAGGCTGGCCCAGCGCGATTCCACTGCCCGGGAGCACGTCTTGAAGGAGGCCGGCGAGCTCGTCGACGAGCTGGTGTGGCGTGTCCGGGGCCTTTCGCTCGACCTGCGGCCCACCGTCCTGGACGACCTCGGCCTGCGCGCGGCGCTCGAGGCCTATTTCGAGCGCTACACCGCGCGCACCAACATCGGCGTCCGGTTCGAGCACGGAGGACTGGAGGCCCGCCTGCCGCACCGGGTGGAAACGGCGGCCTACCGGATCGTCCAGGAGGCGCTGACCAATGTCACCCGCCACTCCCGGGGCCGTCACGTCTCGGTCCGCGTCGTGAAGGGTGGCACGATGCTCGTGGTGCAGATCGAGGACCAGGGAGCGGGGTTCGCCGTGGAAACGGCGCTGGCCTCCGGGGCCTCGTCGGGCCTCTCGGGGATGCGCGAGCGAGCCGACCTGCTGGGTGGCCACCTCACCATCGAGTCCCAGCCGGGCCAGGGGACGATGGTGACGGGCTGGCTTCCGGTGAACAGGACGGAGCAGGGGCACGGTGCGGCATGACGACCATCGTGCTCGCCGACGATCACCCCGTCGTGCGGCGGGGGCTCAGGTCCCTGCTGGAAGGCGAGGCCGACCTCCAGGTCATCGGAGAAGCCGGTGACGGCATCGAGGCGGTGCGCCTCACCGAGCGCCTGAAACCCGACGTCATCCTGGTGGATCTCATGATGCCCGGGATGACGGGGCTCGAAGTGACCCGGCAGATTGTGAGCCGCGTGCCGCGGACGCAGGTCGTCGTCCTGTCCATGTACGACAGCGACGCCTACGTGCGGGAGGCGGTCCGCGGGGGGGCCAGCGGCTACGTGCTCAAGGAGGCGAGCCCCAGCGACCTCGTCGACGCCATCCGGGCCGTCGCCACCGGACACCGTTACCTCAGCCCCACCCTCTCCCAGCGGGCGGTCGAGGCCTACGTGGAAGGCGCCCGGGCCGCTGCGCCGGCGCCACACGAGACGCTCAGCACTCGTGAGCGCGAGGTGCTCAAGCTGGCGGCCGAGGGCCGCACGAGCCAGGAGATCGCCGAGCGCCTGTATTTGAGCCCTCGGACCGTGGAGACACATCGAGCCAGTCTGCTGCGCAAGCTCGGCCTCCGGAGCCAGACGGACCTGATCCGCTACGCGATCCGCCAGGGAATCCTATCCGCCGACTGAGCGGCCGGCCGGCTACGCACCCGCGTAGGGCCCGACTCCGGAATCACGTACGACTACGCATTGCCGGTCGGAGCCGGCGTGTCTAGGGTAGAGCTTCGACGGAACCGACAGCGAAGGGTGCTGTCTCCGTAGGAGGACAGCGGACATGGGCCGAGTTGGACCGGGATTCGCCGAAATCATCCGAAAGCACGAGGGGGACCTGCTCAACCTGTGGATCAAGGAGCAACTGGCCAGCTCCTCATTGCGTTCGGACCGCATGAACGAGGCCGAGCAGCGCGAGCAGTCGCGCCATTTCCTGGCCGCGTTCCGCGAGGCCGTGGAGCGCGGCGGGAGTTCCGACGTCGCCGACCCGGTCTGGAGCGACGTCCGGGGGCTGCTGGCCGAGGCCTCCAGCCAGCGGGCCAAGCACGGATTCACGCCGGCGGAGACCGCGACCTTCGTCTTCTCCCTGAAGCAGCCGGTGTTCGCGCGTCTGCGCCAGGAATACGCGGGGTCGCCTGAGATGCTGGTCGACGAGATCTGGGCCGCCACGCTGGTACTCGATCGGCTCGGACTCTACACGATGGAAGTCTTCCAGAAGAATCGCGAGGACATCATCCTCCGGCAGCAGCAGGAGCTGCTGGAGCTGTCCACGCCGGTCGTGCAGCTGTGGGATGGGATCGTGGCCCTGCCGTTGATCGGCACGCTGGACAGCGCCCGGACCCAGGTGGTCATGGAGACGCTCCTGCAGCGCATCGTCGAGACGGGCGCCGCCATCGCCATCATCGATATCACCGGGGTGCCGACCGTCGACACGCTGGTGGCCCAGCACCTGTTGAAGACCGTCGCCGCGGCCCGGCTCATGGGCGCCGACTGCATCATCAGCGGGATCAGGCCCCAGATCGCCCAGACCATCGTCCATCTCGGGGTGGAGCTGGGCGCGGTGATCACCAAGGCCACGCTGGCCGACGCCTTCGCGGTGGCGCTGCAGAAAACGGGCGCGCCGATGTCGCGCCAGGGCTCCCGCTGAGCGGAGCGCAGCATGGAACGTATTCCGATCCTCAAAATGGGCGAGTTTCTGCTCGTGTCGATTCAGGTCGACATGCACGATCGCCTGGCCATGACGCTGCAGGACGACCTCACGGACCGCATCGTGAAGACACGGGCCCGGGGAGTGCTCATCGACATCTCGTCGCTCGAGGTGGTGGACTCGTTCATCGGGCGCATGCTCGCCAACATCGCGGGGATGTCCCGAGTCCTCGACGCCCAGACCGTCGTCGTCGGCATGCAGCCGGCCGTGGCCATCACGCTCGTGGAGCTGGGGCTCCAGCTGCCCGGCGTGCGGACCGCCCTCAACGTCGAGAAGGGCATGGAGCTGCTGCGCGCGAACGGGCGGGGTCGTGCTCAGGAGTGACAGCCGCCCCATCCGGTCCTCGGACGACATCGTCGCGGTTCGCCAGCAAGTGAGGCAATGGGCGGTGGATCTGCAATTCTCGCTGGTCGATCAGACCAAGCTGGTCACCGCGGCCAGCGAGCTGGCCCGGAACACGCTCGATCACGGCGGGGGAGGCCGCGTCGATCTGCAGGCGCTGGCCGAGGGGACCCGGCGGGGCCTGCGGCTCATCTTCGAGGACAAGGGGCCGGGAATCGGGGACATCGAGCTTGCCCTCAAGGACGGGTACACGACGGGCGGGGGCCTGGGGCTCGGCCTGGGGGGCGCCCGAAGGCTGTGCAACGAATTCGAGATCGTGTCGCGGCGCGGTGAAGGCACGCGGGTGACGGTGACCAAGTGGAGATGACGGCCGGCCGGGGCGCCACCCGCCAGTTTGCCGTCATGGACCCGAGCCAGCCCGGGGAGGCTCGCCGGGCCGCCCAGGAGCTGGCCCTCCGACTGGGGTTCGACGCCGAGCATGCCGGCCGGGTGGCGCTGGTAGTCACGGAGCTGGGTAGCAATCTCCTGAAGCACGCGGGCGGCGGCGAGCTGCTGCTCCAGACGCTGGACGAGGACGGTTGCTGCGGCGTGGGAGTATCAGCGGTGGACCGCGGACCGGGCATCGCCAACCTGGCCGAGTCGCTGCGCGACGGCGCCTCGACCGCGGGGACGCCGGGGACCGGTCTTGGCGCGGTCCGCCGGCTCAGCGACCGTTTCGACCTGTATTCGCTGGCCGCCGCCGGCACGGCGATCGTGGTCCAGCTCTGGGGCAAGAGGAAGCCCACGCGGCCCGCCGGGCCGAGGCTGGACGTCGGGACCGTGTGTGTCGCCAAGGCCGGGGAGGACGTCGCTGGCGACGACTGGATGGTGGAGCGGCTCGGCTTGCGGAGCATCATCGCCGTCGCCGACGGTCTCGGGCATGGTCCCCTGGCGGGTGAGGCCGCCTGGACGGCGATGCGACTGGTCCGTCGGCATACCGGTGACGGACCGCGGAGCTGGGTCGCCGCGGCCCATGCCGGGCTCAAGGGCACCCGGGGAGGCGCCCTGGCCGTCGCCGAGGTCGATCTCGGCCGCAGCGTGGTCCGGTTCTGCGGGCTCGGCAACATCTCGGCCGTCATCGTCGGCGACGAGGGTGTTCGCCGGCTGGTCTCCCAGAACGGGACGGCGGGACACTCCGCCGGACGGATCGACGAGTTCAGTTATCCGTGGCCGCCCGGCGGCCTGCTCGTGCTGCATTCGGACGGCCTGGCCACCCACTGGGACCTCGAGCGCTACCCGGGGCTGGCCCGGCGTCACCCCGGCCTGATCGCCGGTGTGCTCTACCGTGACTTCACCCGCGGCCGCGACGACGTGACGGTCATCGTGGCCCGCGAGTCGTCGGAGTAACGTCATGCCGTCCCTTGTGCTCGGGCTAGCCCTCCGACACGAACCCGATGTCGTGACGGCCCGCCAGCGGGCCCGGGCCATTGCCGAGCAGCTCGGGTTCGACGCGCAGGACCAGACGCGCATCGCCACTGCCGTCTCGGAGATCGCGCGCAACGCGTACTCGTACGCCGGGGGCGGCCGCGTGGACTTCCTGGTGGAAGGCAAGGAGGCGCCGCAGCTCTTCGTCGTCCAGGTGAGCGACCAGGGGCCCGGGATCCCGAATCTGTCCCGGGTCCTCGACGGCGACTACGAATCCCGAACGGGAATGGGCCTGGGCATCGTGGGCGCCCGGCGTCTCGTGGACCGGTTCGAGATCGAGTCGACCCCCGGTCGCGGGACGCGGGTGTCGCTGAAAAAGCTGTTCCCGCGACGAGCGCCGGTCATGCTCCCCGAGATGCTCGACGCGCTGGGCAGGCGGCTGGCGATGCAGGAGTCCATCGACCCGCTGGCCGAGCTCCAGCGCCAGAACCAGGAGCTCCTGCGCACCCTGGAGGAGCTGCGGGCCCGCCAGGAGGAGCTCTCGCTGCTCAACAGCGAGCTCGAGGACACCAACCGGGGGGTGGTGGCCCTCTATGCCGAGCTCGACGAGAAGGCCGAGCATCTGCGCCAGGCCGACACGATGAAGTCGCGGTTCCTGTCGAACATGAGCCACGAGTTCCGCACCCCCCTCAATTCCATCCTGGCCCTGTCCGGCCTGCTCCTCGAGCATGCCGACGGGCCGTTGACCAGCGAGCAGGACAAACAGGTCGGGTTCATCCGGCGCGCGGCCGAGGAGCTCTCCGAGCTGGTCAACGACCTGCTCGACCTGGCCAAGGTGGAGGCGGGCAAGATCGTCGTCCGGCCCTCGGAATTCGACGTGGCCGGCCTGTTCGGGGCGCTGCGCGGCATGCTGCGCCCGCTCCTCGTCAACGAAGCGGTGAGCCTCGTGATCGAGGATCCATCCTCGCTCCCGCCGCTCGACACGGACGAGGCCAAGGTCTCCCAGATCCTGCGCAACTTCATCTCCAACGCGCTCAAGTTCACCGAGCGCGGCGAGGTGCGCGTGTCGGCAACCCTCAGTTCCGATGGGCAGGCCGTGGTCTTCTCCGTCGCCGACACCGGGATCGGGATCGCCCCCGAGGACCTGGAGCGGATCTTCGAGGACTTCACCCAGCTGGACCATCCCGTGCAGCGGAGGTTCCGCGGCACCGGCCTGGGCCTGCCGCTTACCCGCAAGCTCACCGCCCTGCTGGGCGGTAGCATCGCCGTCCAGAGCCAGCCTGGCCTGGGTTCGACGTTCTCGGCGACGATCCCGATCCGCTATGCCGAGCCCGAGCCGGTGGAGCCGCCCCTCGAGGCCGACTGGCGGCCCGAGCCCGACCGCGTGCCGGTGCTGGTCGTGGAGGACAGCTCCCAGGAGCGTCTGCTCTACGAGAAGTTCCTCAGGGGCACTCAATTTCAGCTCGTGCACGCCGCCACGACCCGCCAGGCGCGGCAGGCGCTGAAGGTGGCGCGGCCCCGCGCCGTGATCCTGGACATCGTGTTGCGGGGCGAGGACGCGTGGGAATTCCTGGTCGAGACCAAGCGGGGCCACGAGGGGGAATCGGTCCCCGTCATCGTGGCGACCTCCGTCGAGGATCGCCAGAAGGGTTTGGCGCTCGGCGCCGATGCGTACGGCGTCAAGCCCATCGAGCGCGACTGGCTCATCCATACGCTGACCCGGCTCACGCTGCCCGCCCCCGAGCGGCGGCTGCTCATCATCGACGACGAGGAGGTGGATCGCTATGTGCTGCGCACGGTGCTGCGGGACTTGCCGTTCGTCGTCGGCGAAGCCGCGAGCGGGGAGGAGGGCCTGCGGCGCGCCCGGGAGGAGCGACCGGACGCCATCATCCTGGATCTCGTCATGCCCGGCCTGACCGGATTCGAGGTGCTCGACCGTCTCAGGGGCGAGCCGCGCACGGCCGACATCCCCGTGATCGTGCTGACCTCGAAGATGCTCGACGCCGCCGAGCACCGCCAGCTGGCCAGCCGGGCGGCGGCCGTGCTCTCCAAAGGCAACAGTTCCCGGCGCGCCGCCCGAGCCGCGTTGCGGGAGGCGCTAGTCCAGGCGGGCATCGTTGTGGAGGCGCCCCGTGGGTGAAACGGCCGCGGCCCTGGTGCTCAACGTGGACGACTACGAGCCGACCCGCTACGCGCGCACCCAGGTCCTGCGCCGGGCAGGCTTCACCGTACGGGAGGCGACGACCGGCGCCGAGGCGTTGCGGGCGGCCCTGGCCCACGCTCCCGCGGTGGTGCTGCTCGACGTGAACTTGCCCGACATGGACGGTTTCGAGGTGTGCCGGCGCCTCAAGACGGAGCCGCGGACGGCCATGATCGCGGTGCTGCATCTGTCGGCGACGTTCGTCAACCCCGGCCATCGCGCCCTGGGCCTGGAGGGCGGCGCCGACGGGTATCTGACGGAGCCGGTGGAGCCGCCCGTGCTGGTAGCGACCATCAAGGCCCTGCTGCGCATTCGGCGGGCCGAAGCACGCGCACGCCAGCTGGCCCAGCAATGGCAGGCGACCTTCGACGCCATCCGGGACGGCGTCGCCGTCCTCAATGTCGCGGGAACCGTGCTGCAGTGCAACGAGGCGTTCCTCCGGATATTCGCGCGCGCCGGCTCGGACATCACCGGGACTCCCGTGATGCGGCTGTGGGGGGGGCCGCCCGAGCGTGACTCCGAGTTGCCCTTCGTGCGGCTGCTCCTGAGCTGCCGCCGGGAAACCGCTACCATGGCCTTCCGCGACAGCTGGTACCATGTCACGGCCGATCCCGTCCTCGACGACGAGGGGACGCTGATCGGTTGCGTGTACATCGTGAGCGATGTCACCGAGCGCACGCAGGCCGAGAAGGAGCGGGCGGCCTTGCTGGCCAGGGAGCAAGTCGCCCGCGCCGAGGCCGAGGCCGCCAATCGGGCCAAGGACGAGTTCCTGGCCACCGTCTCGCACGAGCTCAGGGCTCCGCTCACCTCGATGCTGGGCTGGACGCGGATGCTGCGCAACCGCATGCTCGACGAGACGGCCACCCAGCACGCGCTGGAGACGATCGAGCGCAACGTGGGCATTCAGACCCGGCTCATCGAGGACCTGCTCGACGTGTCGCGCATCATCACCGGCCGCCTCCGCCTGGATGTACGGCCGCTCGATCTCAACGCGGTCATCCGCGCCGCCCTGGACGGAGTGCTGGCCGCGGCCGAGGCCAAGGCCATCCGCGTCGAGACGAAGCTGGACTCCCCCGGCGCCCACTTCCTGGGGGATCCCGGTCGGCTCCAGCAGGTCATGTGGAACCTGCTCTCGAACGCGGTGAAGTTCACGCCGACCGGTGGACGCGTAGAGGTGAGCCTGCAGACCGACGGGGCGCACGTCCGGATCATCGTCCGCGATTCCGGACAGGGCATCAGTCCGGAATTTCTCCCCCACGTCTTCGAGCGGTTCCGCCAGGCCGAAACCACCAGTGCGCGAACCCACGGCGGGCTCGGACTGGGACTGGCAATCGTCCGCCATCTGGTCGAGCTCCACGGGGGCACGGTCCAGGCGGAGAGCCCGGGGCTCGGGTACGGCGCGACGTTCACCGTCACGCTGCCGTTCCGGCAGGCCGTGGCTATGCCGCCGGCCGGGCGCGTCGAACGCGGGCGCCCGTCCTGAGCGAGGCGGGCCGTGGCGTCCCTGGTCCGCCGCTCGTCAGGCGCGTCGGGAGGTGCTAGGAGGGCAGGACAGGATGCCCGGGTGGGGCCTGCTCCTCTGGCTGGTTCTATCGGTCGCCTTCACTGCGCTCGACCTCGCCGGTGTCGCGGAGGGCCTGGCCCTCACCGTTCCGCTGATCGTCGCCGCGGTGGCGGCGCACGCGGTGGGGCGCGCCAGCTGGGGCAGGAATCACTTGACCGGGGTGGCCCTGGCGGTCGCCGCAGTGTGTGCGGCCGGCGCGGCCGCGACGTGGGCGCTCGCGCTGGAGCCGTTCGGGCTCGATCCCTTCGAGACGGTCGTCGCCTCGCTTGCGGCGGCCGCGTTGGCCGCCGTGCTGGCGCCGGCCCGGCTCCGCGCGGCCTGGCTGCGACCGCTGGGGCTCGACCCGGCCTGTCCCGTCCACGCCGTGGCCGCCGCGACGATGGTGCTGACCGCCCTTTCCGCGGCCGTCCTGTTCGTGCAACTGCAGGAGGAGCCCTCCGCCAGCGTCCCGTTCCATCCGACGGAGCCACTGGTCGCCGTCGTCTCCGACGTCGCCCTGGCTCTGGCCGGCGTCGGCTTCCTGGTCACGCGCGACGTGGCCGTGACCCTGGCCCGTCTCGACCTCAGACCACTCCGGCCGCCGCAGGTCGGCTACGCGGCGCTGACGGCGCTCGCCCTGAACGTCGCGGTCGCCGTCATGGAGTGGGCCGAGAGCCTGGTGCTTCCCGGCGTTCACGCGCTCGAGGACCGGTTCGAATTCGAGCTCGTCGGCATCCCGCCGGTGGCTGGCGCAGCCCTGGTGTCGCTCAGCGCCGGGGTGGGCGAGGAAGTGCTTTTCCGGGGCGCGCTCCAGCCCCGGGTCGGCATCGCCGTCAGCGCCGCGCTCTTCGCCGTCCTCCACGTCCAGTATCAGATCCCAGGAATCCTCATGATCTTCGCGGTGGGGGCAGCGCTCGGCCTGGTGAAACGGCGCACCTCGACGACGTTTACTATCGTCGTCCACGTGGTCTACGATCTAGTCGCGTTCCTGGCCCACGCCTGGACATAGGGGAGGCCCACTCGATGCAGGTGCTGAGTCCGCTGGGGCTGACCGACACATCGCTGAGAACGCTGGCCAAGCGCCCCGCCGCTCTCGGCGGCTGCCGGCTCGCCGTCCTGGACAACTCCAAGCCCAACGCGGACGTGCTCCTGGCGCGCCTGGCCGAGCTCCTGGTCAGCCGGGCCGGCGTGGCCTCGATCCGCCGCTGGCGCAAGCCGGGGTCCTCGCGGGCCGCCGAAGACATCGACGCCATCGTGGGAGCCGCCGACGTCGTCCTGACCGGTTCCGCGGACTGAGGGTCCTGCACGTCGTGGAGTATCCACGACGCGGTCGAGATCGAGGCGCGGGGAATCCCCACCGTCGTTCTGGGCACTGATCTCTTCGCCTCGCTGGGCCACGGCGCGGCCGCCGCGCTGGGCATGCCCGACCTTCCCGTCGTCACCGTAGCCCACCCCATCGGCGGCGTGGATCCGGAGGCCGTCGCGGCGCGCGCCGCCGGCGTGTTCGACGCGGTTGTGCACGCGCTGACCCGTGATCCCGTTCCCTCGGCGAGGGCGGCGGCGCGCGCGGCCGCCCTGCTGGCCGCGCCCGACGACATCGAGGCGTTCCAGGAGTTCGCCCTCGCCGAAGGCTGGGGGGACGGGCTGCCGGTGCTGCCGCCGACTGCCGAGCGAGTCGCCCGTCTGCTCTCCGGCCGGCCGGCCGGAGAGGTCGTGGCCACCCTGGCGCCGCGACGGGGCGGGGCAACCCTCGAAGCGATCGCGGCCAATGCCGCGCTGGCCGGCGCCGGACCCGAGCATCTGCCGCTGGTGATCGCCGCTGTCCGCGCTGTCGCCGATCCCCGCTTCAACCTCGACGCCATCCAGGCCACCACCCACCCGTGCACACCGTTGGTGATCGTGAATGGTCCCGCCGCCCGGCGGCTCGGGGTGAGCGCTGGTCCCAACGCCCTGGGGCAGGGTCACCGGGCGAACGCCGTCGTGGGGCGCGCCCTCCGGCTCACGCTGCAGAACGTCGGCGGGGCGCGACCCGGCCAGGGTGACCGGGCCACGCTCGGCCATCCCGGCAAGTTCACCTACTGTGTGGCCGAGAACGAGGCGGAATCGCCCTGGGAGCCGCTCCACGTCGAGCGCGGCTTGGCGGCCTCGACCAGCTGCGTGACCGTGTGCGGCGCCGAGGCGCCCCACAATGTCAACGACCATGGCTCGACGTCGGCGGAGGCGATGCTGTCGGCGCTGGCCGGTACCGCCGCGACCACCGGCAACAACAACATCTACCTGGGCGGAGAGCCATTGATCATTCTCGGTCCCGAGCACGCCCGGACCATCGCCGCGTCGGGCTGGTCGAAGCAAGACCTCAAGCGCGCCTTCTTCGAGCGCGCGCGCGTGCGCCTGGGCGCGTTCAGCCGGGAAAACCTGGCCCGGTTCGCCACCATCGACCCCGCCCGGTTCCGCGGCCGTTCGCCCGACGACACCGTGAGCGTCGCCGTCACCCCCGACGACGTGATGGTGGTCGTGGCCGGAGGCCCCGGCAAGCACTCGGCGATCGTCCCGACCTTCGGGGCCACCCGCGCGGTGACCGTGCCCGTGGAAGAGCCCGTTGCCCCCGCCAGGGGGCGGTGATAGGGTGGCCGCCGCTGGAGAAAGGAGCGCCATGTCCGTCACGTTGACGTCGCAGCGTCACTCCGTGGCAAGCGCGGACGACGCCATCGAGTTCTGTTTTCAGCAAGGGTGGAGCGACGGTCTGCCCGTCGTGCCCCCGACCGAGGCCAAGGTGCGGGCCATGCTGGAGGCGGTCCGGCTGCAGCCGCAGCACCAGGTGTCCTACGTCGAGCACCGCGCGGTCTCCATCACCGCCGAGAAGGTCGCCATCAACGCGGTGATGGCCGGCTGCCTCCCCGCCTACATGCCGGTGGTGGTCGCTGCCGTGGAGGCCATCGGAGACCCGCGGTGGTCCTATCACGGGCCCGGCACCTCGACGGCCGGCGCCGGGGTGCTGATGATCGTCAACGGGCCCATCCGGCGGGAGCTGGACATCAACTGCGGCGACAATCTCTTCGGGCCGGGCTGGCGTTCGAATCTCACCATCGGGCGGGCCGTGCGCTTGATCATGCGCAACGTGTGCGGATCCTGGCCGGGGACGCTGGACCGGGGCACCCTGGGCCATCCCGGCAAGCTCTCCTACGTGATCGGGGAGAACGAGGAGGAAAGTCCGTGGACGCCCCTGCACGTGGAGCGGGGGCTCCGGCCCGAGCAGAGCGCGGTGACCGTGATGGCCGCCGAGGCTCCCCATCAGGTGTACAACCAGCTCTCCAATACCGCCGAAGGGTTTCTCACCACCCTCAGCGACGCCATGCGGATCTCCGGCAACGTGATGGGGCAGCCGCATTACGCGCTGATCATCGCCGGCGAGCACATGCGGACCATCGCCGCCGGCGGTTGGGGCAAGCCGGAGATCCGCCGCTTCGTGTGGGAGCACACCCAGAACTCCCACGCCCACCTCAGGCGGACCCAGCGGATGGCCGGCCCGGTTCAGCCGGGTGACGAGAGCAAGATGCGCCCGCTGGTGGAAACGCCCGATGATATTCTGGTCGTGGCCGCAGGCGGGCGAGCCGGAGCCTTCTCCGCCTACATTCCCGGCTGGGGCAGCCGGCGCTCCTGCCAAGCCGTGACAAAGGAGATCAAGCGATGATCGAGCTCCTCGACCCTACCACCCCGGCGGCCCGGCAGGCCATCGCCTACACGGCCCGGCCGACGTCGCTCACCGGCAAGCGCGTGGCCCTCATCGAGAACACCAAGTTCAACTCCGACCGGTTGCTCCAGAAGATCGGTGATCTGCTGGTCCAGGAGTACGGGGCCGCCTCGGCGCGCATGTGGCGCAAGCGGAACGCCAGCGTGCCCGCCCACGAGGAGATCGTCGAGGAGGTGCGCCGGACCTGCGACGTCGTGGTCGCCGGCATCGGCGACTGAGGGTCCTGCTCGTCGGGCAGTGTGCTCGACGGCATCGTCCTCGAGAAGGCCGGCGTGCCTTCGGCCTCGATCGTGACCGACGTGTTCGAGGGAACAGGCCGGGCCATGGCCACCCAGTGGGGGCTCCCCGACTACCGGTTCCTGATGATGCCGCACCCGATCGCCAACCTCACGGAAGCCGAGCTGGACCAACGGGCTCGCGCGATCGTGTCCGAGGTGGCCAAGCTCCTCCTGCAGGGCCAGGGCTAGATACGCGTTGGGGGGAATGGGGGGCCATCTCGGGGCCCCCCATGTCCCTAATCCCCCAGCACTCGCCGAGGGTCCAGCGCGTCGCGCAGCCCATCGCCCACGTAGTTGATCGACAGCACGGTCAGGAAGATGGCCGTCCCCGGGAACACCGCCCAGTGAGGGGCGAAGTCCAGGTTGTCCTTGGCGTCGAAGAGGATCCGTCCCCAGGTCGGGATGTCGGGCGGGAAGCCCAGGCCGAGGAACGACAGCGTGGACTCGGCGATGATGGCCGTGGCCACGTCGAGCGAGCCGGCCACGATCACCGGGCCCACGGCGTTGGGCAAGATGTGGCGAATCACCTCGCGGGGCGGGGGCGCGCCCAGCGCGCGCGCGGCTTCGACGAACTCCTTCTCGCGCAGGGACAGGAACTGCGCACGCACCAGACGGGCCACCGGCATCCAGCGCAGCCCGCCGATGACGGCCACGATGAGCACGAACACCCCGGCTTCCGCGCCCAGCGCGTTCTTCAGCAGGTCACGGAAGAGGTAGACGATGAGCAGCAGCAGCGGTAGCTGCGGGAGGGAGAGGAACAGATCGGTCACGCGCATGAGGGCCTGATCGATCACGCCGCCGACATACCCGGACAGCGCGCCGATGAGCGTGCCGACGGTGATCGCGATCAGCATGGCGGCCAGGCCGACCGCCAGCGAGATGCGCCCGCCATAGAGCATGCGGGCCAGCAGGTCCTGGCCGAGATCGTCGGTGCCGAGCGGATGCGCCCAGGACGGTCCCTGGAGCTTGGCCCGGAAATCGATCTCGTTGACGGGCACCCGGTAGATTAGCGGCCCGACCAGGACCGCCAGGACCATCAGGGCGAGCACCAGCGTCCCCGCCATGGCCAGACGATGGCGTCGGAAGCGGCGCCGCATCTCGGTCCAGAGCGTGTCGCTGGCCACGCCGCGGGGAAGAACGGGAGCCGAAATGGCGGCCGAGGCGGCGTCGTCGGCCATCAGCGGAAGGAGATCCGGGGGTCGAGCCAGCCGTAGGCGAGGTCCGCCACCAGGTTGAAGAGCACGACCAGGCACGAGAACACGAAGGTGATGGCCATGATCACCGGCGTGTCGTTGGCCAGGATAGCCGAGATGAGCAGGGACCCGATGCCGGGAACCCGGAAGATCTGCTCGGTGACCACGGCTCCGGTGAAGATCTGAGGCAGCTGGAGCGCGACCAGCGTCACCACCGGGATGAGGGCGTTGCGGATCACGTGCTTGAGGATGGTGACGCGCTCGGAGAGCCCTTTGGCCCGGGCGGTGGTGACGTAATCCAGCCGGATCACGTCGAGGACCGCCGAGCGGGTGAACCGGGTCAGCGAGGCGGCCTGGAAGAGGCCCAGCACGGTGACGGGCATGATGGCCTGCTTGAGGTGCTCCCAGTACCACTGCCAGCCGGTCGCCGCGATGTCGGCGCGATAGATGAAGGGCAGCCAGTCGAGATAGATGCTGAAGAGCAGGATGAAGAGCAGGCCGGTGAAGAACGTCGGCAGCGAGAAGCCGATGAAGGCGAACGTCGTCGCCACCTGGTCGAAGATGGAGTAGGGGCGCATCGCCGACAGCGTCCCCACGGGAAGCGCGATGAGCAGCCCCAGCAGCTGGGCGGAGCCCAAGACGATGAGCGTGGTAGGCAGCCGCTGGAGGATCAAGGTGTCGACGTCGACGCGGCTGGCGAACGAGAATCCCCACTCCCCGCGCAGCATGGAGGTGAGCCAGCGCGCGTAGCGCACCGGCACCGGATCGTCCATGCCGAACTTCGCCCTGAGGTTCAGGCGCACCTCGGCCGGAACATTCGGATTGGTGGCCAGCTCCTCGAAGGGGTCGCCCGGGGCCAGGGCCAGGACCGTGAACAGCACGAGGCTGATCCCCAGGAGGGCCGGGACGGCGATCAAGAGGCGCCGAACGAGGTACCTGGACATGCCGCCTCAGCGGAAGCCGGGCCGGGCGACCCGGCTCCCGCCTCGGACCGCTAGGCGCGCGACCAGTAGGCCAGGCCCCAGGTATCCACGTCCCAGCCGCTCTGGACGACATCCCGCAGCCGGCTGGAGATACCGGCCACGCGCGGCCGGTAGACGACGGGGATGACGACAACGTTGCGGATGACGAGATCGTTCATCCGGATGAACAGGCTCGCCCGCTTGACCGGATCCATCTCGGACTCGGCGGCCTTCCAGAGCTTGTCGTACTCCCCGTTCTGCCACCGGGTCTTGTTGCGTCCCTGCCACTTGTTGGCCTTGCCGGCCGCCTCCCAGGAGGTGAACTGATCCATGAAGCGCTGGGGGTCGGGCTCGGTCATGGTGGTCGTGTACATCTGGATGTCGGTGGCGAAGTGATTGTAGGTGTCCCAGTTCGCCGCGTCCGACGAGAAGTAGACGGAGGCGGTCACGGCCTTCAGCTCCACATCGATCCCAGCCTTGGCGCAGGCCTGCTTGACGATCTGCTGGTTCTTCTGCCGGGGGGCGTTGATCGACGTCTGGTAGACGAACTTCAGCTTCTTGCCGTCCTTGGCCCGGATCCCGTCCGGGCCCCGCTTGTAACCGGCCTGGTCCAGGATCTGGTTGGCCTTGTCGATGTTGAGCTCGTAGCGCGTGTTCTTCGAGCGGAACCGCTCGGGCGCGTTGAGGAAGTTCGCGGTGGCCAGACCCGTCCGCCCGTAGATCTGCTCCTGCACCGAGGCCCGGTCCACCAGGAGGTTCAGGGCCTGGCGCACGGCGGGGTCGGTCAGGACCGGATGCTTGCTCTTGACCGAGGAGCGCTCGCCGTCCACCTCGTTCCACGGGTCGGTGTTGTTGAGCTGGATGTGCTCGATGTTGCCGGTGGCGGCGATGTCGACCCGCCCTCGGCCGCCCTGCTCCAGGCGCTTGAGGATGTCGTCCTCCACCTGCAGGTTCCAGGCGTAGTCGTACTCGCCGGTCTGGATGACCGCGCGAGCCGCCGAGATGGCGTCGCCGCCGCCCTTGAGCTCGACCTGGTCGAAGAAGGGGCGGTTGGGGACGTGGTACTGCGTATTGATCTCGCCGCGCACGATGTCGCCGGGCTTGAAGTCCACGAACTTGAAGGGCCCGGTGCCCACCGGCTTGAGGTTCGTGGGCGCCTCGCGCGACTTGTCCCCCTTGTACGCTGCGAAGAGGTGCTTGGGGATGATCATGCCGGTGCCGCCGCAGAAGGGCGCCGACCAGAACGGCGCCGGGTTCTTGAAGGCGATCTTCACGGTGTGGCTGTCCAGCTTGTCGATGCGCGCGATGTCCCGGTAGGGGCCGGCCGTGACGGCCGCCGTCGCCGGATCCATCACGTACTCCCAGGTGAAGACGACGTCGTCGGCCGTGAACGGCTTGCCGTCGTGCCACACGGCGTTCTTCTTCAGCCGCCAGGTGACCGACTTTCCGTCCTTCGTCAACATCCCGTTCTGCTGGCTGGGAACTTCGGCGGCCAGCACGGGGACCAGATTGCCGTCGGGGTCGTAGGAGCAGAGCGGCTCGTAGAACACGCGGGAGGCGATCTGGTCCTTGGTCCCCACGGCGAACTGCGGGTTGAGGAGCGTGGGCGCCTGCCACAAGAGGGCCTTCACCAGGCCTCCGCCGCCGCGCTTGGTGGGGGTGAAGCCGCTCGTTTTCGGCTGGGCCTGCGCGATCCCGGCCGACGCCAGCATCTGGCTCACCATCGGCGCCGTCAGCCCCAGCCCGATCATCGACGTCATGAAGGCGCGGCGCGACAGGCGTCCGGCCTTGACCTCTCTCAGCAGCTCGTGCAGCTCTCGTTCATCCATGTCCGACCTCCTCGCCGAGGCGGGCATAATATAGAGGGTGCTTTCATCCATGTCGAGAGCGCTGGCTCGCTCGATTCTGCTCGCGGCGGTGCTGACGGCGATCGCCGTGAGCCTCGCCTACGTCGCCTCACGTCCGGCGGAAGACGAGGCTCCGGTCGTCCACGCCCGGCCGGCCCGCCCGGAGACGCCGCCGGCGTCCCCAGCGGCGCCGGCGCCCCCGGGGCCGGCGTCCGGCTCTGCGGGCACGCCGCGGGGCGGGCGTCAGATCTCCGTCGACGCGGCCATGCGCGAGCTGGACCTGATCCGGCCGTCCCGGCCCCGCGCCGTGCAGGACTTCACGCTGCCCCTGCTGGGCGGCAAGTCCTTCCGCCTCGCCGCGCATCGGGGACAGGTGCTCCTCGTCAACTTCTGGGCCACCTGGTGCCCACCCTGCCTCGAGGAGATGCCGGCGCTGGAGCGGCTGTGGCGACAGCACAAGGGCAGTGGCTTCGTCCTGCTCGCGGTCTCGCTGGACGGCGATCCCGCCCCCGTCGGGCCCTTCGTGGCCGAGCATCGCTTGACGTTCCCGGTCGCGCTGGACTCCAAATTCGAGGTGGCCAACCTCTACGGCGTGCGCGCGCTGCCCGCGACGTTCATCGTCGACCGGCACGGCAACCTGGCCGCCCTGGCGCTGGGGCCACGAACCTGGGACAATGACGCGGCGCATTCCCTGGTGGAAGGTCTGACGAGATAGGGATGGGACAGTCGGTCGGCGTGGCGGTGGCCTTCAGCGCGGGCCTCTTCTCGTTCCTGTCACCCTGTGTGCTGCCGTTGTTCCCCTCGTATCTGTCCTTCATCACCGGCATGTCGGTGGCCGACCTGACCGGCGACATCGCGCCGGCGGCGCGCCGCCGCATCCTCCTGCACGCGATCGCCTTCGTGGCCGGCTTCTCCATGGTCTTCATCGCGCTGGGGGCCACGTTCAGCGCGGCCGGGCAGTTTCTGCTCGAGCATCGCGAGGGGATCCGTCGACTGGGCGGCGCGCTGATCGTGCTCTTCGGCCTCTACATCGCCGGCGTATTCCGGCTGGGGCTTCTGGGCCGCACCGCGAGCTTCCAGCTGCGCGAGAAGCCCGCAGGGTACGCGGGATCCCTCCTGGTGGGCATCACGTTCGCCGTCGGCTGGACGCCCTGCGTCGGACCCATTCTGGGCGCGATCCTGTCGCTGGCCGGCACGGCGGAGACGGTGCAGCGGGGGGTGGGCTTGCTCGTCGCCTATTCCGCCGGCCTCGGCGTGCCGTTCCTGCTGTCGGCTCTGGCCCTGGGCTCCTTCCTGCGCTTCTTCAAGCGCTACCGGCCCTTCATCCCCGTGGTCGAGCGCAGCGCCGGCGTCCTGCTCGTCGTCGTGGGCGTGCTCGTCTTCACGAACTACTACACGGTCCTCAACGCCTGGGCCATCTCGCTGACGCCCGCGTGGCTGCTCGAGCGGCTGTAGCGCCGCAGGTCCAGGTCAAGGTCCCTGCCAGCACGGCCAACCTGGGGCCGGGCTTCGACGCGCTGGGCCTGGCCCTGGCGCTCTACAACGAGGTGAGCGCCGAGGAAGCCGACGGCATCAGCGTGACGGTCGAGGGCGAGGGTGCCGGCAAGGTTCCCACGGGCAAGCCCAACGTGGTGGTACGCGGCATCCGCGCCGCCTACGAGGCGGCCGGTCGTCGCTTCCCCGGATGCGCCGTGCGCTGCCTGAACCGCATCCCACTGGCGCGCGGGCTCGGCTCCAGCGCGGCGGCCTGGGTGGGCGGGCTGATGGCCGGCAATGCGCTGCTCGGCTCGCCCCTCGACCGTCCGGCGCTGCTCACGCTGGCGGCTCGGGCCGAGGGCCATCCCGACAACGTCGCGGCCGCGCTCTACGGGGGCCTGACCGTGTCCTGCTCGGGCAAGGACGGAGTCACCGCCGTGCCACTGCCGGTCCCCGAGCGCCTGCGCTGGGTGGTCCTCGTGCCCGAGATCACGAGCTCGACCGCCGAGGCCAGGGCGGTGCTGCCGGCGACGGTGTCCCATTCAGACGCGGTCTTCAACGTGCAGCGGGTGGCCCTGCTGCTGGCGAGCTTGCAGGCCGACCGTCCCGAGATCCTGCAGGTGGCCCTGGAGGATCGGCTGCACGAGCCGTACCGCCTGTCGTTGTTCCCCTGGATGCCGGAGGTGGCTGCGGCGGCGCGCCGGGCCGGAGCGCTGGGATGCGTGCTGAGCGGCGCCGGCCCGGCGCTGCTGGCCGTGGTGGCCGACGACGCCCAGGCCGTCGCCGAAGCGATGGAGGCGGCCCTCCGGCGCGCGCAGATCGCGGGCCGCGCACGTACCCTCGACGTCGACGGGCAGGGTGCCGTCGCGCACGCCATCGCGTGACGGGCCCGCCATCGCCCGGGGCCGCCGGAGGTCGACGGCAGCACCGGGTCGTCGCGGCGGTGTGGCTGGTGCTGGCCGTCGCCTACGGCGTCTTCTTCACCTTTCCCATCTTCTTCGTCGCCCTCCTCGACGAGTTCCGCTGGTCGCGCGCCCTGACCGCTGGCGCGCTGTCGATGTCGACGCTGCTGCAGGGTCTCCTGGCTCCCGTCGCCGGTATCGTGGTCGATCGCGTGGGACCGCGCCGCGTCATCCTCGCCGGGGTCGGGTTGCTGGGCGCCTCGGCGATCCTCGCGGCGACCATCCGCACGCCATGGGAGTTTTATGTCTACACGGGCGTGCTGGGCGCCATGGGGATCGTGGCCATGGGCTGGGTGCCCATGGGCGTGCTCCTGTCCCACTGGGTGACGGAGCGGCGGGGCCGCATGGTCGGCCTGGCGTTCTCCGGTATGGGCGCCGGCATCTTCGTGATCAGTCCGCTCAGCCAGTGGCTCATCGATCACCTGGGCTGGCGCGCGGCCAGCCTGGCGCTCGGCCTGGCCGTGCTCGTCGTCTTGCTGCCGACCGCGTGGTTCGGCACGCGGGATCCCGTGGCGTCGGCGGCGGAGGGCACCGACGGAACGCGGCGCTCGCGCGCCGTGGATCATACCGCCGCGCGCCGCGCGCGGGAGGCGACCCTGGCCGGCGCGCTGCGCGCACGCGCGTTTTGGGCGCTGTTCGCCGCGTACCTCCTCACGCCCCTGGCCGTCTTTCCCGTCTTCACGCACCAGGTGGCGTTCGCCGTGGACCTGGGCTTCCCGCGGCTGCTGGTGGCCTCGATCTTCGGGCTGATGGGGTTGATGTCGAGTCTGGGCCGCCCGCTCTTCGGCGTGGCCGCCGACCGGTTCGGGGGCGCGGTCTCCGCCACGGTCTCCTTCGGCTGCACCGCCGCGGGCGCCCTCACGTTGATCGCGACGGAAGCCTGGCCCCACGCGGGATGGCTCGTGGCCTACGCCGTGCTGTTCGGGCTCGGCTTCGGCGCCCGGGGTCCGATCATCACCGCCATCGCCACGGAGCTGTTCGGCGGCCGCCGTTTCGGCGTGATCTACGGTGTGCTGAACGTGTCCAACGGCGTGGGCGCCGCCATCGGGCCCTGGTTCGGAGGCGCGGTGCACGACCTCCTGGGGTCCTACCGTCTGGTGTTCCTGTCGTCGGTGTTCTTCAGCGCGCTCGGCTCGGCCTGCTTCTGGCTGGCCCGCCGTCGGACGCCTTGACGGTGCCGGGGGGCGATGCTAAGTGGAGCGCGTGACGCGGAGCTCCGCGCCGGGCGAGCCCGGCTTTCCCCCCGGGGTGCTTCCCTACCAGGCGCTGCGAGCCGGCGCCGCTGCGGGCTGGATCCGCGCGACAGCGGCGCTCGACGACCAGCAGTTCCAGCCGGCCAGTCTCGACCTGCGTCTGGGAGCCGTGGCCTACCAGCTGCGCGCCAGCTTCCTGCCGTTCCGGGAATCCGTGGAAGCACGGCTGCGCCACGAGGACACCGACCTGGTCATCGACCGGCTGTCGCTGGAGGCGGGGGCCACGCTCCAGCGGGGCTCGGTGTATCTGGTGCCCCTGCTGGAGTCGCTGGCGCTGCCCCCGGCAGTGCGCGGCCGCTGCAATCCCAAGAGCACCACCGGGCGACTGGACATCTTCACGCGCGTCATCACCGACGCCACCCCGCGGTTCGACGAGATCGGCGCCGGCTACGAGGGCCCGCTGTATCTCGAGATCTCGCCCCAATCGTTCCCCGTTCGCGTGCACCGCGGGCAGTCCCTCAACCAGCTCCGGCTGCTCAGCGGCCAGGCGCTGCTGCCCGACGCGGGACTGGCCGAGCTCTACCGGAACACGCCGCTCCTCTACGACGACGACGACCGCCAGATCCCCCTGGAGCGGGTCGTCTTCAATGAGGGCTTGTGCATGGGCGTCGACCTCTCGGGACGGCGCACCGGCGGCATCATCGGCTATCGGGCGCATCCCAACCCGCCCGCCGTCGACCTGGGTCGCGTCGACTGGTACGATCCCGCCGAGTTCTGGGAGCCCATCAAGCGTCCCGGGCGCGATGCCTACATCCTGGAAGCGAACCGGTTCTATATCCTGGTCTCGCGCGAGCGCATCCGGGTGCCCCCGGACTTCGCGGCGGAGATGGTGGTGTACGACGCCGGGGCGGGGGAAATTCGCACCCACTACGCGGGGTTCTTCGATCCCGGCTTCGGCTACGGCGACGGTAGCGTGCTGGGCACGAAGGTCGTCATGGAGGTGCGGGCTCGGGAGGTTCCGTTCCTCCTCTACGACGGCCAGATCTCCTTCAAGGTCCTGTTCGAGCGGCTGGCCAGCCGGCCGGAGCGCGTGTACGGCGTCGGCCTCAATTCGTCCTACCAGCATCAGACCTTGACGTTGAGCAAGCACTTTAGGCGGGGTTGAAAAGGGCCGCTGGCCTCGGGCCATCTGTTAGAATTGGGACAGGATGGTGGCAGCGGCGCGGTCCACCTGACCGACGGAGAGCGCTTATGGCAGAGCAGAAGAAGAAAGAGACCAGGCCGAGCAAACCTTCCGAGGGCGGCGACGGGGCGGCGGCAGGCAGCCCCGAGCTGACGAAGAAGGGCAAGAAGATCAAGGAAGACATCGACAAGCTCCTCGACGAGATCGACGAGATCCTGGAGGAGAACGCCGAGGAGTTCGTCAAGAGCTACGTCCAGCGGGGAGGGCAGTAGGCGATGCCGGTGTACGAATACCGCTGCGCCGGCTGCGGGCGGGAGTTCGAGCGCTATGTGGCCACGCCGACCGCGGGCGTGACGTGTCCGGCCTGCGCCAGCGCGAACGTCAAGCGCAAGCTCTCGCTCTTCGCCTTCAAGGCGGAGGGAGCGGTGTCGACCGCCATGCCCTCGGGCGGCTCCTGCTGCGGGGGCGGTTGCGCCTGCCACTGATTCCCGGCCCCTGAAGGGCCGCCCCCTCATGGATCTCCGCCGGCTCGAGGTGTTCGTGAAGGTCGCCGAGCTGCGGAGCTTTTCGCGCGCTGCTGAAGCGCTCTTCCTCACCCAGCCGACGGTCTCCGAGCACGTGCGCGCTCTCGAGGAGGATCTGGGCGTGCAACTACTCGATCGGCTGGGTCGGGGTGCCGTGCCCACCCGCGCGGGGGAGCTGCTGCTGGAGTACGCCCATCGCGTCCTGGTCCTCATGCGCGAAGCCCGTCAGGCCATCGACCAGTTCCAGGGCCGGCTCATCGGCGAGCTGGAGGTGGGGGGAAGCACGATCCCGGGCGAGTACATTCTTCCCGCCCTCATCGGGCAGTTCAAAGCCAAGTACCCCGAGGTCTCCATCCGCCTCCGTGTCGGCGCTAGTCAGCAGGTCAGCGAGTGGGTGCAGGAAGGCCGCGTGGAGATAGGGATGGTGGGCGCCCGTCCGGATAGCCGGGCCCTGGTCGCCCGGGAGCTGTTGGCGGACCGTCTGGTGATCATCGTGCCACCCGATCATCCGTGGAGCTCGCGGCAGAGCGTGACGCTGGCCGACGTCCGGACCGAGCCGCTGGTGCTGCGCGAGCGCGGCTCGGGGACTCGCCAGGCGCTGGAGCGAGCGCTCGCCGAGGCCGGCACCGACCTGTCCGCCCTGCGCGTGGCGGGCGAGATGGGCTCCGCCCAGGCCGTGAAGCAGGCGGTGCGCGCGGGCCTCGGCGTGTCACTCGTGTCCAGGCTGGCGGTCGAGGACGAGTGCCGGGCGCGGCTCCTCGTCTGCCTGGCCGTTCGGGATCTCGGCGTAAGCCGGTCGTTCCACCTGGTCACTCATCGCGATCGCAGTCGTTCGCCTCTGGCCCAGGCGTTCCTGGAATTCGTGGAATCGCAGGCGCGCGAGCGCGCATCGCAAGACCCGTGACGGGCAAGGACATCCGCCTCACCGCCTACGCCTCCTGCGCGGGGTGAGCGTCCAAGATGGCTCCTGGAGATCTCCAGGAGGTGCTGGCCGTCCTCAAGGCCGATCGCACGCCGGCCCACGAGCACTTGCTGGTGGGCCTGGGCCGGGCCGACGACGCGGCCGTCTACCGGTTGGCGCCCGATCTGGCCATCGTCGAGACGCTCGACTTCTTCCCGCCCGTCGTGGACGACGCCTACGTGTGGGGCGCAGTGGCCGCGGCCAACGCGATCTCCGATGTGTACGCCATGGGCGGCGAGGTCCTCTTCGCCCTGGCCATCGCGGGCTTTCCGCGCGACATGCCCAAGGCCATCATCGCCGACGTCTTCCGGGGCGCCGCCGACAAAGTCGCCGAGGCGGGAGGCGTCGTGGCCGGCGGCCACACGGTGGTCGACAACGAGCCCAAGTACGGCCTGTGCGTCACCGGCCGGGTGCATCCCGACCGGCTCCTGGTCAAGGGGGGTCTGCAGCCGGGTCAGCGCCTGTTCCTCTCCAAGGCCCTGGGGACCGGCGTCATCACGACGGCGGGCAAGGAGGGCGCCGCTCCGGCGGACGTCCTGGCCGGCGCCGTCGCCAGCATGCTGAGGCTCAACCGGGCGGCCGCACAGGTGGCCATCGCTTGCGGCGCCCGAGGCGCGACGGACATCACGGGGTTCGGCCTCCTGGGCCACGCCGGCGAGATGGTGGAGGCGTCCGGAGCCGGCCTGGAGATCTCGGCCGGCCGGCTGCCGCTATTGCCCGGGGCCCTGGCTCTGGCCGACAAGGGCCACTTCAGCGGAGGCATGAGGCGCAACCGGCGTTACGTCGAAGGTCTCTTCGGCCCGCGGCTCACGATCGACGGGGCGGTGGCCCCGGCGCTGGCCTCGCTCCTGTTCGAAGCGGAGACGTCCGGCGGGCTCCTCTTCTCCGTAGATCCGGAGCGCGCCAACGAGGTTCACCGGGAAATCGCCGCGCGGGGTGAGGCCTGTGCCGAGATCGGCGTCGTCGTCGCCGAGCCCGTCATTCGCGTCACCGCTTAGGCAACAGCCCTCGCACGCGGGCGACCACGTCGTCAGCGGCCCAGTCCAGCTCGCCCACCACCCAGTACCGAACCAGCCCGTCGGGGCCGACGAGGAAGCTGGCCGGCAGCGTACGGACCCGCCAGGCCTCGATGGCCTCATGGCGGGGGTCGCGCAGCATGGGAAAGTCCACGGGCACCTGCTTGAGAAAGCTCGTGATACGCGAAACCGACTCGCCATAGTTCACGCCCAGGACGACGAACGGCTGGCCGGCCAGGCTCTCGCGGAGCCGCTGGATGGAGGGCATCTCATCACGGCAGGGCGGGCACCACGTCGCCCAGAAATTGATCAGGACGACAGAGCCGCTGTACTGCGTCAGGACATGGCGATTCCCGGCCAGATCCTGGAGCTCGAGAGGCGGAGTGGGCCCTGGCCATGGCCGGAAGCGATCGATGTTCTCCGCCCCGGCCAGGCCGGCGAGCGCCAGGACGATGGCGGCGGCGACCAGACGTACGAGGCGATCCCGGCCCGCAACGGGGGCCGGTGGCCCCAGCAACGCGCGACCTCCGGCCCCGATGCGACTCAGGCGCTGATCTCGCGTGCCGTGATGGTGTACTTGAAGTTGTCCGGGTCGTAGGGGTCGAACCGGCCCTCGTCGCTCTCGCCCTGGGGATACATGAGAAAGCCCAGCTTGCTCTTCACGGTGGCGTTCGGCAGGGTCACATCGTGGGCCATGTTGTAGGCGAGCCAGTTGCCCTCCCAGCTTCCGAACAGCTTTGGACGGACCGTCTTGACGAGCGGATGATCCACCTTGAGCCACTCGCTGGTCTCTTCCCGGGCCACCTTGGCGACGTCGGCCGGGTCCATCGCCACCCAGCCGTATTCGCGCAGGAACACGTCGGCCCGGCAGTGCTGGGCGCGAGTGACATTGGGACTGCCGGTGCCCAGCGCCTTGTACCCGAACGCCGAGGCGGCAACGCGGACGCCATAGATGTCCCGGGCCGGGAGCCCGGCCGCGCGGGCGAGAGCCACGAACAGGGCGTTGATGTCCGCGCACTTGCCGCCGAAGCTCTTGGTCTCCAGCATGGTCCGGACGTCGCCGACACCGCAGCCGCGGACCTTCGGTTCGCGGTAGGCGTTGTTGACCACCCAGTCGTAGAGGGCCCGCGCCTTCTCCACATCCCCTGACGCGCCCTTGGTGATCGTCAAGGCGGTGTCGCGGACGATGCCGTCCGTGGGCAGTAGCTCGGTCGGCTGCGTCCAGAATGCCAGGGCGGCCGGATCCTCCTTCACCGGGCCCTTGCGGGCCCAATCCACGGCGCGGTCTTGAGTCTTGAACCGGCTCACCATCTCGAGCGCGGGGTTCTGCTCACCTTTGGCGAACTCGGCGGAGAGGATCACGGCGCGGTACTTCGGCTCGGTCAGGAGCTGCGCAGTCCGGGCGTTGCCCGACCACCGGTTATCGAGGACTTGCTGGTACTCGGTGTTCACCGACGGCACCGGCAGCCATGCCCGGGTCACGCCCTTGGGCCACTGGACCTCGATGCGATGCGTGACCTCGAAGGTCCGCCAGTTGCCCGGACGAGGATCGAACGTCTTGTCCTGCGCGTGGGCCGGCGAGCCGCCGGCTGGCCAGCCCGACAAAGTGGCAAGCCCCGAGAGCGCCGTCGTGGTCTTCAGGAACGTACGTCGATTCATGCTGAAGCTCCTTTCCCAGTCGGGGCGGCCGCTGACAGCGGTGTGGTGGAACGACCCGAAATGATGCGACGATTTCTGCTGAGGCCAAATCGGAAATATAGATCGAATCACAGTGGGGTTATCGGGAAGACCGATGTCAGTGCCGGCTTCGGCAGCTACGGCGAGGGACGCTGAGACCGCAAAACGGTCAGCAGGCGTTGCTTCAGCTCGGGTGGTACCTCGACGTGCATGAGGCTGCGGGTGGCGCGAATGGTCCCGCGATACGTGTTGAGGAAGGCGACGCAGGGAGCGCAGCCGTCGATGTGCCACTCCAGCAGCTCGGCGGTATGTCGGGGAAGGGAACCATCGAGATAGTCCGCCAACAGCTCCGCAATCCGGCGGCACTCCATCTCGGAGGGTGTCGCCCCGGCCGGGCCTGAGGGCTCCCGAGCGTCCGCCATCGCCATCATTATATGGAGATGTCGGACCACGCCGGGGGGATTCTTTCCCGGCCTCTGGACGGCCCCACGCGTTCAACGTATCCTCGGGACGCATGGCGTCGCGGATCGCGCTGCTCGCGCCATTCGCCTTTCCGTCGGTCCGCGGCAATGCCGTCACCGCCGATCGTGTGGCCCGCGGCCTGCGCCAGCGCGGTGTAGAGCTCCGCCTCTGGGATCTCTCGGCCACGCCCGAGGCGGAGGTCGAGGTCGCCGTCGAGGCGTATCGACCGGGCGTGATTCACGCCTTCCACGCGTTTCGCGTCGGCCCCTTCGCCCTCCGACTGGCCCGTCGGATGGAGCTTCCCCTGGTCGTGACGCTGACAGGGACGGACGTCAACCACGACCTCTTCGATCCCGAACGCGCCCCCGCGGTGCGTCGCGTGCTGGAAGGAGCCGCGACGACCGTGGTGTTTCACGGCTCCATCGGCGAGCGTGTCGCCGCCACGCTGCCCGATGTGCGCTCCCGGCTGGTGGTGGTGCCCCAGGCCGCGGCGCCCCCCGAGGGTGAGCCGTTCGATCTCGCGGTCCGGTGGTCGTTGCCCGACGATCGGCTGCTCATCGTCCTCCCCGGCGGGATCCGTGCGGTGAAGCGGCCGCGGCTGCCCCTGGCCCCCCTCGGTCGGCTGGCCGCGCGACGACCGGAGTTGCGGCTGCTCTACGCGGGGCCGATCCTCGATGCCGACGAGGGTCAGGCCTTGCTCGCCGCGCTCGCGGACCGGCCGTGGACGCGCTTCCTGGGGGTCGTGCCGCACGCCCAGATGGCCTCGCTGCTCGCCCAGGCCGACGTCGTCCTGAACTGCTCGCTCTCCGAGGGCGGCATGGCCAACTCGGTGCTGGAGGCGCTCGCGGCCGGCCGCGCCGTGCTCGCGGCCGACATCGAGGGCAACCGCTCGCTCATCGAGGATGACGTCACCGGCCTCCTCTTCAGAAGCGACGACGAGCTCGAGGCCCAGGCCGCGCGGCTCGCCGCCGATCCCGTGCTCCGCGCGCGCCTGGGTGCCGCCGGGCGCGCCCGGGTGACCACGCTCTATCCGCCCGAGCGGGAAATCAGCGGCTACGTCGAGGTCTATCGACGCCTGCTGCCGGTCTTGCACCTGGGAACCGCCGGGTGACGGCGCTGTCCCCGTCGGGTTGGCGGCCGGGTGCGTCGGTTCTTTTGGCAAGCACCTTGCGTCTGACGATAGAATCAAGACAGATCAAGCGGCCGGGCGCCTGGGGTGTCACCCCCGCTCCCGGAGAGCGGAGGGCTCGATGACGCAGGAGGCCCGGGTCCAGGAGTTCGTCGGCGGCTTCAACGCGCTGCGCGGTGAGGTCGAGAAGGTCATCGTCGGGCAGCGCGAGATCATCGAGCACGTGCTCATCGGGATGTTCGCGGGCGGGCACCTGCTGCTGGAAGGCGTGCCCGGCCTCGGCAAGACACTGCTCATCAAGACGCTGGCCGAAGGCCTGGAGCTGTCCTTCTCGCGCATCCAGTTCACACCGGACCTCATGCCCGCCGACATCATCGGCACGAACATGATCGTCGAGGATGCCGCGGGTCGAAAGCACTTCGAATTTCAGCACGGTCCCATCTTCGCCCACATCCTGCTGGCCGACGAGATCAACCGGGCCACTCCCAAGACGCAGTCGGCGTTGCTCGAGGGCATGCAGGAAGGCTACGTCACGGTGGGCGGGGCTTCCCGGCCACTGCCGGGGCCGTTCTTCGTCCTGGCCACGCAGAATCCCATCGAGATGGAGGGAACCTACCCGCTGCCCGAGGCTCAGCTGGACCGCTTCATCTTCAAGCTGCGCGTGCGGTATCCGGCCATCGAGGAGCTCAACGCGATCGTCGAGCGCACGACCCAGACCCGCCAGGTGGCGGTGAACCGGGTGATGAACGGGCCGGCGGTGCTCGGCTACCGGGAGCTGATCCGTGAAGTGCCGATCGCCTCCCACGTGCGCGACTTCGCTTCGGCCATCATCATGGCCACGCATCCGGAGTGGGAGCACGCCCCCGACGTCACGCGGCGTTTCGTCCGCTACGGCGCGAGCCCGCGGGGCGCCCAGGCCCTCGTGCTGGGCGCCAAGGTGCGAGCGCTGTGTCAGGGACGGTTCAATGTGAGCGCTGACGACTTGAAGGCGCTGGCCGCGCCGGCGCTGCGGCACCGCGTGATCCTGAACTTCGAGGGCGAAGCCGAGGCCGTGGACATCGACTCGCTCATCGGCGACGTCGTCGAGAGCATCGAGCAGCACACGGCGCGGAGCAAAGAGCCCTTTCTCCGCTGATCGCAGCCGGAGGTCATGATGGCCGACAGCGACCTGCATCCCGAGCTCGACGCGCTCGTACGCGGTATCGCCAGCCAGGTACGCTGGCGCCGGGCCGAGCACTTCGCCCTGCGCGGCGTGTTCTGGGGCGCCGTGACCGGCGTCGTCGTCCTGCTCTTCAAGGTGGTGATCGGTCCGTGGGCGCCGGTCGTGGCCGGTGCGGTCGTGCTGGCCGGGCTGCTGGCCGGTGGTCTCTGGGGTTTGAGCCGCGGCGTCAGTTCGCTGGACGCGGCCCGGCTGGGCGATCGCGCCTTCGGGCTCCACGACCGCGCCACCACCGCCCTGGAGTGGGCGGGCCGCGCCGACCGGACTCCGCTGGTGGAGGCTCTGATCGCCGATGCCCGCGCTCACGCGGCCCGACTGACCCCGCGTCAAATCGTGCCGCGGGTGCTGCCCCGTGAGGTGAAGTGGCTGCCGGCGCTGGCGCTGGTGGTGCTCATCCTCTTCTTGAGTCCGGCCGTGCCCCTGCCGTCCGCCAGCCTGTTCGACCTCACCTCCACGACCGAGGACGAGGATGCGGTGGACCGTTCGGGCGGCGACCTGCTGCAGCAGGACCAGCCCGCGGCGACGCGGGACCGCCTGCGGCGGTCCCCGTTGGAAGAGCGGGATTACATGGCGCGCACGGCGGGCGGCGGGGCGCCGACGGCCGGAGATCTCAGCGCCCTCTTCAAGGACACCTCGCTGGGCAATCAGCGGCCAGATTTCAACAGCTTCCTCAAGAAGGGGGACGAGCGCCTCAAGCTGCTCGAGCAGGTGGACCGCCTGCCGGACCTTCAATCGGACTTCACCACCAGCCAGTACAAGATGGTCTTCCGCAAGTCCAAAGCCCTGCGCGACGGCTTGCGCCCGGATCAGATCTCCCCGCAGAAGCTGCGCGAACTCTTGCAGGAGATGGAGCGGCTGGGCCGCAAAGGCGGAGGCGACTGGAGCTCCGACGTCGGCGAGGGCATGGAGGCGCTGGAGTACGGCGACCAGGACCGCGCGCTGGAAGCGATGGAGAAGGCGCTCGACAAGCTGCGGGCCATGGAGGAAGGGCAGCGCTCGGGGCGCGGGCTCCGCGGCGGGAAGGAGACCGATCGTGACCGCGACCGCCGTAGCGGCGGCTCCGGGGCGGGGGGCGAGGATCCCGATTTCGGCGAGGGCGAGGGAATGCTGCCGGGCAAGGGCAAGAACCCCACGCCCAAGGGCGAGGCCTCCCAGCGCCTGCGCGCCAACCCCTACGACGTGGGCGTGGAGGGGGAGTCCCGCCAGGGTCGCAAGGACGGCTACGACACGAACCTGACGGGTCGTGGCGGTCACACACCCTCGCGGCTGACGTATCTGGGCGTCATCGGACAGTATCGCAAGGCCATGGAGGATTCGTTGGTCCGGGAACAGGTGCCCCGCGACTATCACGAGCAGATCCGCGACTACTTCCAGTCGCTCGACGAGCGATAATCGGTGCCGGCGGCCACCTACCGCGGCTTCTTCAGCTCAGAGTTCCTGGCTCAGTTGGAGCGCCTCACCCTGGCTTCCCGCCGCACCTTCCGGGGCCGGGTGAAGGGGGAACGACGCAGCCCCCGCAAAGGGCAGAGCGTGGAATTCTCCGACTACCGGCCGTACGGGATGGGCGACGACCTCCGGTACGTCGACTGGAACATCTACGGCCGGCTGAACCGCCTGCACGTGAAGCTCTTCGTCGACGAGGAAGACCTCTGCGTGCATCTGCTCGTCGACGGGTCCAGCTCCATGGCCTTCGGCGAGCCGACCAAGCTGCGCTACGCGGCTCGGGTCGCGTCCGCCCTGGGCTTCGTGGGGCTGGTCAGCCTGGAGCGCGTCGGCGTCGGTGTCCTCCGCGAGAAGGTGACGGAAGGCTGGGCACCCACGCGGGGCCGGAACCAGTTCGTGACGCTGGTCGATTTCCTGGCGCGGCTGGAGGCCGACGGGGCCACCAACCTCAACCGGGGGCTCAGCGACTACGCCCGCCGCGCCCACGAGCCGGGGCTGGCCATCGTCATCTCCGACCTGCTCGACCCCGGCGGCTTCGAGAGCGGGGTGCGAGCGCTGCTGGAGCGCCGGTTCGAGGTGCACGTGATCCACGTCCTGGCCGCCGAGGAGTTGCAGCCGACGCTGGCCGGAGACCTGCGCCTGCACGACAGCGAGACCGACAGCATGCTCGAGATCACCGTGGACGGCGAGGCTCTACGCAGATATCGCCAGCGCCTCGGTGAGTTCCTGCAGCGCGTCGAAGATTTCTGCCGATCCCAGGAGATCGGATACCGGCGGGTGAGCACGGAGACTCCGGTGGAGGAGTTCGTCCTGTCCCACCTGCGGGGTCTGGTCCTGGGGTGACGGAGCGGGCATGAGCTTTCTGACACCGCTGGCCTTCGCCCTTCTCGGCCTCTCGCTGCCCCTGGTGCTGCTCTACTTCCTCAAGGTGCGGCGTCGCGATCAGCGCGTGCCCAGCCTCCTGTTCTGGGAGACGACGCTGCACGACCGGCAGGCTTCGGCCTTCTTTCAGCGGTTACAGCGGGATCCGCTCCTCGTGCTCCAACTCCTGGCCTTGCTGGCGCTGACCCTGGCCCTGGCCCGGCCCGCGCTGACCATCATGGGGCACGGGGCTCGCAAGGTGGCGATCGTGCTCGACGCCTCGGCGTCGATGAAGTCCCGCGACAGTAGCGGGTCCCGGTTCGCGACGGCCCGCGCGGAAGCGGCGGCCCTCGTCGGTCGGCTGGGTGAGGGCGCCGAGGTCCTGGTGGTGGAGACCGGCGCGCACCCCCGGGTGCTGGCGCCGCTGTCGCGGGATCGCGACCGGGCGCTGGCCGCCATTCGCTCGGCCCAGGCGCGCGATCTGCCCAACCGGCTGCCCGAGGCGCTGCGGACGGCCCGGGCCCTCGTCGGCGCCGACCCCCGCGCCGAGATCTACGTGTTCACGGACGGCGCCTTCACGCTGTCCCAGGCGCCGGAGACGACCGATAGCCGGCTGCGCTGGATCGCTGTCGGGCGCGGCGGGCGCAACGTCGGCCTGACCAATCTGGCGGTCCGCAAGAGCTATCAGGGCGCGCTGGAATATCAGGCCTTCGCCTCACTGGTGAACTATTCCGCCGAGCCTCAGACCTTCACACTGCGGCTGGAGCTCGACGGCTCGCCGATCGCCGAACGCTCGTTGAGCCTCGAGCCCAACATCCGCCGGTCGGTCGTCCTGCCCTTCAGCCATACGGGGGGCGGCACGCTGAAGGCGGGTATCGACGTGCGCGACGACCTGGCATCGGACGACGTCGCCTTCGCGGTGCTCCCGCCCCCGCGCAAGATCCAGGTGCTGCTGGTCAGCCGCGGCAATCTGTTCCTCGAGAAGGTCCTCCGGACGGATCCCCAGGTTTCGCTGGAGGTCCGCACGCCTGATCAGTACGAGGGCGGCATGGCCGAGGCCGACATCGTCATGCTGGACTCGACGACGCCGGCCCGGGTCGGGCCGGGCCGCTTCTTCTTCGTCAACGTGGTTCCGCCCGACGTGCCGTTGGAGGTGTTGGGCCGCCTGGAGCGGCCGAGCATCATGGATTGGGACCGGTCCCACGCGGTCATGCGACACGTCGAGCTGGCCAAGGTGGTGATCGAGGACGCGCTGCGCATCCGGCCCCTGGCTCCGGGGCGGCCGCTGGTGGAGGCTATCGGCGGTCCGCTCGTCTACGCCCTGGAGGAGCCGGAACGGAAAGCGATCTTCATCGGCTTCGACCTGTTCAAGACAGACTTCCCCCTGCGGGTGGCCTTTCCGCTGATCCTGTCCAACAGCCTCCGCTGGCTGCACCCGGCCGCCCTCGATCAGTCTAGCCTGCAGCTGGCTACCGGGCAGCCCATCCTCCTGCCCGTAGAGCACGGGGTGAGCTCGGTGACGGTCACCACCCCGAGCGGTCGCACCATCAAGGCCCAGATCACCCGCGGCGTCGTGAGCTTCCCCGATACCGAGGACGTCGGCATCTATCGCTTCAACACGGCACGGGGCGAGATGCGCGTCGCCGTCAACCTGTCCAACGCCGAAGAGTCGAACGTCCAGCCCCGACCGCTGCCGACCTCCGCGAGCACGCCAACCGCGGCGACGGCGCCGGTGCCGGTGCACCGCGAGCTCTGGCAGCTGTTCGTCCTGCTGGCCGTGCTCCTGCTCCTGGTCGAAGCGCTGCTCTATTGGCGCCGGCAGAGCGGGCAGTGGCCGCTGCTGCCCCGGGCGTCCGGCGACCGCTGGGCCCTGGGATTGCGGGCCGCGCTGCTCGTCGTCCTGTGCTCCACGCTGCTGAAGCCGACCTTGCCGCGATTCGTCGATCGCCAGAACGTCGTCTTCCTCCTCGACCACTCGGACAGCGTCAGCCTGGCCGCGCGGGAACGGGCCTGGCGGTTCGCCGCCGAGTCCGTGAAGTCCATGCGCAGCGGCGACCGGGCGGGCGTGGTCGTCTTCGGGGAGGACGCCGTCGTCGATCAACCCCTGGCCAGTCGCACCACGCTGGAGCGGCCCAAGGCCGAGGTGGCCGGACGGGGGACGAACCTGTTCCAGGCTGTCCAGTTGGCCCTGGCCACGCTGCCACCCGGACACGCCAACCGGATCGTCATGCTCACCGACGGTCGTCAGACCAGCGGCACCGCCTTGGCCGCCGCCCAGGCCGCCAAGGCGGCCGGCGCGGACATCTATTATGTGCCGGCCCCGCTCACGTTCGAGCAGGAGGTGGTCGCCGAGTCGCTGGTCCTGCCACAGGAGGTGAAGTTCGGCGAACCCTTCCAGGCCAAGGTGGTGGCGTGGAGCCTCAAGGACACGCAGGGTCGCCTGTCCCTGTTCCGGAACGGCGAGTTCCTGGGCTCCCAGGTGGTCCGCCTCACCGCCGGCAAGAACGTCTTCAGCTATCGCCAGTCGCTGGATCACAGCGGGATCCACGTCTACCAGGCGGCGCTCGAGGTCGGCGGCGACACCATCGAGGACAACAACCGCGCGGTCGGAACGGTGGTCGTGCGCGGCCGGCCCCAGGTATTGCTCGCCGAGAAGGACAAGAGCCACGCCCGGTCCCTGGTCGCCGCCCTGCGCTCACAGAACATCGACGTGACCGTGGTCGAGGCCAGCGGGATCCCCAAGGACGTGGCGGGCTTGCAGAGGTACGACGGCCTCATTCTCTCCAACGTCTCCTCGCTCAAGCTCAGCCGATCCCAGATGGGCAACATCCGGGATTACGTCCGCGATTACGGGGGCGGCCTCATCATGGTTGGCGGCGAGGAGAGCTTCGGCCTGGGCGGCTACTATCGCACCCCGGTCGAGGAAGCCCTGCCGGTCACGATGGAGGTCAAGCAGAAGGTCGAGATCCCGAGTCTGGCCGTCGTCCTGTCGATCGACCGGTCGGGCTCGATGGCCATGTCGACCGGCGATGAGAAGGTCACCAAGCTCGACGTTGCCAAGGAGGCGGCCCACCTCGTCGTGGACCTCCTCGACGACCGCAACGAGGTCGGCGTGCAGAGCTGGGACACCGAGTTCCTCTGGGATTCCGCCATCCGGACGGCCCGCGACCGGGCGGCCGTCCACCACGCCATCGCCACGATCAAAGCCGGCGGGGGCACGGACGGGTATCCCGCGCTCAAGGACTCCTATTCGGTATTGTTCGAGCGTCCCGCGCTACTCAAGCACGTCATCTTCCTGTCCGATGGCCAGATGACGCGCGGCGACTTCAGCGGCCTCCTCCGCCGCATGGCCAAGGACAAGATCACCGTGTCGACGGTGGCCATCGGCAAGGACGCCGACCTGCAGCTCATGGTCGACATCGCCAAGTGGGGGCGGGGGCGGTTCTATTACACCGAGGACTCCCAGACGATCCCCCGCATCTTCACCCTGGAGACGCAACTGGCGTCCAAGGCCTCGTTGATCGAGCAGCCGTTCCGTCCCCAGCTCACCGCGCCGGCTCACGAGGCCATGCAGGACATCGACTGGCGCGCGGCGCCGCCGCTGGGCGGCTACGTGGCCACGACCGTGAAGGGCAGCGCCGAGCTCGTCCTCATGAGCCATCAGGAGGATCCCGTCCTGGCCACGTGGCGTTACGGACTGGGGCGGACGGCGGCGTTCACCTCCGACGCCAAGGCCAAGTGGGGCGTCCTGTGGCTGCGCTGGCGGGACTTCAACAAGTTTTGGGCCCAGCTCACCCGGTGGACGCTGCGGAGCTCCTCGCGCTCGGATACCGTCGCCCTGGTGGAGCGCCGCGACGGCATGGGTGAGGTCGTGGTCGATGCCGTCGACGCCAAAGGGGAGTTCATCAACTTCCTCGATTCGCAGGTCGGCGTCGTGGCGCCCAATCGTGAGCGCACGGTCATCGATCTCGAGCAGGTGGCGCCCGGCAAGTACCGGGGCCGCTTTCCGGCCCCTCAGGAGGGGGTCTACCTGATCGGGACCGCCCAGCGCCGGAACGATCGCGTGATCGGCTCGCAACTGGCCGGACTGGTGATACCGTATGCTCAAGAGCTCCGGGACCTCGGGGTGGACGAGACGGCCCTGCGGGAGCTGGCCGAGCTGTCCAACGGCGGCCCGCTCGGCCAGCCGCGCGAGGCATTTTTGAAGTCACGCCGCCAATCCCGGATTCCCGTCGACGTGTGGCCCTGGCTGGTCGGGGCGGTGGCGGTGCTGTTGATTCCGGAGATCGCGCTGCGGCGGCTCGGCGCCGGAACCGTGCGGTGGGTGACGGCGCTCCGGCCCCGGCGTCGCGGAGCTCGACCAGCGGAGGGAGGGCGTGATGGTACGTGACCTCCGGCACCGGTTCGCACTCTTGACTGTCGTGCTGACGGTCCTGGTAATGCAGCAGCCGGCCGGGGCCGCCCCCGCGGTCAAGACGCACGTCGTGCTCGTGGTTCCGTTCGACGCGGCGGCCGCCGGGCCGGACTGGTCCTGGACGGGGCAGGGAGTGGCCGAGGTACTACGCCTGGGGCTGACCCAGCACGCGGGGGTCGTCCAGATCGACCCGGCCCGGCTCAAGGCATTCGGGCAGCCGGAGGCCTGGGGCGAGGGTGCCGTGGGCCAGGCCGCCCGCTCTCTAGGCGCCGACATGGCCCTGTTCGGAACAGTGGTCCGGGTCGGCTCCGACCTCACCGTGAACGCCCGGCTGCTCAACGTGAAGGCCGCCGGAGGCGACGCGCTGGGGCTGGAACCCTTGACTGTTCCTGCCGATGAGCTGGCCACCCGGTTGCCGGCCCTCGTCATTGCCTACATCCGAACCATGAAGGTGACGCTGAGCGAGGCCGACACGGCCCGCATCGAGAAGGCGACACGCCCCACCACATCGGTCCGCGCGCTGGAGCTGTACTCGCGGAGCCAGCAGGCGGCCGCTCGCGGCGGTCAAGAAGGCAACGAGAGCGCGGCCGATCTTCTGGCGCGGGCCATCGAGGCCGACCCCAACTTCGTGGTGGCGCAGTACTCGCTGGGGCGGGTGCATCAAGCCCTCGGCAACCGCTGGAAGGCGGCCGCCCAGTACCGGGCGGCCACACAGCTCGACGCGACGTATCCCGAGCCCTACAAGGCGTTGGGAGATCTGCTCCTGTCCGCGCCCCGGCGGCTGTTCGACCAGGCGGTGGAGGCGTATCAGAAGGCCATCGAGCGCCGTCCGTTCTACGCCGAGGCGCATGTCGGACTGGGCGACGCGCTCGCCGCCAAAGGGGACGTGGACGGCGCCATCAACGCGTATCAGCGGGCCCTGACCTTCAACGCGGTCAGTCCCCGCGTCCACGTGAGCCTCGGGAAGATCTATCACAGCGAAAAGGGTCTCTACTATGAATCGGTGAACGCCTACAAGCGCGCGATCGAGCTGGACCCGCGGTCCGTCGAGGCGCGGATGGGGCTGGGCGAGGTCTACGAGGAGAAAGGACTGTACAAGGAGGCCATCGAGGAGTACGGGCGGGTGATCGAGGCCGAGCCCGCGCACGCGGAGGCGCTCTACAACCTGGCCCTCGTCTACGAGAAGGTGGATCCGCGGGAAGCGATCGCCCAGTGGGAGCGCTACATCGCATTGGCCTCACAGATCCCCGCCCAGAAGGACTGGGTCGATGTCGCTCGTCAGCACCTTCGCAAGCTGAAGAGCCAGCTCAAGGACTAGCCAGTAGCCGCTCCAGTCGGGTCTTGTCGAAGCCGACGACGACCTGACCGTCGACCACGATGACGGGGATGGACATCCGTCCGGTGAGGCGGGCCAGTTCTTCCCTGGCTTCGGCGCTCTCGACGACGTTCACGTCCCGATACGGGACACCCTGAGACGAAAGAAACTCTTTCGCCGCGCGGCAGGGGCCTCAGGTGGGGCTGGAGTACACAACGACATCACGGGCCATAGTCTGCTCCTCCGATTTGTGGCGTCGGGCTGGGCAGCCTCCGTATGATCGTATCTTAGGATGCCAGGATCCGGGGCGTCGGTTCGGCAGCCGGTTGGCATGCGGGAGGACACGTGGACGAGCTGAGAAAGGATCCGACACGCGGGCGCTGGGTGCTGGTCAGGCCCAAGCCGCGGCTCGAAGCAGACGGAGAGTGTCCCTACTGTCCGGGCAACGAAGGCCCGACGACGGAGATCGCCGCCTACCGCGACAATGGCGCCCCCCCGGGCGGGCCCGGCTGGACGGTGAGGGTCGTGCCCGCCGCCGATCCCTACTTCCGTATCGAGCGAGAGCTCATCCGCGAGGGTGTCGGCATGTTCGACATGATCACGCCCCGGGGCGCGGGCGAGCTCATTCTGGAGTCCCCCCGTCACGACGACACCCTGGCCACGATGGACCCGAGCCAGATCGAGGCGGTCCTGTGGATGTACCGCGACCGGATCCTCGATCTCAAGCGGGATAGCCAGATCCGCGACATCCTGGTGCTGCGACACCACAAGAAGGTCGGTGTCCCGCCGCATCATCCCTACTCCCGGGTGACCGCTATTCCGATCGTCTTCGACGAGACCCGGCGCGAGCTGCGAGAGGCCCGCGAATACTACCAGTACAAGCGCCGCTGCCTCTACTGCGACATGGTGCGTCAGGAGATCGCCGCCGAGGAGCGGGTGATCAAAATGACGCCAGCTTTCGTCGTTCTGGTTCCATACGCCGCCCGGGCCTCGCTGGAGACCTGGATCCTCCCACGGCGGCACGCCTGCACGTACGAGGAGGCCGTTACACCGCAGACGGCCGGTGATCTGGCCCTCCTGCTGTCCCAGTACTTCCGGACACTGGCCAAGAGTTTCGGCGACCCCGGGTACGAGATGGTCCTGCACAACGCCCCGAATCTGAAGTCCCGGATCCTGCAGGGCGATTGGGCCACCATCCGGGACGACTACCACTGGCACATCGAGGTCGTCGCCAATCCTGAGCGGACGAACCGGGTCGGTGGCATCTTCGTGAACGAGAAGCCCCCGGAGGCGACCGCGGCCGAGCTCAGGGAGGCCTGGGAAGGCTAAGTTCGACGAGGTTTTGCTTGACACCTCCTGTGTCTGGTGTCAAACTCCGACTGAAAAGGTCGCCGATAGATGCTTCGGTTCACCAAGCGCGCCGACTACGGCCTGATGGCGATCCACTACATCGCTGTCCACGAGGACGGCGGCGCGGTCAGCGCCAAGCGTATCGCCGAGGAGTTCGGGATCCCGCCGGAGCTGCTGGCCAAGATTCTCCAGCGGCTGGCGCGTGAGCGGTTGATCGTCAGCCAGAACGGTCCCAAGGGCGGCTACGTTCTGGCGCGCCGGCCGAGCGAGGTCACGATCGGGCAGGTGGTCAGGGCGCTGGAAGGCCCGATCAACATCGTCAGCTGCCTGGAGGACGCCGATTGCCCGCAGATGGAGCGCTGCAACCTGCGGCGCCCGGTCCAGAAGATCCAGGCGGCCATCACCCAGCTGCTGGATACCATGAGCCTGGCCGAGCTGGTCGGCGAGGACGTGCCAACGCTGCTTGCCATCAAGGGATGACGGCACGGGGATCGGATCCATGGCCCTGAAGTTCCCCATCTTTCTGGACGCCCAGTCGACCACCCCCTGCGACCCGCGCGTGGTCGAGGCTATGATGCCCTACTTCACCGAGAAGTTCGGGCATCCGGCCAGCCGCAGCCACGCCTTCGGCTGGGAAGCGGAGGCCGCCTGCGACGCGGCCCGCGCCAGCATCGCCCGGCTGATCGGCGCCCGCGACGCCAAGGAGGTCGTGTTCACCTCGGGCGGCACGGAGTCGATCAATCTCGCCCTCAAAGGTGTGGCCGAGATGTACCGGGAGAAGGGCAGCCACATCGTCACCACCGCGATCGAGCAGCGGGCCGGGCTCGACACCTGCAAGCGCCTGGAGCGGCAGGGCTTCCAGGTGACGTACGTGCCCGTGCGGCCCAACGGGCTGGTCGACGTCGCGGACATCGCCCGAGCCCTCACCGACAAGACGATTCTCATCTCGGCGATGTTCGCCAACAACGAGATCGGCACCATCCAGGACGTGGCGGCCATCGGGAAGCTCGCCAAGGAGCGGGCTGTCCTCTTCCACACCGACGCCACCCAGGCGGTCGGCAAGATCCCCATCGACGTGGAGGCGATGGGGATCGACCTGCTGTCGTGTACCGCGCATCTGCTGTACGGACCCAAAGGGGTGGGCGCGCTCTACGTCCGTCGCAAGGCGCCCCGGGTTCGCCTGGCCGCACTGTTCGACGGTGGCGGCCACGAGCGCGGGATGCGCCCCGGCACGCTTCCGGTTCCGCTCTGCGTGGGGTTCGGCAAAGCGGCTGAGATCTGCCAGGAGGTCATGCCGGCCGAGAGCGAGCGGCTGCGGACGTTGCGTGACCGGCTGCAAGATCTCATCCTCTCCAATGTCGACGAGGCGTACCTCAACGGCGACCCCGACCGCCGGCTGCCTCACAACGTGAACGTCTCGTTCGCGTACGTGGAGGGGGAATCGGTGCTGATGGGCTTGAACAAAGAGACCGCGCTCAGCTCTGGCTCGGCGTGCACGTCGGCGACGCTGGAGCCGTCGTACGTGATCGCCGCCCTGGGCGCCAGCGCCGAGCTCGCCCACTCGTCGATCCGGTTCAGTCTCCACCGGTTCAGCACCGAGGAGGAGATCGACTGGGTCGGGCGGCGGACGGTCGACGTCGTCAAACGGCTGCGCGACATGTCGCCGCTCTACGAGCTGGCCAGGGAAGGGATCGATCTGAAGTCCATCCAGTGGAAGGCCGATTAGGGGGCGGGCCATGGCCTACAGCGAGAAGGTCGTCGACCACTACAACAACCCGCGGAACGTCGGGTCCTTCGCCAAGGACATGCCGAACGTGGGGACCGGGCTCGTAGGGGCTCCGGAGTGCGGCGACGTCATGAAGCTCCAGATCAAGGTGAACCCCACAACCGGTGTCATCGAGGACGCCAGGTTCAAGACCTTCGGGTGCGGCAGCGCCATCGCGTCCTCGAGCCTCGCCACTGAGTGGTTGAAGGGCAAGACGCTGGACGAAGCGGCCAAGATCCGGAACACGGAGATCGTGAACGAGCTCAAGCTGCCGCCCGTCAAGATCCACTGTTCGGTGCTGGCCGAGGACGCGATCAAGGCCGCGCTGGCCGACTATCAGGCCAGGCACAGCGCCGTGACGGCGGCAACGTAGGGACCGGGAGGTCGAGTGCGATGGCGGTGTCACTGACGGAAACGGCCGTGCAGCAGGTGCGGGAGCTCAAGCGGGCCCAGAGCCTGGGCGACGAGGTCTTTCTCAGGATGGGGGTCCGGGGCGGTGGCTGCTCGGGGATGTCGTATGCCCTGGAGTTCGACACCGAGAAGACCGCCCACGACCGGGAGTTCGTCGTGGACGGGATCACCGTCGTCGTCGACAAGAAGAGCTATCTGTACTTGAACGGGACCACGCTGGACTACGTCAAGCAGGGGCTCACCGGCGGCTTCGCGTTCGTGAACCCGAACGCGAAATCGACCTGTGGCTGTGGGTCGTCGTTCTCGGGGTAGGCGGCCCGGCGAGCGTCGTCGAACGGGCCCGCCGGCGGGCCCGTTCATTTTTTAGGGGGGCAGGGTTACGACTCAGACCGACCAGCGAATCAGCTCCGCGGGTGATCGCGGCGGGGCCGCCGTGCGAGCCGAGGCGCGCCGTGCCGCGAGGCGAGCGGTGAAATGATCGAGGCGGGTGAGGGCCCGGGTGCCCGTGCCCTGTCAATGACAGACTACTTCCAGGTCTTCGGGCTACCCCGCCGCCTGGGGGTCGACGCCGAAGCGCTACAGCGGCGGTTCTACGAGCTGTCACGCCGTTACCATCCCGATTTCCACGGCTCCGCTGCCCCCGAAGACCAGGCCCGCGTGCTGGAGACGTCGGCGCGACTGAACGCCGCGTATCGGGTCTTGCGCGACCCCATGGCGCGCATCGAATACCTGGTGCAGCTCGAAGACGGCCGCGAGACCGGTGATGGCGGCGCCGCGCAGCCGGCGGCGCCCCCGGAGTTGCTCGGCGAGATGTTCGAGATCCAGGAAGCGCTGGCCGAGGCGCGGGCCGGCCAGCTCGACGCGGCCGCACGCCGCGCGCTCCGCGAGCAGCGCGAACGGCTGATCGCCCGGCGCCGGGACGAGGAGGTCCGGCTCAGCGGCCCCTTGACCGCGGCCTGGGACACCGCCGTTCCGGGTGAACGGCCCGCCCTGCTCGAGCAGCTCAAGCGGGGACTGGCCGTGCGCGCGTACCTCAAGACGGTCATCGACGATCTCGGCGAGACCCTGCGCGAAGCCGAGGCGGTCTAGTCGTGGAGCGCATCGTCGGCATCGACCTGGGCACGACCAATAGCCTGATCGCCTACGTGGACGACGGTGGCGGTGGGCTGCCCCGGGTCATCGCCGATACCGAAGGCCGGCCCCTCTTGCCGTCGATCGTCGCCTTCACGCCGGCCGGCATCGTGGTCGGCGACGCCGCCAGGCGGTATCTGGTTCGCCGCCCCGACGCCACCGTCTACTCGGTGAAGCGCCTCATGGGGCGCGGCTACGACGATGTCAAGGACGAGCTCGGATACTTTCCGTTCGCCGTGCAGCCGTCCGACGGGATCGTCCGGCTCGCGGTCGGCGATCGCCTGGTCACGCCTCCCGAGGTGTCGGCCATCATCCTGCGGAGCCTCAAGGAGCGGGCGGAGGCCCACTTCGGTGAGCCCGTGCACAAGGCCGTGATCACGGTCCCCGCCTACTTCAACGACAGCCAGCGCGCGGCCACCCGGGACGCCGGACGGATCGCCGGCCTCGACGTGGTGCGCATCCTGAACGAGCCGACCGCCGCCTCCCTGGCCTACGGTCTGCACCACCTCCCGGACGGCGTCATCGCCGTCTACGACCTGGGCGGGGGGACCTTCGACATCTCCATTCTCCGCGTCAAGGACGGCATCTTCGAAGTGCTGGCGACCAATGGCAACACCCGCCTGGGCGGCGACGACTTCGACCGGGCCCTCGTGGCCTGGTTGCTCGACGATCTCCGGCGGCGTCACGGCGTCGACGTGGCCGGGGACGCCCAAGCGATCCAGGAGCTGCGGCTCGGCGCCGAGGCCGCCAAGGTGCGACTGTCGACCGAGGAGCGGACCACGCTCACCATTCCCTTCGACGACCTCACCTATCGGGTGGAGATCAAGCGGACCGAGGTGGAGCGGCTCCTCGAGCCGCTGGTCGCGCTCACGCTGGAGCCCTGCCGCCTGGCCCTGTCCGACGCCGGCCTGCCCCCCGCGCAGATCGACGAGGTCGTGCTGGTGGGCGGCTCCACGCGCGTGCCGCTGGTCCGGCGTCGCGTCGAGGAGCTGTTCGGCCGCACCCCGCATAGCCGGCTGAGCCCGGACGAGGTGGTGGCGCTGGGCGCGGCCGTGCAGGCCCATATCCTGGCCGGCGGCATCACCAGCATGCTGCTGCTCGACGTGACGCCCCTGTCGCTGGGGATCGAGACGTTGGGGGGGATCGTCAGCGTCCTCATTCCCCGCAACACCACCATCCCCACCAGTGCCCGCGAACTGTTCACGACGTCGGTGGACGGGCAGACGGTCGTCGACCTGCACGTGGTGCAGGGGGAGCGCGAGCTGGCCGGAGACTGTCGGTCCCTCGCCCGCTTCGAGCTCCGGGGGATCGACCCCATGCCGGCGGGGATGCCCAAGCTGGAGGTGACGTTCCTCATCGATGCCGACGGCATCCTCCGGGTCACGGCCAAGGAGTTGCGGACGGGGAAGGCGGCGGCCATCGACGTGAAGCCGACCTACGGGCTCAGCGAGGCCGACGTCGAACGCATGGTGGACGAGTCCTTCCAGTACGCCGAGGCCGACGTGGAGACCCGGATGCTGATCGAGGTCTGCAACGAGGCCGATACCGTCATGACGCACGTCCGCCGCGCCCTCAAGCAGGGCGGGCACCTGGCCACGCCCACCGACGTCGCCCGGATCACGGCCGCCCTCGAGGCGTTGGAACGGGCGCGGGAGACGGCCGATCGCGATCTGATCCGCGCCCGGACCGGCGAGCTGAATCGTGTGACCGAGGGCCTGGCCCAGGCGCTGATGGATGCGGCGCTCCGGACGGCCCTGGGAACCCGGCGGGCGGCGGAAATCCTGGGAACGGACTGATGGCCGTGCATCGCGTGACCTTCTTGCCCCTGAACGTCACCGTCGAGGTCGACGACGCGAAGTACCCCCTGGCCGATCACGGCAAGCCGGGGTCGCTCCTGGGCGTCGCCCTCGCCCACCACATCGGCCTCGAGCACAACTGTGGGGGCAACTGCGCCTGCACGACGTGCCACGTGATCGTGAGGGAGGGCGACAAGAACCTCTCGGAGATGGAGGCGGACGAGGAGGATCGCCTGGACACGGCGACAGGGCTCACGATCCACTCGCGCCTGGGCTGCCAGGCGGTGGTGCAGGGAGACGTGGTGGTGGAGATTCCGAGTTGACGCTGAAGCTGACGTGGCGGGACGCGGAGGAGCTCGGGATCGCCTTGTCCGAGCGCTTCCCCGACACCGATCCGCTGGCGGTGCGGTTCACCGACCTCCACCGCTGGGTGACCGAGCTGCCCGGATTCACCGACGATCCCAAGGTGTCTACCGAGGCCGCCCTCGAGAAGATCCAGATGGCGTGGCTGGAGGAGTACCGGAACCGATGAGCGGCGTCGGCCGGGGGTGGTGGAGGCTGTTCGACCACGAGGTCGGTGCCGACCGATGCCTCGCGCTTGGCCATCGACCCGCGAGGGCTGAACACGCCAGGGAAACGGGTCTCACAGCATCCACCACCCCCGGCCGACGCCACTCTCGGTCCGATCTACCATGTGACGACGTGGTCGGAGGCGAAGATCAGGTCCAGCAGGCCGGCGTAGGAGAGGTCGTCCGGGACCCGGAGGACCCGCACGGCCGGGGGCAGGGCCGGCGGCAGGGCGCCGTGCAGCAGCGCCACCGTCACCGCCTCATGCGCTGCGAGTTGTTGGCCGATGGTGGTGAGGAGCATCTCGGTGTGGTCGCCTTTCACCAGATGGAGCATCGCTGCCATCAGAAGACCAGGGTTCGGCCGGCGCCCCGCAGGAGGGCCGCGATGCGGTCTCGGCTGACCGGGACGATGGGATGTTTGTCCGCGTTCCAGGTGGGATCGGTGGGCACCGCCGTCGCCTCCACCTGGAACGTCACGCCCAGGTCCCGGAGGGTGGCGCGGAACCTGGCGATCTCATCGCCGTCCACCAGGGCCTCGGTGTCCTCGTCCAGGAGATGCACGCCTGAGCCGGTGAGCACGAAGGCGACCTGGTTCTCGCCGGCCACGATACCGGTGCCGATGCGCATCGCCTCGAAGGCCCGGTGGCTGACGCGCGGGTCGGCAGAGATCACGACGACGACGGGGTGGGAGCCGGCCACGGCGGGGTCAGTTCAGCGCGATGAATCGATCGGTCGCGTTGATGATGTCGGTCAGGACGACCAGGCCACAGTAGGTCAGGTCCGAAGATTCCTGGAGGGCGATGCGACGTTTCTGGCAGCCATAGGCGCACACGAAGAGCTTGGCTCCCCGCGCCGGCAGGGCGCGGATCCGGACGTCGCTCACCACGCGAACGCCGTCGTCGATGAGGTACATGTAGAGGTCGGTGCCGTTGTCCAGCGCGGCGGCGGCGAGCCCGAGCGCCGTCTCCACGTTGGGGTGTTCGGGGCCGGTCGAGAGCAGCAGGCCGAGCTTCCTCCGGGCCGGTGCCATCGCCGCGCGAGCCTAGCACCCGGCAGGGACCGGAGCAACCGATGAGCCGCCGCGTGTACCTCGACCACAACGCGTCGACCCCGGTCCACCCGGACGTCGTGGCCGCGATGCTGCCGTATTTCACCGAGCGCTTCGGCAACCCCTCCAGCGTCCACGCCTTCGGTCGTGAGGCCCGGGACGCCGTCGACGGGGCCCGAGAGCGGATCGCGGGCTTTCTGGGCGCGACGCCCGAGGAGATCGTCTTCACGTCGGGCGGTACGGAGTCGGACAACCTGGGCATCAAGGGCCTGGCCCTGGCCGGTCCCCGGGGCCATCTCATCACCACGCAGATCGAGCACCACGCGGTGCTGCGCACCTGCCAGGCCCTGGAGGCCGACGGATTCGCCGTGACGTACCTGCCGGTGGACCAGAATGGCCTGGTCGATCCCGACGACGTCAAACGGGCGATCCGGCCCGACACCGTCGCCATCAGCGTCATGCACGCCAACAGCGAGATCGGCACCGTGCAGCCGATCGCGGCCATCGGCGCGATCGCCCGTGAGCGCGGCGTCGCCGTCCACGTCGACGCCGTCCAGACCTTCGGGAAGATTCCCGTGGACCCGGACGAAGCGGGCATCGACGTGATGTCGGTCTCCTCGCACAAGATCTACGGCCCCAAGGGAGTGGGGGCCCTCTACATTCGCCGCGGGATGCGCATGGTGGCGATCCAGCATGGCGGCGAGCACGAGCGGCGGCGCCGGGCCGGTACGGAGAACGTGCCGGCCATCGTGGGCTTCGGCAGAGCCGTGGAGATCCGGGCTCGGACGATGCAGGTGGAGGCCGAGCGGCTGCGGCCCCTGCGCGACCGGCTCGGCGATGGCGTCCGGGCCCGCGTCGATGACGTCCGCCTCAGCGGGCACGCCGTCGAGCGGCTGCCGGGCACGGTGAATCTCGCCTTCCGCCAAGTGGAGTCGGAGTCCATCGTCCTCGGTCTCGACCTCAAGGGCGTCGCCGTGTCGGCCGGCTCGGCGTGCATGTCGGGCCATGTGGAGCCGTCCCATGTGCTGACCGCGCTGGGCCTGCCGCGGCCCTGGGCGATGGGAGCCGTGCGGTTCTCGCTGGGCTCGGCGACCACGGCCGAGGATGTCGACTTCGTGATCGAGTGCATCGACAGCGTCGTGGGCAAGCTCCGGCGGGTCAGGCCCACGGGGACGGTATGAGGTACAGTGCGACGGTGATCGATCACTTTCTGAACCCACGCAACGCCGGGCTTATGCGTCAGCCCGACGCGGTGGGCGAGGGCGAGTACGCGGGGTGCGGCGACCTCGCGCGGTTCTTCCTCCGGGTGCGGGCCGGCCGGGCCACCGAGTTGCGCTTCCAGGCCTACGGTTGCGGCCCCACCATCGCCGCGGCCAGCGTGGCCAGCGAGCGGATGGCCGGGCGCGCGGTCGAGGATCTGCTGCACGTCAAGGCCCAGGAGATCGAGCAGGCGCTGGACGGCCTGCCTGAGGATCGCCGGCACGCGGCCGACGTGGTGGCGCAGGCGCTGCAGGCCGCCGCTCACGACTGGCGCCGGCGGGAGGACCACCGTGTTTGAGGCGATCCGTCGAGACGTACGAGCCGTGCTGGACCGCGACCCGGCCGCTCGGTCGGCCCTGGAGGTCGTGCTCTGTTATTCCGGGGTCCACGTGCTGATCTTTCACCGCGTCGCCCATCGGCTCTGGCACCGCGGGTGGACCACGTCGGCGCGGTTCCTCATGCAGATTGCGCGCTTCCTGACCGGGATCGAGATCCATCCGGCGGCCAAGCTGGGCCCCGGGCTCTTCATCGATCACGGCATGGGAGTCGTGATCGGGGAGACAGCCGAAATCGGTGAGAACGTGACGTTGTTGCAAGGGGTGACCCTGGGCGGGACGAGCCTCATGCGGGAGAAGCGCCATCCCACCCTGGGCAACGGCGTCGTGGTGGGGGCAGGGGCCAAGATCATCGGCGCCTTCAAGATCGGCGACGGCAGCCGCATCGGCGCCGGCTCGGTGGTGGTACGCGAGGTTCCGCCGAACTCCGTTGTGGTCGGCGTGCCCGGGCGCGTAACATACCGCGACGGCCAGAGGGTCGCCGGGGCCATCGATCTGAACCAGACGGATCTTCCCGATCCCGTGGCCAAGGCCATCGAGCAACTCATGGAGCGCCTGCGGGTCCTCGAAGCGGAGGTCGACTCCCTGCGGAGGACGGCTGAATCTGAACGGTTCGAATGAGTCAAGGAGGGGGGGACGCATCGGTGACACCCAAGGACGTCATGACCATCAAAGAGGTCTGCGTGTACCTCGACATCGACGAGGCGGCGCTGACCCTCCTGGCTAGCCAGCGCCGGATCCCGTGCCTGGAAATGAACGGCACCTGGGTCTTCTCGAAGAAATCCATCGACAAGTGGCGGAGCCAGTCCCAGCAGTCCCGCGCTTGAGAGGGTGACCTCACGGTCTCTGAGCTACACGTGATCCCCCCGGGCCTCGGGCCCGCCCGCGCGGGACGCGTATAATACCGGATGATGGAGCGGCCGATCGCGTACGACAGGCTGGCCCGCGAGGACCGTTTCGTGCGCGCGCGGGCCCGCGAGGTGGGCGCGCTCAGGCTCGCCCAGGGCCTGCCCCCGATGGCCGATCTGGCCAGCCGAGACTCCATTCGAGAGCGTCTCCACGGAATCCTGGTCGGCGAGCTACAGGCCATGGAAGGTGCCGGCCGCACGGTGTGCGATTTTCCCGATGCGCCGTGGGAGTTCACCATGGACATGGCGCGTCAGGTCTGGGATGAGTCCCGCCACGTGGAGATCTACCTGGGCCTGCTCGAGCACCTGGGCGGGTACGTCGGGGAGTTCCCCGAGTCGACGATCCTCTGGCGGTGCGCCGGCGCCGAGGACGCCGCCGCCCGGGTGGCCGGGGTGAACCGGGGGCTGGAGGGGCTGGCCTGCGACGTCTTCACCCAACTGGTACACGTCGCACGCAAGATCGGCGACCCCATCGTCGAGCGGGCCGTGGACTACGTCCTGGCCGATGAGATCACCCACGTGCGCATGGGCTCCAAGTGGCTCAACGAGCTCACCAGGGACGATCCCGAGCGCCGCCGCCGGGCCGTGGAGTTCCAGGAGTCCATCGACGAGCGCTTCAACCTGGGCGGCCTGCGCCGGGACGGGCACCACGACGACGTCGCGATCTCCATCGCCAGGGACGCGCGCCTCCTGGCCGGCTTCACCGCCGAAGAAATCGACCGCCTCGTCCGTAGCACCCAGCGCTCGCCCGTCTACTGACCGGTTGCGGATGGTGCCTTGGTGAGCGCGCATCCGCTGGCCGGCGCCTTCTCTGTCGAGGCGTCCGCGCGGCGGGTTCGCCACTATCGCTACGTCGAGGAACGGGTGATGCGGATGCTCGGCGGGTGGATCGCGCTCACCCCCGAGCTGCCGGTGAAGGTCCTGTTCGGCCGCCACGTCTGGGACTGCGCGCAGCATGCGGACCTCTGGGGCCGCCGGCTGCCCGAGCTGCGGGCTGCCGCGCAGCAGTCGGAGCCGGCCAACGACCAGGTCGTTCAGGTCCTGGACCGGCTGGAGGCCCGGGACGGTCCCACGGAATCGCTGGAACGAGTGGTCGGCGTGTACCGGGTACTCAAGCCGCACCTGCTCGCCACCTACCAGGCGCACCTGGCCGTAGCCAACCCGGTGTACGAGCCGCCCACCCGGCGCATCCTCGAGCGGTGCATCGCCGAGGAGCGCCGCCACGTCGCCGCCGGCGCCGCCGTCCTGGTCCGACTGCTCACCGACGAGCAGGCGCGACGACGGACCGCCGCCTGGGAGGGTGTTCTCGGCGAGGCGCTGACCCGGGCCGGTGGTGTGACCGGTGACGAGGCCGCACCGGGCCGCGCGTTCGACACCGGCGCCGCCGACCCCAGCCGCGATCTCGTCGCCCTGCACTCGGTCTTCGACCCGGCGGTCGTCGCCCCGGATCTGCAGGCGGCCATCGACGACCACGTCCGCGCTCTCGCCGAGGGGGACACGGCGCGGCTGATCGAGCAGATCGCCGAGCCGGCCCGCGCGTCGGCGCTGGAAGCGTGCGGTCGCCCGGCCGCCGGCCAGAGGTACGAGGTCGTGGCCCAGGCCAAGGTCGGCGCCTATCGGCTCATCAAGCTTCGCCTCCGTGGCCCCGAGGGGTGCTGGCTCGTCGTCGAGCGCTGGGAGAGCGTAGATGGTCGGTGGCGGGTCGCCGCGGCCGAGCGGTTGACACCGTCCGGTGGCCGCTAAGGCAAGGAGCCTTCGATGGCTGAAGAGATCAGGGCGCACATCACCGGGGTGGTGTTCCAGGTCACTGCCCAGCCCGGGGACGCGGTCCAGGCCGGTGACCCCGTGATCGTGCTGGAGTCGATGAAGATGGAGATCCCGGTGGAGGCCCCGCGGGCCGGTTCTGTGCGGGAGATCCGGGTGCAGGAAGGCCAGACGGTCCAGGAAGGGGACACCGTCGCCGTGCTCGACTGAGGAGGTAGAGGATGGCCGAGGTCACGATCTTCGAGATGATCCGAAGTCTCTACGACTATCACCGGTGGGCGAATCGGCGTCTCTTCGGCGTGGCCCTCTCGCTGGGCGAAGAGGCCGCCAGCCGCGAGATGGGTCGGCATTTCAGCCTACCCACGCTGACCCGTATGTTCGCCCACCTCTACGGGGCCGACGCGGCCTGGCTGAGCCGCTGGCAGGGACAACCCACCCGGGGGCTTCCGGGCGGCGACATTCCCACCCTGAGCGCGCTCCGCGAGCGGTGGGATCCGCTGGAGCAGCAACAGCGGGCGTTCATCGAGAATCTCACGCCGGACGACCTCACTGGCGTGGTCGCCTACACCAACCTGGACGGCATCCCGTGTCGGATGACGCTGTGGCCGCTCCTGCAGCATGTGGCGAACCACGCCACCCACCACCGGAGCGAGATCGCGACGATGATCACCCTGATCAGCAAGTCGCCGCCCGACACCGGTGTGGTGACGTACCACCTGGTGAAGTCGGGTCAGATCCCGGGCTGAGCGGGGCCGGGCTCAGTTCTCGACGAAGGCTCGCAGGTTGCGCCCGCGGAGTGGGTGGCGCAGCTTGCGCAGCGCCTTGGCCTCGATCTGGCGGATACGCTCGCGGGTCACGGCGAACCGCCGACCCACCTCCTCGAGGGTATGCTCGCCTTCCTCGCCGATGCCGAAGCGCAGGCGCAGGATCTCCTTCTCCTTGGGAGAGAGGGTGGCCAGCGCCCGCTCTACCTGGGTGGTGAGGTCCTGACTGAGGAGCGTATCGTTGGGTGAGCCGGCCGACTTGTCCTCGAGGAAGTCGCCCAGCTCCGAGTCCTCACCGATCGGCGTCTCCAGCGAGAGCGGCTTCCGCGACGACTCCAAGATCAGGCGTACCTTCTTGGCCGGCACGCCAGTGCGCTGGGCGAGCTCTTCGGGGGTCGGCTCGCGTCCCAGCTCGTTGACCATCGCCCGGCCGACCCGGGAGATCCGGTTGAGCGTCTCCACCATGTGGACGGGGATCCGGATCGTGCGGGAGTGGTCGGCGATCGCTCGTGTGATGGCCTGGCGGATCCACCAGGTGGCATACGTCGAGAACTTGAACCCGCGCCGGTACTGGAATCGATCGACGGCCTTCATGAGCCCGATGTTGCCTTCCTGGATGAGGTCGAGCAGCGACAGATCGCTTCCCAGGTAGCGCTTGGCCACGGAGACCACCAGCCGGAGGTTGGCCTCCATGAGCTCCTTCTTGGCCTGGCGCACCTCGCGGTCGCGCTTGATGATCTCGGCCAGGACGGCCTGCAGCCGACGCCGCGGCAGGCCCACCTCGCGCTCGAGCTGCCGCAGCTCCCGCGCCGCCGTGGCCGCGGCTGACCCCCGGCGCCGGGCGGTCTCCCCCAACTTCTCGATCCGCTGGCACTGGCGCTGGACGCGCGCCACCAGCCCGTCGATGAGGGCTGGCTTGAGCGGTAGCTCGGCCACGATCTTCTGGATCGCTTCCTGGTTGGCGGCGATCCACTTCGCGTAATTTTGCCGGGTCGCCGCGCTACGCCGGCGATCGCGCATGGATTCCTCGAGCTGGGCGATCTCCCGTTCGAGGCGCCGGATGCGGGCGAAGGCGTTCAGGACGCGCCTGACCTCGGCGGCATCCACCTCCCCCCCCTCGGGCAGGACGATCACGTCCTCCGCGGCGATCTCGTTGCGGCGGAGCCGGTCGCCCACCGCCAGGAGCTCACGCAGGGCCATCGGGATGACGGCCAGGGCGCGACGCAGGCCGACCTGCCCGACCTCGATCCGCCGGCCGATCTCGACCTCCTGCCGCGCGGTGAGCAGGGGCACCTTACCGATCTCCTTGAGGTAGAGACGGACGGGATCCTCGGCGCGCGCGGGCGAGGGCGCCAGCACGGCGTTCAGCCGCGGCGAGATCTCTTCGCTGTCCTCGTCCAGCTGCTGGGTGTGGGCTTCGGCCGCCTCGTCTTCAGCGCTCAGCGCCGTCGGGGCTGCGGTGGCCGTGCCGAGAGGACTTTCGGGGTCGCGTTCTCTGAATGTCATCATGTCACCGGATCTTCCTCACGTTAGATGCAGCCGGGACACGGTTCGTTTCACTGCGAAACTTCAAGAACCGAGCCAGCACAAAAGCGGGCTCGGCAAGTCCTGATATTCCGGTGCCTGCCTCCGACGCTCCCGTTGTAAGACTGGGTAAGCGCCTTCACATATTCAGCGCCGTCTTGCTCTGCTATGATGGGTTCCCGGAAGGTCCGACGACGGCGACACGAGCACCCTCACCGCAGGAGCAAGAACTAGAACCGTAATGACCCCCTCGGTAGTTCCCTGCAAAATCAACCACCTGCTCGCAACCGTAGCCTCCCCCCGGACCGGGGGTCGCTGATGGCCGTCGCGCCCAGCGCCAGCTACAGCCTCACCGTGCGCCTGGAGATCAAGAACCGCCCCGGCATGCTGGGGAGGGTGGCCTCGGCCATCGGCGGGGCAGGCGGTGACATCGGCGCGGTGGACCTCGTCGAGTCGCAGCGCGACCGCGTGGTCCGCGACATCACCATCAAGGCCAGAGACAGCCACCACGGCCAGCAGGTGGTCAGCCGTCTCAAGCATGTCGCGGGGGTCCGCATCGTCAACATTTCGGATCGCACCTTCCTCATGCACCTGGGAGGCAAGATCGAGATCCGCAACAAGGTGCCGGTCCGGACTCGGGACGATCTTTCCATGGCTTACACCCCGGGCGTGGCCCGGGTGTGCCTGGCCATCCAGGACGATCGTGAGCGGGCCTTCGCCCTGACCATCAAGCAGAACAGCGTGGCCGTCGTAACCGACGGCACCGCCGTCCTGGGCCTGGGCGACATCGGACCGGAAGCGGCCATGCCGGTCATGGAGGGCAAGGCCATGCTCTTCAAGGAGTTCGCCGACGTCGACGCCTTCCCGATCTGCCTGGCCACGAAGGACGTCGACAGGATCGTAGAGACGGTCAAGCTCATCTCGCCCGGCTTCGGGGGGATCAACCTGGAGGATATCTCCGCGCCCCGCTGCTTCGAGGTGGAGGACCGGCTACGCAAGGACCTGGACATCCCGGTCTTCCACGACGACCAGCACGGCACGGCCGTGGTCGTACTGGCCGCCCTCCTGAACGCCCTGAAGATCGTCCGCAAAGAGCTGCAGAAGATCCGGGTGGTCGTCGCCGGCGTCGGCGCCGCCGGCACCGCCACCATCAAGATCCTACTGTCGAGCGGCGTCCGCGACATCATCGGCGTCGACGAGCATGGCATCATCTCCCCCAGCCGGGCGGCCGGCATGGACTTCATGAAGCGCTGGGTGGCCTCGGTGACCAACCCCCGTCAGGTCCGGGGTACACTGGCGGACGCCGTGCACCGGGCCGACGTCTTCATCGGCCTGAGCGTGCCGGGCATCCTCTCGGTACGGGACATCAAGCGGATGGCTCGCCGCCCGGTTGTCTTCGCCATGGCCAATCCAGTGCCCGAAGTCCAGCCCGAGGAGGCCGAACGGCACGTCGGCGTGATGGCGACCGGCCGCTCGGACTATCCCAACCAGATCAACAACGTCCTGTGCTTCCCCGGGTTCTTCCGGGGTCTGCTCGATTCCCGGGCCCGGTCGGTGAACGACGAGATGAAGATCGCGGCAGCCCGCGCCCTGGCCGCCTGCGTGGGCCGGAGCGAGCTCAGCCGCGAGTACATCATTCCCAGCGTGTTCAACAAGACCGTGGCGCCTGTGGTGGCCGAAGGGGTGGCCCGGGCGGCCTGGCAGACGGGCGCGGCCCGTCGCCGTCACCGCACGAGCCATCGCGGCGGATGACGCCGAGGCCGGCGCGCCGCTCGTCCACGATCGAGCCCTTCCTGGCCGTAGAGGTCTTCGAGCGGGCCCAGGCTCTGGAGCGGGCGGGGGCGGACGTCGTTCACCTGGAGTTCGGCGAGCCCGACTTCGACACCCCACCGGCCATCGTGGAAGCCGCCACCCGGGCCATCAAGGACGGCCGCACGCGCTACACCGCCAGCCTGGGGATCCTGCCGCTCCGGGAGGCGATCGCCGAGCACTACGCCTGCACCTATGGCGTCGCGGTGTCGCCCGACCAGATCCTCGTCACGCCGGGCACGTCTCCCGCGATGCTCTTGCTCTTCGGTTATCTGCTGGACGCCGGAGACGAGGTGGTGCTCTCCGACCCCTCCTATGCCTGCTACCCTAACTTCGTCCGCTACGCGGGGGGAGTGCCGGCCTGGGTCGGCGTGAGCGAGGAGGATGCGTTTCAGTACCGGGCCGAGGCCATCCGCGAACGCCTGGGGCCGCGCACGCGCGCCATCGTGGTCAACTCCCCGGCCAACCCGACGGGCACCGTGCTGCAGCCCGAACGCCTGGCCGCGATCGCCGACCTCGCCCAGGAGCGCGATCTGTTCGTGGTGTCCGACGAGATCTACCACGGCCTGTCCTACGTCGGCCGCGATCGCACGATGCTGGAATTCACCGACCGGGCGTTCGTGTTGAATGGCTTTTCCAAGGCCTTCGCGATGACGGGCTGGAGGCTCGGCTACCTCATCGCCCCGCGCGAGCACGTCCGCGCCCTGCAGACACTCGCCGGGAACTTCTTCATCTCGACGAACGAGTTCGTCCAGTGGGCCGGGGTGGCCGCCCTGCGCGAAGCCGGCGACGACGCGCGGCGGTTCCGCAGCGTCTTCGACGAGCGCCGGCACGTCATGGTGGAGGGGCTGAGGGCCGTCGGACTGGGCGTGGCCCGCGAGCCGACGGGGGCGTTTTACGTGCTGGCCAATGCTCGGCGCTACACGGGCGACTCCACGAGCTTCGTGTACGAGATGCTCGAGAGCGCTCGCGTGGCCGTCACCCCGGGAGCGGCGTTCGGGGCCAACGCCGAAGGGTACCTGCGCTTTTCCTATGCGGCGGCGCTCGAGCGCATCCAGGAAGGCCTGCGCCGCCTGGGCCCGTTCCTTGCCGCCCGCGGTTGACCCGGGGAGCTGCCTGGCCTGCAGCGGTCGCTGGCCGCGGGCCGATCATCGTATCGCCGATCTCGGGGTGTCCGTCGCCTACTTGCACGCCGATCAGTTCTTTCCCGGCTGGACGGTGCTGGTCCTCAAGCGTCACGCCACCGAGCTCTACGAGCTGAGCCACGAGGAACGCGCCGCGCTGATGGAAGAGGTCAGCGAGGTCGCTCGGGTCCTGGCCACGACCTTCCACGCCATCAAGGTCAATTACGAGCTGCTCGGCAACCAGATTCCCCACATCCACTGGCACATCGTTCCCCGCCTGGCCCGCGACCCTGCTCCCCGGGAGCCGGCCTGGCTCGTCCACCATGCGCCGCAGCCGCTGGAGGGCGCCGACCTCACGGAGCGCCTGGCCCGGCTCCGCGCACAGCTGGGTCGGTGAGCAGGGCGCGGGAGTCTCGGGAGGCCACGAAGGCCAGGGCCCGGCGCATCATCGCGGCACTGGAGCGGGCCTATCCCGACGCCAGGATCGCGCTGGAGTTCACGACGTCGCTCGAGCTGCTCGTGGCGACCATTCTGTCCGCGCAGTGCACCGACGAGCGTGTGAACACGGTCACCCGGTCGCTCTTCCGAAAGTATCGGACGGCCGAGGATTACGCGCGGGCCGACCCCGCCGCGCTGGAGCGGGACATTCGCCCGACGGGGTTCTTCCGATCCAAGGCCCGCGCCATCGTCGCCATGGCCAGGATGCTGGTCGACAAGCACGGCGGCCAGGTGCCGGCCGAGCGCGCGCTGCTTACCGCGCTGCCCGGCGTCGGGCTCAAGACGGCCAACGTGGTTCTCGGCAACGCCTTCGGCCAGCCCGCCATCGCCGTCGACACCCATGTGCTCCGCGTCTCGCAACGCCTGGGGCTGGCCCGCTCCAGGGACCCCGACCCGGTCCACGACGAGCTGGCCGAGGTGCTCCCGCGGGCCAGGTGGACTCGAACCTGCCACCTCTTCCAGGCGCACGGACGCCGCACCTGTGTGGCCCGCAAGCCCCGTTGTCCCGTCTGCCCGGTCCTGACGCTCTGCCCCTGGCGGGACAAGACGAGGGCGTGAGTCGGGAAGGTGTGGCCAGTTCGTTGACAGCCCCTGCATTTTCCCGTAGAGTATGGCGTTGCAATTTGGCTGGTCTGAGGCCCACTTAGCCGAGCTATCGCAACGCCGGATCGCACGAGGATGAGGATGAGTGAGAGCGAGAGGAAGTGGTTCGTCGTCGACGCCCAGGACCAGGTGCTGGGGCGCCTGGCGACGCGGGTGGCGACGATCCTGAGGGGCAAGCACAAGCCGACGTTCAGCCCGCACCTGGATGGCGGCGACCACGTCATCGTCGTCAATGCCGAGAAGGTCCACCTCACCGGGCGCAAGCTTCGCGACAAGATGTACCGCTGGCACACCGGCTACATCGGCGCGCTCCGCGAGGTGAACGCCGAGACGATGCTCCGGACTCATCCCGAGCGGGTCATCGAGTGGGCCGTGCAGGGCATGCTGCCCAAGAATCGGCTGGGCCGGGCGATGGCCAAGAAGCTCAAGGTCTACCGGGGAAGCGCCCATCCGCACCAGGCCCAGCGTCCCGAGCCGCTGGCGGCGGGCCAGCGGTAATGGCAGCCGTCGTCGAGCGCTTCTACGGCACCGGGCGCCGCAAGACATCCGTGGCCCGGGTCTGGATCCGGCCGGGCTCGGGACGGGTCACCATCAATCGGCGCACGTTCGAGGATTACTTTCCCCGTGAGACGCTGCGGATGATCATCGCCCAGCCGCTTCAAGTCACCAACACGGCGGAGCAGTTCGACGTGCTGGCCACCGTCTTCGGGGGAGGGCCCACCGGCCAGGCGGGTGCGCTGCGGCACGGGTTGGCCCGAGCGCTCGTCCGGTTCGACGAGAACTTGCGGCAGGTTCTCAAGAAGGCCGGGCTGCTCACCCGTGATCCACGGATGCGCGAGCGCAAGAAGTACGGGCAGCCAGGCGCCCGCCAGAAGTTCCAGTACTCCAAGCGGTAAGCGTCGTGGCGGCGACCCTTCGCGTGGCTGTTGCCGGCGCCAGCGGTTACATGGGCGCCGAGCTCCTGCGGCTGGTCCTCCGCCACCCGCATCTGGAGCTGACCGGCGTCACCTCGGATCGGCTCTCCGGACAGCCGCTGTCCAGCGCCTTCCCGCATCTCAGGGGGTTCAGCGACCTGCGTTTTCACGACCTCGAGGCCGAGTGGCTTGCCGGCGCGGCCGACATCGTCGTGCTGGCCCTGCCTCACATGGAGTCTCAAAGGATCGTGCCCGTGCTGCGGCAGCGCCGCGTGCGGGCCATCGATCTCTCGGCCGACTACCGCCTGCACGACGCCGACGACTACACGGTCTGGTACAACGCGCCCCACATCGATCGGCCAGGACTGGGCGAGGCGGTGTACGGGCTGCCCGAGCTGCACCGCAAGGCGATCGCTGGCGCTTGTCTGGTGGCGGCGCCGGGATGCTACCCGGCCGGGGCCGTCCTGGCCGTGGCGCCGCTGTTGAAGACCGGGTTGGCCAGGCCGGATGGCATCGTGATCGACGGCAAGTCCGGTGTGAGCGGAGCGGGGGCCCAGGGACGGAAGATGGACCCGATGTATCTCTACACGGAGGCCAACGAGAACGTCCAGGCCTACGGGGTCGGCGTGCACCGCCACACGCCCGAGATCGAGCAGGAGCTCTCGGCCCTGGCCGGCTCGCCGGTCCGTGTCACGTTCACCCCGCACCTGGTGCCCCTCAACCGCGGCCTGTTCACGACGGCCGTCGTGCCGCTGGCCACCGACGCCACCACGCGGGAGCTGCTCGCCGTCTATCGAGACTTCTACGCCGGCGAGCCCTTCGTCAGGGTGCTGGACGAGGGCCAGCGACCGACGACGCGAGCCGTGCTGGGCTCGAACTACTGCGATGTGGCCGTGGTCGCCGATACCCGCACCGGCCGGGCCGTCTGCCTGTCGGCGCTGGACAACCTGGGCAAGGGCGGCGCCGCCAATGGCGTCCAGAACCTGAACCTTCTGGCCGGCTGGAGCGAGCGGGCGGGCCTCGAAGCGCCGCCGGTGTACCCCTAGTGGCACGATCCGCGCGCTCGTCCTCCGCCGACGCGGCTGCGAGCGACATCGAGTGGTTGGACGGCGGGGTCACGGCCGTGCCGGGCATCCTCGCTGGCGGCGTGGCGGGAGGGATCAAGCCCAGCGGTCGTAAGGACCTGGCGCTGATCTATTCGCCCACGCCGGCCCGGGCGGCCGCGGTGTTCACCTCCAGCCAGATCAAGGGCGCTCCGGTGCAGGTTTCCATGGAGCACGTCCGCGGCGGGGTGGCCCAGGCCATCGTGGCCTCCAGCGGCTGCGCCAACGTGTGCACCGGGGAGCAGGGCGTGCGCGACGCCCGGGAGATCACCCGCCTCATCGGCGAATTGCTGAGAATCCCCGCCCGGCACGTGCTGATCGGCGCCACGGGGGTGATCGGGGCGCCGCTGCCGATGGACAGGATCCGGGGCGCGCTCCCCCGACTGGTCAAGGCGCTGTCCCCGCAGGGCAGCCGGGCGGCCGCCGAGGCCATCATGACGACGGACACGCGGCCCAAGGAGGCCGCGCTCCGCGTCGAGGTCAACGGCCGGCCGGTGACCATCGGGGCGATCGCCAAGGGCGTGGGGATGATCGAGCCGCACCTGGCCACGATGTTCTGTTTCATCACCAGCGACGTCGTCATCGAGCCGGCAGCGCTTCGCCGGGTGCTCCAGCAGGACGTGGAGCGCTCCTTCAACCGCATCACCGTCGACGGTGACCAGTCCACCAGCGATACCGTCGCGCTGCTGGCCAACGGCCTGGCCGAGCACGCGCCGGTCGAGGGCAGCCGCGGGCTGCGGGATTTCGCCCGCGGGCTGGCCGCGCTGACCCAGCGCATGGCGCGCCTGCTGGTCAGCGACGGCGAGGGGGCCACCAAGCTCGTCACCATCGCCGTCCGGAGGGCGGCCAGCCGTCGGGACGCCGTGCTGGCGGCGCGCAGCGTGGCCAACTCGCCCCTGGTCAAGACGGCCCTCAACGGCCAGGACCCCAACTGGGGTCGGATCATGATGGCGCTCGGCAAGTCGCCGGCCAAGGTCGATCCCGACCGGGTCAGCATCCTCTTCGAGGACGAGCCCGTGGTCGAGCGGGGCATCCTTCGTCCGGGAGCGCGAATGGACCGGGTTCGCGAGGTCATGGGCCGGCCGGAGTACACGATCACCGTCGATCTCGACCTCGGACACGGCGAAGATCGGGTATGGACGTGCGACCTCAGTGAGGAGTACGTTCGAATCAACGCCAAGTACACGACGTAGTCACCATCACGCACGCCGGGCGGACTCGGTCCGGAGCCGTTGTGCGAGCCGCAGGACGTCGTGGGGCTGGGGCCCCACCGTCCGAGGCGAGCCTATGAAAAGTTCCGGGGGCTCGGCGGAGGCTCAACCGAAGGAGGAGACATGGCGGCACTGACGATGAAGGAGTTGCTCGAGGCCGGGGTGCATTTCGGCCATCAGACCAAGCGTTGGAACCCGAAGATGCAGAAGTACATCTTCGGTGAGCGAAACGGCATCTACATCATCGACCTCCAGAAGACGCTCAAGAAGTTCCGGGAAGCGTACGCGTTCGTCCGCGACCTGGCCGGCAACGGGGGGAGCGTCCTGTTCATCGGCACCAAGAAGCAGGCCCAGGACACCGTGCTCGACGAGGCCACGCGCTGCGCCATGTTCTATGTCAACCAGCGCTGGCTGGGGGGAACCCTCACCAACTTCGAGACGATCCGCAAGTCGATCGCGCGCCTCAAGAAGCTCGAGGAGATGAAGGAGGCGGGCGAATGGGACCGCCTGCCCAAGAAGGAAGCGCTGGAGCTGGACCGCGAGCGCCAGAAGCTGGAGAAGGCGCTGATCGGGATCAAGGCGATGGAGCAGCTGCCCTCGGCCGTGTTCATCATCGACCCGCGCAAGGAGCGGATCGCCGTCGCCGAGGCGCAGCGCCTGGGCATTCCCATCGTCGCCATCGTCGACACCAACTGCGATCCCACCGGGATCGATTACCCCATTCCGGGGAACGACGACGCGATCCGGGCGGTACGCCTCATCACGTCGCGTATCGCCGATGCGATCCTGGAAGGACGGGGCGCGCTGGCCAAGGAGGAGGGCGAGGAGGGCGCGGCCGAGGTGGTCGCCGACTCCGAGATGGCCGCCGCCGAGGCCGAGAGCTAGGGATGGCCGCCTCGGCTCAGCTCGTCAGGGAGCTCCGGGACCGTACCGGGGCCGGTGTGATGGACTGCAAGGCCGCGCTGGAGCAGACCAAGGGAAATCTCGAGTCGGCCGTGGAGCTGCTCCGGAAAAAGGGGCTGGCCGACGCGGCCAAGCGGGCGCATCGCGAAGCCCGCGAGGGCGCGGTGGGCGCCTACATCCACCCCGGGGCCCGGCTGGGCGTGCTGGTGGAAGTCGACTGCGAAACCGACTTCGTGGCCCGCACCGAGAGCTTCCAGGAGCTGGTCAAGGATCTGGCGATGCAAGTGGCGGCGGCCAACCCCGCCTACGTCTCTCGCGAGGACGTCCCCGCCACGGTGATCGACAAGGAGCGCGAGATCTACCGCGGCCAGATGGCCGACCAGAAGAAACCCGCCCAGGTGCTGGACAAGATCATCGAGGGCAAGCTGGAGAAGTTCTATACCGAGCAGTGCCTGCTGGAGCAGCCCTTCATCAAGGATGCCTCGGGCAAGACGAAGGTCAAGGACCTGGTCGCCGCTCTGAACGCCAAGACCGGCGAGCACATCGTGGTGAGGCGGTTCGCCCGCTTCCAGGTCGGCGAGGGACAGTGACCGTGACGGCGGAGGCCGGCACCCCGCGTCCGGCGTACCGCCGCATCGTCCTCAAGCTGTCCGGGGAAGCGCTGGCCGGCACGCAGGGCTACGGCATCGACCCCGCCGTGCTGGAGCGGATCGCGCGGGAGACCCGCGAGGTGACCGCGCTGGGTGTCCAGGTGGCCATCGTGATCGGGGGCGGCAACATCTTCCGGGGCGTCGCCGCCAGCGTGAACGGGATGGACCGGGCGACCGCCGACTACATGGGGATGCTGGCCACGGTGATCAACGCGCTGGCCTTGCAGGACGCCCTGGAGAAGGTCGGGCTCCAGACGCGGGTGCTGTCGGCGATCGAGATGCGGGCGGTGGCCGAGCCCTATATCCGCCGGCGGGCCATCCGCCACCTGGAGAAGGGGCGCGTCGTCATCTTCGCCGCGGGCACGGGCAACCCGTTCTTCACCACCGACACCGCCGGCGCGCTGCGGGCTATCGAGATCGGCGCCGACGCCATCATCAAGGCCACCAAAGTCGACGGGATCTACTCGGCCGATCCCAAGCAGGACCGCAGCGCCGAGCGGCTGGCTCGCACGACATATCAGGACGTGCTCAATCGACGGCTGCAGGTGATGGACTCCACCGCGATTTCCCTGTGCATGGAGAACGCCTTGCCCATCATCGTGTTCGATCTCACTCGTTCGGGGAATATCAAGCGGATCGTGCTGGGAGAGGCCGTGGGATCGATCGTGTCGGCGTGAGCCACGCGTGGGAGGGGAGGCATGCAAGCGCTGCTGAAGGACATCGAGAGCCGGATGAATGGGACGCTGGAGACGCTGACCCGGGAGTTCGCCGCCGTGCGGACGGGCCGCGCCTCGACCGCGCTGCTGGAGAGCGTCCGCGTGGACTACTACGGCACGCCGACCCCGGTGACCCAGACCGCCTCGGTGTCCGTGCCCGACGCCCGGACCCTCGTCATCCAGCCGTGGGAGTCGGCTCAGCTCCCGGCCATCGAGAAGGCGATCATGAAGTCGGACCTCGGCTTGACACCGATCAATGATGGCAAGGTGATCCGGCTCAATCTGCCGCCCCTGACCGAAGAACGGCGCAAGCAGCTGGCCAAGACCGTGCACAAGATCGCCGAAGACGCCCGAATCGCGGTGCGCAACATCCGGCGCGAGGCCAACGACAAGCTCAAGGCCATGGCCAAGGACAAGAAGGTATCGGAGGACGAGGAGCGGCGAGGCCACGATCAGATCCAGAAGATCACCGACAAGTTCATCGCCAGGGTGGACGAGCTCCTGAAGAAAAAGGAGCAGGAAATCCTGGCGTTCTAATACGATGAATTTCCATGGCGCTGCGCACACGTAGCGAGCGGCCGCGGGTCGAACAGCCGTCCCTCACCGAGCACGAGTGGCTGGAGCTCGCCCGGAGCCGGCCGGTTCCCGAGCACGTGGCCGTCATCATGGACGGCAACGGGCGCTGGGCGACTGCCCGCGGGCTGCCCCGGGTCGCCGGTCATCACAAGGGGGTGGAAACGGCGCGGGCCATCGTGCGCGCGGCCGGGCAGCTCGGACTGCGGTACCTGACCCTCTATGCGTTCTCCACCGAGAACTGGAGCCGGCCCGAGGACGAGGTCACCACGTTGATGAAGCTCCTGGAAGACTCGATGTCCCGGGAGTTGCGCGAGCTGATGGAGCGCAACGTCCGGCTCAGCGTGATCGGCCGTCCGACCGGCGTTCCGGCCGCGGTGCGGCGGGGGATCGAGCGTGTGGTGGAGGCCACCCGCGGGAACACCGGCCTGCACCTCATCATGGCCTTCAATTACGGCGGCCGGGACGAGCTGGTGGACGCCTTCCGCGCCCTGGCCCGTCGAGTGGCCGCCGGCGAGCTGGCGGCCGGGTCGATCACCGAGGAGCACGTGAGCGGCGCGCTCTACACGGCCGGTATCCCGGATCCCGATCTGCTCATCCGCACCAGCGGGGAGCTGCGCATCTCGAATTTCCTGCTCTGGCAGATCGCCTACACCGAGCTGTGGGTGACGCCCACGCTGTGGCCCGACTTCCAGGCGATCGACCTCTACCGTGCGGTGGCCGATTTCCAGGGGCGTACCCGCCGGTTCGGTGGGGTGTGACGTGGGCGCCGCCGCGATGACGCTGAGCCGCCACTCGCTCCCTGCCGATGTGGTGAAGCGCGTGGCCAGCGCTGTCGTCTTCATCCCGGTTTTCGTGTGGATGGTCACCCGGGGTCCGCAGTGGCTCTTCGTGGCCTTCGTGGCCGCGGTGGCCGGCACCGCGGCGTGGGAGCTGGCCCGCATGTTCGCGCACGCCGGGATGCCGACCTATGCCCGGCTCGGCCCGGCCGCCGCCGTCTTCGTGACGATCAGCTTCGCCCTTCCCGACGTGGATCCCCCGGCGGCCATGATCGCGCTCACGCTGGCGGTGGCGATCGTGTTCGCAGCTTCGCTGCGCACAGGGGGGACGCCGTCGGTCGACTCCGTGCTGACGACCCTGCCGGGCATCCTGTACGTGGGCTGGTTCCTGGGCCATGCCGTCCTGCTCTACCGCCTGGCCGACGGCGGGCCGCTCATCCTCTTGCTCGTCGGCCTCACCTGGCTGGGAGAGTCGGCGGCATACTTCGTGGGCTCCACGATGGGCCGCCACAAACTCGCCCCGGTCATCAGTCCCAACAAGACGGTCGAAGGCGCCGTCGCCCAGGCGGTCGCCTCGCTCCTCGGCGCCCTCGTCCTGAGCGTGTGGTTGCTGCCGGGGTGGAGCCCGGCGCAGACACTGGGAGCCGGCTTGCTGCTGGGCGTGGTCGGGCAGGTGGGCGATTTGATCGAGTCCGTGATCAAGCGGAGCGTCGGCGTCAAGGACACCGGCCATCTCATTCCCGGCCACGGGGGGCTGCTGGACCGCGTGGACGGCCTGCTCCTCAATACCCCAGCGCTCTACTACTACGCGGTGCTGGGAGCGCTGGCGTGAAGCGGATCACCGTGCTCGGTGCCACCGGCTCGATCGGGCTGCGCACGCTGGAGCTGGTCTCGAGCTTTCCCGACGAGTTCGCCGTGGCCGGGCTGGCCGCGCGGGGATCGAACGTCGAGGGCATCGCCGACCTCTGTCGCAAGTACGCCCCGGCCGCGGTCGCCCTCCTCGACCCCACGGCCGTCGACCGGCTCGCCCGCCTCCTGCCGGCGCCGCGTCCGGAGCTGCTCGCCGGGCCGGAGGGCCTGGTGACCCTGGCCCGTCAGGTGCCGGCCGACGTCCTGCTCTCCGCGCTCGTGGGAGGGGCGGGGCTGCTACCCACCATGGCCGCCATCGAAGCGGGCCGGACGGTGGCCCTGGCCAACAAGGAGACGCTGGTCATGGCCGGGGACCTCATGACGGCGGCCGCCCGCCGCCACCGGGTGCCGCTGCTTCCGGTCGACTCCGAACACAGCGCGATCTTCCAGTGCCTCATCGGGCACAATAAGAGCGATGTCCACCGGGTGATGCTGACGGCGTCCGGGGGGCCCTTCCGCGAGTTGCCCCGGGAGCAATTCGCCCACGTGACGGTGGAGGACGCCCTCCGGCACCCGACGTGGAAGATGGGACCGAAGATCACGATCGACTCGGCGACCCTGATGAACAAGGGATTGGAGATCATCGAAGCGCGCTGGCTGTTCGACGTGGAGCCACACCAGGTGCAGGTGCTCGTGCATCCCCAGTCGATCGTGCACTCGATGGTGGAGTACATCGACGGCTCGGTGATCGCCCAGCTCGGCGTGGCCGACATGGGCGTGCCGATCCTCTACGCGCTGACGTACCCCGAACGGCGCCCCGCCCCGGCGGCCCGCCTGGATCTCAGCCGGGTCGGCGCGCTCACGTTCTTCGAGCCGGACGCCGAGCGGTTTCCCTGTCTGAGGCTGGCCCGGGCTGCTCTGGACCGGGGCGGCGCCGCCCCGGTGGTGCTCAACGCGGCCAACGAGGTGGCGGTCGCGGCGTTCCTGGACCGGAAGATTCCCTTTGTCGCCATCTCCGAGTTGATCGAGCGAGCCCTGGCGGCGTATCCGGCCAGCCCGCTCCAGGGGATCGAAGACTGCGTGGCGATCGACGCCGACGTCCGGCGGCGGACGGAGGCGTTCGTCCACGAGATTGGCGGGAGGCGGTAAATCGGCGTGACCACAATCATCTCGTTCATCGTCGTTATCGGCGTGCTGATCCTGATTCACGAGCTGGGCCACTTCATTGTCGCGCGCTGGGTGGGCGTAGGGGTGGAGCGATTCTCGATCGGCTTTGGTCCCGTCCTCTTGCGCTGGCGCGGCAAGGAGACGGAGTACTGCCTGAGCGCGATCCCGATGGGCGGCTACGTCAAGATGATGGGAGAGGAGAATCCGCTCGAGGGCGGTGCCGGGCTGGCCTACGATCCCGCCAAGGCCTTCGCGCTCAAGCCCCTGTGGGCGCGGTTCCTCATCGTGTTCGCGGGTCCGGGCATGAATTTCGTGCTGGCCGCCGTGATCTTCATCGTGGCGCTAGGCACGATCGGTCGTCCCGTCTGGCCCCCGGTGGTGGGGCGGGTGGGCGAAGGAACGCCGGCCGCCGAGGCTGGACTCCGGACCGGCGACGTCATCGAGGCCGTGGACGGCCGGCCCGTCAGGTACTGGGAAGACGTGGAGCGGGCCATCTCACGCTCCGGCGGTCGGCCGCTGGCCCTGCGCGTCAGTCGGGACGGTCTGGTCCTGACGGTCACCCCGCAGCGCACGACCGTGCGCGATCCCATCTTCCGCGAGGAACAGAGCATGTGGGACATCGGGGCCGGCCCCCGGCTCATCCCGCACATCGGGGTGGTGAATCCCGGCTCGCCGGCCGAGCGGGCGGGATTCAAGCCCGGCGATCAGGTGGTGGCGGTGGAGGGGCAGCCGGTGTACACGCCCGAAGAGCTCATGCAGGCGATCCAGAAGCGGCCGGGCAAGAGCTTCGAGGTGACCGTCCGGCGCAACAACCAGGCCGTCCGGCTCGAGGTGACGGCGAGTCCCGTGCGCGACAAGGGGCCGCTCGGCGAGGAGATCGAGGTCGGTCGCATCGGCGTCAGCATCGTCACCAGGGCGGTGAGCTACGCCTCGTACTCTCCGCCCGTGGCCGTGTGGTACGGCCTGGTCCGGACCTGGGACATGACCGTGCTGACCGTAAAGGGGTTCTGGAAGATCGTCAGCGGGCAGATCCCGCTGTCGAACCTGGGCGGGCCCGTGCAGATCGCCTCCGAGACCGGGCGCCAGGCCCAGGAGGGAGCGGCGCCGCTGGCGATCTTCACCGCGGTCATCAGCGTGAACCTGGCGGTGCTGAACCTGTTGCCGGTCCCCATGCTGGACGGCGGCCATCTCTTCTTCTTCCTCATCGAGGCCGTCCTGGGCCGGCCCCTGTCCGTGCGCAAACGCGAGCTGGCCCAGCAGGTCGGCTTCGTGCTCTTGATGCTGATCATGGTTCTCGCGCTCTACAATGACCTCGTCAGGATCGACGCGTTTCGACTGTTCAGATAAGGTCAGGACACGATGATGAAACGGCGCCCCACGCGACAGATTCGGCTGGGCGGGCTCACGGTCGGAGGCGACGCCCCCATCACCGTGCAGTCCATGACCAAGACCGATACCCGCGACGTCCAGGCCACGCTGCTCGAGATCTGGTCGCTGGAGGCGGCGGGCTGTGACATCGTCCGCTGCGCGGTGCCGGTTCGAGAGGCCGCCGAAAGGCTCGGCGAGATCAAGCGGCAGATCCGGATTCCGCTGGTGGCCGACATCCACTTCAACTACAAGCTGGCCCTGCTCGCCCTCGAGCAGGGCGTGGACGGCCTGCGCCTGAACCCCGGCAACATCGGGGGCAAGGCCTTCGTGCAGGAGGTGATCAACACCGCCAAGGAGCGGAGGATCCCCATCCGCATCGGGGTCAATGCCGGCTCGCTGGAGAAGGATCTGCTCGCCAAATACGGCGGCCCCACGGCCCAGGGCATGGTGGAGTCCGCGCTGCGGCACATCCGCATCCTGGAGGACTTGAACTACCCCGAGATGAAGATCTCACTGAAGGCCTCCGACCCGTCGATGATGATCGAGGCCTACCGGATGCTGGCCGGCCAGGTCGACTACCCGTTCCATCTGGGGGTGACCGAGGCAGGCACCCCCGGGGTGGGCACCATCAAGTCGGCGGTGGGACTGGGCGCCCTGCTGAGCGAAGGCATCGGCGACACCATCCGCGTCTCGCTGTCGGCCGACCCCACCGAGGAGGTTCGCGTAGGTATCGACATCTTGAAATCGCTGGGCCTGCGCAAGGGCGGCCTCACCTTCGTGGCCTGTCCCTCCTGCGGGCGCGCCGACGTGGACCTGGTCCGCTTGGCCCGCGAGGTGGAGAACGAGTTCAAAGGTCTCAACGAAGAGATCCACATCGCCGTGATGGGCTGCGAGGTCAACGGTCCCGGGGAGGCCCGGGCGGCCGACATCGGCGTCGCCGGCGGCCGCGGCATCGGGCTCATCTTCCGCAACGGCGAGGTGATCCGGAAGGTGCCGGAACAGGAGATCGTCCAGGCCATGCGCGAGGAGGTCGACCGCTTCCTGACCGACCGGCGCGCGGCCAGCGCCCCCGGCGCGGACAAGCGCTGATGGGCCAATATCGCACCCACGTCTTCGTGTGCACCAGCGGCGATACCTGTCCCACGCAGGGCGACGTCGAGCGGTTCGTCAGCTACCTTCGCGGCGAAGCGGTCAAGGCCGGTCTCAAGAGCGAGGTGCGCATCAACAAGGCCGGTTGCTTCTCGCAGTGCGGCCACGGGCCGATGCTGGTCGTCTACCCCGACGACGTCTGGTACGCGGGCGTCCAGGCCTCCGATCTCGAGGAGATCTTCCGCTCTCACATCGTGGGTGGCGTCCCCGTGGACCGGCTGCGCTACGACCCCGGCGTCAAGGGACCCAACAAGAAGCCCGGCGCTCACTGAGTCCGCGGATTCGATGCGCCTGAGCCGCTCGCTCGTGGCCACGTTGCGGGAGGACCCCGCCGAGGCCGAGGCGGTGAGCCACAAGCTGATGTTGCGGGCCGGCCTGGCTCGCCAGCTCGCCGCAGGCATCTTCGTGTACCTGCCCTTGGGCCAGCGCGTGATCGACAAGATCACCGCCATCATCCGCGAAGAGATGAACGCCATCGGCGGGCAGGAGATCACCATGCCCGTCCTGCACCCGGCGGAGATCTGGAAACAGTCGGGCCGCTGGGAGGGCATCCCCGAGATGTTCAAGCTCAAGGACCGGCACGGCCGGGAGCTCTGCCTGGGGATGACGCACGAAGAGGTCATCGCCTGGCTGGCCGCGCGGGAGATCCGGTCCTACCGGGACCTGCCCCAGATCTGGTACCAGATCCAGACCAAGGAGCGCGACGAGGCACGGCCGCGCTCGGGCGTGTTGCGTACCCGCGAATTCCTCATGAAGGATTCCTACACCCTGGATCCCGATCTGGCCTCGCTCGACCGCTCGTACACCGCGCACGAGCAGGCCTACGTACGGATCTTCACGCGCTGCGGCTTGCGGTTCCACGTGGTGCAGTCCGACACAGGGATGATGGGCGGCCACAGCGCGCACGAGTTCATGGCCCCCAGCGCGGCGGGCGAGGACGAGATCGCCATGTGCGGGCGGTGCGGCTACGCCGCCAACGTCGAGCTGGCTCGTGCCGTCGCGCCGGTCCCGACGTTCGCCGACGACCCGCGGGAGGAGGTGGCCACCCCCGGGGCCCGAACCATCGCCGAGGTCGCAGCCTATCTGAAGGTCGACCCCCGGCTCACCATCAAGTCGCTGCTCTACGTGGCGCCCCGGGCGGGGCCCGTGCTGGTCCTCCTCCGTGGCGATCACAACCTGCACGAGCGCAAGCTCATGCGGGCCGTGGGCGAAGAGTGTCGTCCCGCGCATCCCGATGAGGTCCGCCAGCACCTGGGGGCTCCCGTGGGGTCGGTGGGGCCGCTCGGGGTCGCCGTCCCCGTCGTGGCCGACGAGGCGCTACGCCAGGGGGTGTACGTGGTGGGCGCGAATCGCGAGGGCTTCCACGTCCGCGGGGTGCGGCCCGGTCACGATTTCCCCTGCCGCTTCGCCGACCTTCACACGGCGGTGGCGGGCGAGGGATGCCCGCAGTGCGGAGCCCCCCTGGCCATCGAGCGCGTGATCGAGGTCGGCAACATCTTCAAGCTGGGGACGAAGTTCTCCGAAGCCCTCGGCGCCACCTACCTCGACGAGTCGGGCCAACAGCGTCCCGTGGTGATGGGCAGCTACGGCATCGGCCCGGCCCGCATCGCGGCGGCCGCCATCGAGCAGCTGGCCGACAGCGACGGGATCGTCTGGCCGCCCGCCATCGCTCCCTTCCAGGTCCACATCGTGGCGGTCAACGTCCGCGAGGGGAGGCAGGCCCGCGCCGCTGACGAGATCTACGCCGAGTGCTGGCGGCAGGGGATCGAGGCCGTTCTCGACGACCGGGACGAGCGCCCGGGCGTAAAATTCAAGGACGCCGACCTGTTGGGCGTGCCCCTTCGGGTCACCGTGGGAAACGCCTTCGTCAAAGAGGGAGTCGTCGAATTGCGCGAGCGGCGGACCCGCCGGCAGACGCGGGTCGGGCGGGGAGAGGTGATGGCGGCGATCGCGGCCAGCGAGGCATTTCGGCAACCCTGAGCTTGCCTCCCCGGGAGGCACGTGCTAAAGTCTTGAAAAACTGGGCCCAGCCCAGTTTTTTATTTCACGGGGAGCGGTGGAGGAAGGCGAGCGGAGCGCGCGGATCGAGCAGGTGATCGAGCCGGTGCTGCGGGATCACGGGGTGGAGCTGGTGGACCTGGAGTGGCGGGCTCGGGCCCCCCGGTCCGTCCTGCGCGTCTTCGTCGACAAACCCGGGGGCGTCGGCATCGGGGATTGCGAGCGGCTGAGTCGCGAGGTCGGCGACCTGCTCGAGGTGGCGGGGGTGATCGAGGGATCGTACGATCTCGAAGTGTCGTCGCCGGGCCTCGACCGGCTGCTCAGAAGCGAGCGGGAGTACCAGTGGGCGCGTGGCCGGCGTGTTCGCTGCTGGCTGCGCGACGGGCGCGAGGTGCGTGGTCGCCTGATCGAGGTTGCGGCCGAGGGGCTGGTGCTCGACCAGGACGGTCAGCGAGTGGAGGTCCCCCGGGCCGGCGTGACCAAGGCGCGCCTGGATGCCGAGGTGCCGTGGCCCCGGCGGGGATGAGGTGGGATGAACCGCGAATTGTTGATGGTCATTGAACAGCTCGGACGCGAGAAGGGGATCGATCCGGAGGTCCTCTTCGAGGCGCTGGAGTCCGCCCTGCTGTCGGCTTCGCGGAAGACGCTGGGGGCGGCCGAGAACGTCCGCATGGAGATCGACCGCAAGACGGGCGCCCTCCGGGTCTTCGGGCGGAAAAAGGTCGTCGAGGTGGTCGGCGATCCCAAGCTGGAGATCGCGCTGGCCGAAGCCAAAGCCCTCAACCCGGAAGCCGAGCTGGACGACGAGCTCGAGCAGGAGCTGCCGCCCCAGGAGTTCGGCCGCATCGCCGCCCAGACGGCGAAGCAGGTGATCTTGCAGCGGGTCCGGGATGCCGAGCGGGAGCGCATCTACAAGGAGTTCGAGGGCAAGGAAGGGCAGATCCTGCGCGGCCTCATCCACCGCATCGAGAAGCGCAACGTGATCCTCGAGATCGGCAAAGCCGAGGCCATCCTGCCCGAGCGGGAGCAGATCCCCGGCGAGCGGTACAATCCGAGCGACCGCGTGCGGGCGTACGTGCTGGAGGTGCGGCGGACCATCAAGGGGCCCCAGATCACGCTCTCGCGGACTCACCCGGGGTTCCTCGTTCGGCTGTTCGAGACGGAGATCCCGGAGATCCAGGAAGGCATCGTCGTCGTCAAGGCGGCCTCCCGGGAGCCGGGCGAGCGAGCCAAAGTGGCGGTCGCCTCGACCAAGCGCGACGTCGACCCGATCGGCGCCTGTGTCGGCCTGCGGGGCACCCGCATCCAGGTGATCAGCCGGGAGCTGCGAGGCGAGAAGATCGACATCATCGAGTGGTCCCACGACCCCGCCACCTTCGTGGCCCGGGCGCTGTCTCCGGCCAAGGTGTCGTCGGTGACGATCAGCGAGGAGTCCGACGCCGACGGCCAACCCTCGGCCTTCGTCGTCGTGCCCGACAACCAGCTGTCCCTGGCGATCGGCAAGAAAGGCCAGAACGCCCGCCTGGCGGCCAAGCTCACCGGCATGCGGATCGACATCAAGAGCGAGTCCGAGCTGGAGACCCAGCGGGCCGAGCCCGAGGACGCCGCGAACGGCGCCGCGCTAGCCGAGTTGACCGGTGGAGACGACGAGACCGTAGAGGCGCTGCTCACGGCCGGCCTCGGCTCTCCCCGGGCCATCGTGCGGGCGGGGCGTGAACGTCTGGCCGGCATCCCCGCGGTGGCTGACCGTGCCGAGGCGATCTATGCGGCGGCGGCGAAATGGCTGACTGCCCACACCCAGGCCGACACCGGCACCCCTGAAGGCCGCGGCCCGGAGGACGCGATCTCCGCGTGAGGCCGAAGGCATGGCGCACGAGCAGCGGGGTCCGTGGCGGACGTGTATCGGGTGCCGGAAGGTGAGGCTCAAGGCTGAGCTGATGCGGTTGGTACGGCGACCGGACGGGGCCGTGGTGCGGGATGCCACCGGCCTCGGCCGAGGCGCCTATGTCTGTCCGGACACCGAGTGCCTGGAGCGAGCCACCCAGCCGGGACGGCTCAGCCACGCATTCAGGCAACCCAGTGTGCCGGGGCCGGAGCTGGCAAGCGGCGGCCGGCGGGATCCGAAACCACTCCGGGGGAGGTGAGGGAGCTTTGGCGGCAACGAAGATCAAAGTCATCGATCTGGCGAAGGAGCTCGGGGTGACGAGCAAAGACATCATGCTGGCGGCCGAGGAGATGGGCCGCAAAGGTGTCCGGGCCATGACCCCCCTCGATGCCACCCTCGCTCACGAGCTCCGCGTCAAGCTGGGCAAGGGCCGTGAGATCCCGGAGGAGGCTCGTCCCAAGCGTCCCGCTCGCGTCCGCGCCACCGCGCCCGAGGGGGCGGAGGGCGAAGCGCCGAAGAAGACGGCTCGCGTCCGCAAACCGAAGGCCGAAGTGCCGGGCGAGGTGCCCTCCGAGCCCGTGGAGCTGAAGCCGGCGGCGACGATCGTCAAGCCCAAGCCGAGCGAGAAGCCGGCCGAAGCCGTTCCGGAGATGCCGGAGCCCGTCGCGCCGGTCGCCGAGACCGTCGAGGTGAAGCCGGCCCCGCCGGCGCCCGAGCCGCCGCCACCGTCCGTGAAGCCGCTCGTGACCGCACCGCCGCCTCCGCCCCGACCGGCCGCGCCGCCGAAGCCCGAGCCGAAGATCGTTCCCTTCCGTCCGCTCGAGCGGCCGGCGCCGGCACCGCCTCCGCCCGGGCGTCCGGCCCCGCGTCAGCCGGCCACCCCGTTCGCACCGCCGCGTGTCGTCCAGGCCCCGCCCCGGCCGGCGCCGCCGCCGCGAGAGCCGCGTCGCGAGCCGCCGCGTGAGGTCGTGCCGCCCGCGGCCAGCGCCGCACCCTCGATTGTGGCGCCGCCGCCGGCCGCGCCGGTCGACGTCCCGCCGGCCCGGGTCAGCGTCCCGGCTCCGCCGCCGCAGCCCGTGGTCGAAGTCAAACGCGAGCTCGTCCGCGTACCCGAATCCGTGACGGTGGCGGAGCTGGCCGAGAAGATGAGGCGCAAATCGGGCGAAGTGATCAAGACCCTGCTCGAGCTGGGTGTCATGCGGATGGTCAATGACCTGCTGGATCCCACCGAGGCCAAGCTCGTGGCCGACAGGTTGGGCTTCGACCTGGAGATCCGCTCGGTCGAAGGCGACGTCCTCGACGAGGACGAGGTCGATCCGAGCCAGCTCAGCTTGCGACCGCCGGTGGTCACCGTGATGGGACACGTCGATCACGGCAAGACCTCCCTGCTGGACTACGTCCGCAAGACGAAGATCGCCGAAAAGGAGTTCGGCGGTATCACCCAGCACATCGGCGCCTATCAGGTGATGACCTCGCACGGCAAGGTGACGTTCCTGGACACTCCCGGCCACGAGGCCTTCACCGCGATGCGGGCCCGGGGGGCCCAGGCGACGGACATCGTGATCCTGGTGGTGGCCGCCGACGACGGGGTGATGCCTCAGACCGTCGAGGCCCTCAACCACGCCCGGGCCGCGAATGTCCCGATCATCGTAGCCGTGAACAAGATCGACCGGCCGGAAGCCGACCCCGAGCGGGTCAAGCGCGAGCTGGCCAACCACGGGCTCGTGCCGGAAGAGTGGGGCGGCCAGACGATCTTCGTACCGACCTCGGCCAAGAAGGGTACCGGGGTCGACCAGCTGCTGGAGATGACTGCCCTGCAGGCCGAGATCCTCGAGCTCAAGGCTGCCCCCAATCGGGCGGCCAAGGGCGTGATCATCGAAGGCCGGCTGGATCGCGGCCGTGGTCCCGTGGCCACCGTCCTGGTGCAGACCGGAACGTTGCGGGAAGGCGATGCGGTGGTAGTGGGCGCCCATGCCGGACGGATCCGCGCCCTCATCGACCCGGCCGGCCGCAAGGTGAAGTCGGCGGGGCCGTCGGACCCGGTGGAGCTGCTCGGCCTCGGAGGTGTCCCCGCCGCCGGCGACGTGCTGGTGGCGGTCTCCGATGAGCGCAAGGCCCGGCAGATCGCCCAGATGCGGGCTGAGCGGGAACGCGCCAAGATCAAGGCGGCCACGCGGGTCACGCTGGAGAGTCTGCACAAGCAGATCGTCAGTGGGGAGGTCAAGGAGCTGCGGCTGGTGCTCAAGGCCGACGTGCAGGGCTCGGTGGAAGCGCTGGGGGAGGCCCTGGAGCGGCTGAGCACCGACGAGGTCAAGCTCAAAGTCATCCACGCCTCGGTGGGCGCGATCAACGAGAGCGACGTCATGCTGGCCTCGGCCTCCAACGCCATCGTGATCGGGTTCAACATCAAAGCGGATCCCAAAGCCCAGAGCCAGGCCCAGGCCAACGGCGTCGATCTCCGCCACTACAACATCATCTACGACGTCATCAATGACCTGAAGGCCGCGCTGGCCGGACTGCTGGCACCCGAGATCCGGGAGACGGTGCTGGGCCGGGCCCAGGCCCGGCAGATCTTCGTCATTTCCAAACTCGGCCCCATCGCCGGCAGTTACGTCCAGGAAGGCAAGATCCTGCGCGGCGCCCGGGTGCGTGTCCGGCGCGGCGACAGCGTGGTCGGCGAGGGGACCGTGACCTCGCTCAAGCGATTCAAGGAAGACGTCCGCGAGGTGCTGGCCGGGTTGGAGTGCGGAATCGGCGTCGATGCGGTGAAGGGGCTCCAGCCGGGCGATATCCTCGAGGTCTTCAGCACCGAGGAAGTCGCGCGCACGCTGTAGCGCCGGGATGGGCGAAGCGTCATGTCTGTTGCACGCGTCGCTGTCGGCACGATCGAGCTGCACCTGCCGGACGTCGACTCGCTGAAGGGCAAGCGCCACGTCCTCAAGGGCCTCAAGGAGCGGGTGCGCGCCCGCTTCGAGGTGGCGGTGGCCGAGGTCGATCACCACGATGTCTGGCAGCGGGCGACACTGGCCGTGGCCTGCGTCTCCCACGACTCCCGCCACGCCAACGAGGTGGTCTCCAAGGCCATGGGCTTCATCGAGGCCAACGTGGACGGGTCCGTGATCGAGACGAGCCTGGAGATCCTCTGATGCAGGGCAAGCGCCTGGATCGCGTCAACCAGCTCATCCGCGAGGAGATCTCGCTGCTGCTCCAGCGCGAGCTCAAGGACCCGGGACTGGGGTTCGTCACCGTGACGGAGGTGGAGACGACCAAGGATCTCAGGTCGGCCAAGATCTTCGTCTCGGTGCTGGGCGACGAGGGGCAGTGGACCGCCTCCCTGGCCGCCTTGACCCGGGCCCGGGGATTCATCCGCAACTGGCTCCGCGAGCATCTGGACCTGCGCGTGACGCCCGAGCTGGAGTTTCGGGCCGACCGGTCGATGGAGCACGCGGCCCGCATCCAACAACTGCTCAAGCGGCTCGGCGGCGACCGCTAGGCGCTGAGGTGCGCGTCCCTGCCGAGGTTCTCGTCCCGTTCCGGCACGCGCCCCGGCGCGCCCTCATGCTGGGCCACGTCCACCCGGATGCCGACGTGCTGGGTACCCTGCTGGCCCTGGGACTCGGTCTGAGCGCCCGGGGCTGGACGGTGTCCTGGGGGGGCCCGGACCCCGCGCCGGAGGTTCTGTCCTTCCTGCCCGGTATCGAGCGTTATCGCCGACTCACCGGCGTGAGCGGCCCCCTCGACGTCGTCGTGCTGACCGACTGCCCGAATCCCGATCGGACCCAGGGCCTGCTCGGGCAGGCCCGCCAGGCCGGAGCCGAGGTCGTCAACATCGATCATCACCACGACAACCGGCGATACGGAGACGTGAACTGGGTCGATCCGACGGCGGCGGCCGCCGGGGAAATGGTCTACGAGCTGTGCCGTGCGCTGGACGTGCCCATCACCCCGCCGATCGCCCTGAATCTGTTCACGGCCATCCACATGGACACGGGCTCCTTCCGGTACTCCAACGTAACGCCCGAGACGTTCCGCATCGCGGGAGCGCTGGTCGCCGCCGGAGTCGAGCCCGCGTTCGTCTCCAACCGGCTGTACGAGCGTCGCCCGGCTCAGGCCCTCCGGCTGCTGGGCGAGACGCTGGCTCGCGTGCAGCTGAGCGCGGACGGGCGCGTGGCCTGGCTGGCCCTGCGGGCCGGCGCCGTCCCCGAGTCCTTCGTCGAGGCGGAGGACCTCGTCAGCTACCCCCGTTCGCTGGCGTCCGTGCGCGTGGCCTGCCTGTTGCGGGAGCGCGGCGACACGGTGAAGGTCAGCCTGCGCGGCAAGGGCGACATCGACGTGAGTCGTATCGCGGCCAGATTCGGTGGAGGCGGCCACCCCAACGCGGCCGGCTGCACGGTGGCGGGTGCGCTCGACACCGTCACCCGCGACGTGCTGGCCGCCGTGGAGGCCGAGCTGGGCGTGCCATGAGCCGGGCGACCCGCTCCGGCGTCCTCGTCGTGGCCAAGGCGGCCGGCATGACGTCGTTCGACGTCGTCGCGCTGGTCCGCCGACGGCTCGGCGCCCGTCGAGTCGGTCACGCCGGCACGCTGGATCCGGACGCCACCGGCGTCCTGCCCATCCTCATCGGGGAAGCCACCAAGCTGATGGCGTACATGCAGGAATTCGACAAGGAGTACGTCGTCACCGTGCGCTTCGGGGTCCGAACCGACACGCTGGATCTGTCCGGCCGGGTGCTGGCCACCGCCCCCGTGCCCGCGCTTGATCGCGAGCGCTTGATCAAGGCCACCCGCCCGTTCGTCGGGCGCATCAAGCAGATCCCGCCGATGTACTCGGCCCTCCACCACGAGGGCCAGCGTCTGTACGAGCTGGCCCGAAAGGGTGTGGAGGTGCCGAGGGAGCCCAGGACCGTGGTGGTTCATTCAATCGACGTCGCCGGGGTGGAGCTGCCGCGGGCCACGTTGAGGATCGTCTGCGGCAAGGGCGCGTATGTCCGCTCCCTCGTGGCCGATCTCGGTGATGCGCTGGGGTGCGGAGCCGCCGTGGAGCACCTGGTGCGGGTGCGCGTGGGGCCGTTCGCGGTACGCGACGCCGTGCCTTCCGCCGAGGTGGCGTCGAGCCCGGCCCCGGCGTTGTGGGCGCGGGTGCTGCCTCCGGAGGCAGCGGTGGCCGGATGGCCCGTCGTCCGGCTCGAGCCCCGGGTGGCGGCGGCGTTCCTGAACGGCCAGTCCGTGACTGCGGTGCCGTACCCTCCCGGCGCAGCGCGGTTCGTCGCCGTGCACGCCTCCACCAGCGGCTTCCTCGGCGTCGGGGAGTTCCTCGGCGGCCGGGTGAAGCCGGCGCGAATCCTTCATGCAGACCGTCCAGGGCCTCGAGTCTTACCCGCCTGACGCTCCCTCTGCCGCCGTGGCGCTGGGCACCTTCGACGGCATACACCTCGCTCACCGGGCGATCCTCGCCGCCGCCGTGGCTCGGGCCCGGGAGGGCGGACTTCGCGCGCTGGCCTGCACGTTCGATCCGCATCCCGCCGAGGTCCTCCGCCCGAACCAGACTCCGGCGCCCATCTCCACGCTCGCTGAGAGGCTCGAGCTGCTGGCCGAAACCGGCGTGGACGCCACCGTCGTCCTGGCCTTCACGCCGCAACTCGCGGCCATGGAGCCCGAGGCGTTCGTCAAGGACGTTCTGCTCGACCGCCTGCACGCCCACGACGTCGTCGTCGGCTACAACCACACGTTCGGGCGCGGGGCCCGGGGCAACGCCCGGCTCCTTCAGGAGCTGGCCGGCCAGCTGGGGTTCCGCGCCCACGTGGTTCCACCCCTCATGGTGGACGGCGTTCCGGTCTCTTCGACGGCGATCCGGGCGGCGCTGCGGGCTGGGGACGTCGAGCGGGCCAGCCGCTATCTGGGTAGGAGCTACACGATCAACGGCGAGATTGTCCGGGGGGCCGGACGCGGTCGCGAGCTGGGCTTTCCCACCGCCAACGTCAAGCCAGACCGCGGCGTCATCCTGGCCCCAGGGGTATACGCCTGCCGGGCGGTCATCGGCGCCGACCGGTATCGGGCAGTGGTGAACATCGGCAAGCGACCGACCTTCGGGGAGACCGCCCTGGTCATCGAGGCCCATCTCCTCGATTTTGCGGGAGCGCTCTACGGCTGCCTGCTACGGCTCGAGTTCGTCAGCCGGCTCAGGGACGAGCGACGCTTCGCGGGCCCCGAGGCTCTGCGCGAGCAGATCAGCCGCGACATCGCCGCCGCCCGCGAACGGGTCTGAGCTCAGCTTTACTCGCTGGGCGTTCGGTGGTAGCATGCCGATAATTGCCGATAAAACAAGAGTTTTTGAACCCGTCCTGGAGCGGGGTGCCTGCCCGGGGCGAGGCGATTGGAGAAGGGGACTTCCATGCCGCTGCCCATTGAGAAGAAGCGCAACCTGATCCAGCAGTTCCGCGTGCACGATGGTGATACGGGATCGCCCGAGGTGCAGATCGCGCTTCTCACCGAGCGCATCAACGGCCTCACGGAGCACTTCAAGCAGCATACGAAGGACCATCACTCCCGGCGGGGGTTGCTCATGCTGATCGGCAAGCGACGCAGCCTGCTGGAATATCTGCACAAGAAGGACCCCGAGAGGTACCGCGGGATCATCGAGAAGCTCGGAATCCGCCGTTGACGGCGGGTTCACTGGAAAAGGACTGGTCCTCGGACGCGACGACTCCGGGGGCCCCCGGGCGGGCCGTGCCAGGGCCCGCTGAACTGCGAGTTGGTCCAGCGCTCGGCCGGCACCTGCACGCCGCGCCCGCAACGTTGACGCTCGCATACGGCGTTCGCCGGACTCCGGCCGATACGCGAGGACAAGCATCCACATGAGTCACAGCGTTCACATGGAGATCAACGGCCAGCCCCTGTCCCTGGAGACCGGCAAGGTCGCCAAGCAGGCGGAAGGGGCGGTCATCGTCCGGCACGGCGGAACCATGGTGCTCGCCACCTGTGTCGCCGCCCGGAGCGCCACCGAAGGGCAGGACTTCTTTCCGCTCACCGTCGAGTACCGCGAACGGGCCTATGCGGGCGGCCGGATCCCCGGCGGGTACTTCAAGCGCGAGGGCCGACCGGCCGAGCACGAGGTCCTCACCTCGCGGCTGATCGATCGCCCCATCCGCCCCCTGTTTCCCAAGGGCTTTCGCAACGAGGTCCAGGTGATCTGCCTCACCATCTCGGCCGACGGGCAGAACGAGGCCGACGTCCTGGCGATGAACGGGGCCTCCGCGGCGCTCTGTCTGTCGGGCATCCCGTTCGACGGCCCGGTGGGCGCGGTGCGGGTGGGCCTGGTCGACGGCAAGCTGGTGGCCAATCCCACGGTGGCCCAGCAGCAGCTCTGCACCCTGGAGCTGGTGATCGCGGGAACGGCGGACGCCGTGCTGATGGTGGAGGCCGGCGCGCAGGAAGTGTCCGAGGACGTCATGATCGAGGCGATCGCCTTCGGCCATGCCGAGTGCAGACGCCTGGCGGGCATTCAGCGAGAGTTGGTGCAACGGGCGGGCAAGCCCCGCTGGGCCGTCGATCCCGAAGCCGGGCGCGACCGCCAGCTGGAAGCCCGGGTGGCCGCCATCGTCGGCGACCGCCTGACGGCGGTGCTGGGGATCGTCGAGAAGCAGGCCCGCGGCGACGCGGTGCAGAGGCTCTTCGAGGAGGTGGCGCAGGCCCTGGGCGACGACGGCAAGCAGCCGGCCGTCCGCGAGGCGTTCGAAGCGCTGGAGGCCCTCGAGGTCCGCCGGATGATCGTGGATCGGGGCGTCCGCATCGACGGCCGCAAGGTCAGCGAGATCCGGCCCATCTCCGTGGACATGGCGTACCTGCCCCGCGCGCACGGCTCCGCCGTCTTCACCCGTGGTGAGACCCAGGCCCTGGTCGCGGCCACGCTGGGCACGAAGTCCGACGAGCAGAAGATCGAGTTGCTGGAAGGCGAGATGTACCGGCGCTTCATGCTGCACTACAACTTTCCCTCGTTCTCGGTGGGCGAGGTCCGTCGCTTCGGTTCTCCGGGACGGCGGGAGATCGGCCACGGGGCGCTGGCCGAACGAGCGGTGTCGGCGGTGCTGCCCTCCCGGGAGGACTTCCCCTACACGATCCGGGTCGTCTCCGACATTCTGGAGAGTAACGGCTCGAGCTCGATGGCCACGGTGTGCGGGGCCTCGCTGGCGTTGATGGATGCCGGGGTGCCGCTCAAGAGCCACGTGGCGGGAATCGCCATGGGCCTGGTGAAGGAAGGCGACCGCTACGGCATCCTCACCGACATCATGGGGACCGAGGATCACTACGGGGACATGGACTTCAAGGTGGCCGGCACCGAGAGGGGCGTCACCGCGCTGCAGATGGACATCAAGATCGCCGGGGTGTCCACCGAGATCATGCGAGCCGCCCTGGGCCAGGCCCGCGAGGCCCGGCTGTCCGTGCTGGCCAAGATGCGGGAAGCCATCGAGCGGCCGCGGCCCGAGCTGGCCCCGCACGCCCCCCGGTTCGTCACCATCAAGATCCGGCCCGAGAAGATCAGGGAGATCATCGGTCCAGGCGGCAAGGTGGTCCGGGCGATCCAGGAACAGACGGGCACCAAGATCGACATCGAGGACGATGGCCGGGTTACCGTCTTCTCGCCCGACGCAGCCTCCGTCCAGCGGGCGATTTCCATGATCCAGGACATCACCCGGGAGGTCGAGCTCGATCGGATCTACGTGGGCAAGGTCAAGAAGATCGTGGAATTCGGCGCTTTCGTGGAGGTCATCCCCAACACCGAGGGGTTGCTGCACATTTCGCAGATCGCGGAATCCCGCATCCGTAGCGTGCAAGACGTCCTGAGCGAAGGCGACGAGGTCGTGGTCAAGGTCATCGAGATCGACGGCAACGGCAAGATGCGGCTGAGCCGCAAGATCGCGCTCCGCGAGCAGCCCGCGCTCGGCGAGAAGGAGAAGCTCAAGAACCCCAACGCGGCGAACCCGCCCCGTGACTGAAGAGTACCGGAAGAGCCTGCTGCCCAACGGCATCCGGGTCATCACGGAGGAGATGTCCCATGTCCGCTCGGTCGCCGTCGGCGTCTGGGTGGAGACGGGCTCGCGCCACGAGCCCGATGAGCGGGCCGGCATCTCGCACCTCATCGAGCACCTGGTTTTCAAGGGGACGGCCACCCGGAGCGCCGAGGAGATCGCCCGAACCATGGATTCGGTGGGGGGGCAGATGGATGCCTTCACCACCAAGGAGCACACGTGCTTCTACGTGCAGGTCCTGGACGAGCATCTCCCTCTGGCCGTGGACCTCCTCACCGACATCCTGCTGCACCCGCGCTTCGACGCCGATGAGCTGGAGCGGGAGAAGAGCGTGGTGTTGCAGGAGATCAAGATGGTGGAGGATACGCCGGACGATCTCATCCACGACCTGTTCTCCGCCCACGTGTGGGCCGGCCACCCCCTGGGCCGCCCGATTCTGGGCTCTCGAGAGGCGGTGGAGGCCTACCGACGCGAGCTCGTCCACGCCCACTTCGTTGGCCACTACGTGCCTCCCAAGATCATCATCGCCGTGGCCGGCAACGTGACGCACGCGCGGGCGGTGGAGCTCTTCGGAGCCGGGTTCGACGGGTTCCGGCTGCCCGCCGTGGAGCCGCCCAGCCAGCTCCCGGTGATGCGGCCGGGCGTGAACATCGTCCCCAAGCCCCTCGAGCAGGTGCACCTGGTCATTGGCTTCCCCGGCCTGAGCCACGGCGCTCCCGAGCGCTACGCCTTGTTCCTGCTCAACGACATCGTGGGTGGCAGCATGTCGTCGCGCCTGTTCCAGGAGGTGCGCGAACGCCAGGGGCTGGCCTACTCCATCCACTCCGGCGTGCAGCCGTTCCGCGACACCGGTCTGCTCTACATCTATGCGGCCACCGACAGCGCCAACTTCTCGAAGGTCCTCAAGGCGCTGCTCAAGGAGCTGCGAGACCTCAAGAAGAACGGGGTCTCCGTGGATGAGCTCAAGCGGGCCAAGGATCACCTCAAGGGCAGCCTCATGCTGTCGCTGGAGTCCACTTCCAGCCGCATGAACCGGCTGGCCAAGCACGAGATGCACCTCGGGTCGTTCCTCACCATGGACGCCATGCTGGCCTCCATCGATGGGGTGCGTCACGAGGAAGTGCAGGCCCTCGTCAGCGACCTGCTCGACGAGGAGCGCCTGGCCCTCACCACCTACGGGCCCCTGGACCGGCGCCACCTACCGCGCGAGCTCCGCGCCGACGGAGTCTCCCCGGGGCAATGAACGCGGAGGGGGCGGCGACCGCCTCCGTGCCGCGTCCCGGTCTCGTCGGCGGGCAAGCGTCTTTCCCCCGTCCCGGTTTTGCTCTAAGGTGGGGGTCGTGATCGAGCGTTACACGCGTTCGGCCATGGGGCGTGTGTGGACCGATGAGGAAAAGTATGCCACCTGGCTCCGCGTGGAGCTGGCCGTGTGCGAGGCTTACGCTCGCCGCGGCCGCATCCCCTCCGACGCCCTGGCCCGCATCCGGGCCCGGGCCCGCATCGACGTGGCGCGCATCCAGGAGATCCAGGCCCGGGTCAAGCACGAGATGATCGCGCTGCTCACCAGCCTGGAGGAGCAGCTGGGCGTGGACTCGCGCTTCGTCCACCAGGGCCTGACCAGCAACGACGTCTGGGACACCGCGCTGGCGCTCCAGCTGAGCCGGGCCGCCGAGCTGCTGATCGTCGGCCAGGAGCGGCTGCGCACGGCGTTGGCCGCGCTGGCCCGGCGCTACAAGGACACCGTGATCGTCGGCCGCACGCACGGGGTGCACGCCGAGCCCACCACGTTCGGCCTCAAGGCCGCCGTGTGGTACACGGAGGCCGGCCGCAACCTGGAGCGGCTGCAGCGGGCCCGCGCGGCGGTCATGGTGGGGAAGCTCTCGGGGGCCGTGGGCAACTTCGCCCATGTCGATCCCGATGTGGAAGAGGAGGTGTGTCGAGAGCTCGGCCTCGCCCCGGCGGCCGTGAGCACCCAGATCGTGCAGCGGGATCGCCACGCCGAATTCTGCGCCGCGCTGGCCATCGCCGCCGCCTCCCTGGAGAAGATCGCGCTGGAGATCCGCGGCCTTCAGCGGACGGAGGTGCTCGAGGTCCAGGAGCCCTTCAGCGAAGGCCAGAAGGGATCCAGCGCCATGCCGCACAAGCGCAATCCCGAGCTCAGCGAGCGGATCTGCGGCCTGGCCCGGGTGATCCGGAGCAACGCGCTGGCTGCCCTCGAGAACGTGGCCCTCTGGCACGAGCGCGACATCAGTCATTCCTCGGTGGAGCGGGTGATCTTGCCCGACTCCACGATCCTGCTCGACTACCTGCTCGACCTGACCACGACCATCGTGGAGGGGCTCGAGGTCGATCCGGCCCGGATGGCCGAGAACCTCGAGCGCAGCTACGGCCTGGTGTACTCGCAACGGGTCCTGCTCAAGCTGACCGAGGCCGGCCTGCCCCGGCAGGCCGCCTATGAGATCGTGCAGCGCCACGCCATGCGGGCCTGGCGCGAGCGCCGGCCGTTCCTGGAGCTCCTCGCCGCCGATCCGGAGGTCAACGACCGGCTGGGCGCGAGCGGGCTCAAGGAGTGCTTCGACCCGGGGTGGTTCCTGCGTCACGTCGACACCATCTTCACGCGTGCGGGTCTCCGGTGAAGGGGCGAGCCATGACGGCGACAGCGATTCCGGCAGTCGAGCTGAGGGAGAAGCTCTACGAGGGCAAGGCCAAGATCGTCTACGCGACGACCCGCTCCGACCTCGTCGTGCAGTACTTCAAGGACGACGCCACCGCGTTCAACGCCCTCAAGCGGGGGACGATCGTCGGCAAGGGCGTGGTGAACAACCAGATGTCGGCGGCGATGTTCCGGTTGCTGGAGCGGGCCCGCGTGCCGACGCACTACGTGGCCACGCTTTCCGAGCGCGAGATGCTGTGCCGCCGCCTGGACATCATCCTCATCGAGACGATCGTGCGGAATATCGTGGCCGGCAGCCTGGCCAAGCGCACCGGACTCCCCGAGGGCACCGCGATCGCCCGGCCCATCGCCGAGCTCTACTACAAGTCCGACCCGCTGGGCGATCCCATGATCAACGACGACCACGTGCGCATGCTGCGGTTGGCCACGCCGCGCGAGCTGGGCTGGATCCGGCGGACCGCTCTGCGCGTCAACCAGGTCCTGCGTCGGCAGCTGGGCCGTCGCGATCTGCTGCTCGTCGATTTCAAGCTGGAGTTCGGCCGGGCGCGCGGCCGGCTCTACCTGGGCGACGAGATCTCGCCGGACACCTGCCGACTGTGGGACGCGCGCACGCGCGCCAAGCTCGACAAGGACCGCTTCCGCCAGGATCTGGGCGGGGTCGAGGAGGCCTACCAGGAGGTCTACCGCCGCCTGGTGACCGCGCGTGACGGAGCCACCCGTGCCTAGAGCAGCCCACCCACGGCTCAAGCCGCTCGCCAGGTCGTCGCTAGAATGAAGATCCGCGTGCTGGTCCGGCTCAAGCCGGGCATCCTGGACGTGCAGGGGGCCGCGGTCAAGCGCGCGCTCGTCGGTCTGGGCTTTCCCGACGTTGCCGATCTGCGAGTCGGCAAGGTGATCGAGGTGGACGTGGACGCCCCCAACGAGGCCCAGGCCCGTCGCCGCGCCGACGAGATGTGCCAGAAGCTGTTGGCCAACCCGGTGCTCGAGGAGTACACGATCGAGTGAGCTCGCGCCGTCACCTTGCTGCGGCCCTCGCGGGGGCGGTAAGATGAGAGTGCGGGTGGCGAGGAGAGGCCCGATCCGATGAGATTCGGCGTCGTCGTGTTTCCCGGCACGTGGAGCGACTGCGACTTCCACTACGTCATCTCGGAAGTCCTCCGGCAGCCGGTCCGGTACGTCTGGCACCGCGACCGCAACCTCGACGACGTGGATTGCGTGATTCTTCCCGGGGGATTCTCGTACGGGGACTATCTGCGGGCCGGCGCCGTGGCCGGCCGCTCTCCGGTGGTCGAGACGTTGGCCGGGTTCGTCGGCCGAGGCGGCCACGTCCTCGGCTCCTGCAATGGCTTTCAGATCCTGTGCGAGGCCGGCCTCCTGCCCGGCGCCCTCATGCGCAACGAGTGCCTGCAGTACCGCTGCCAGTCCACCCACCTGGTTGTCGACAACGCCGACACGCCGTTCACCCGCGGCATGCGGTCGGGCCAGGTGTTGGCCATGCCGATCTCCCACGGCGAGGGCAAATACTATTGCGACGGAGCAACGCTGGCCCGGCTCAAGGGCAACAACCAGATCGTGTTCCGGTACGCCACGGTGGACGGGCAGGTGACGCGGGCCGCCAACCCCAACGGCTCCCTGGACAACATCGCCGGCATCGTGAACGAAGAGGGGACAGTGCTCGGCCTCATGCCCCATCCGGAACGTGCGGCCGAGCGAGCGATGGGGGGCACCGACGGCCTGCTCATCTTCCACTCGCTCCTCGGCAGCCTCGTCGAGGACGGCAGCTTCCTGAAGCGCTAGTGCTGGAGCCGGAGTGAGGGCGGAGCCGAAAGCGACACCGGACCTCGCCCGCGACCTGGGGCTCACCGCCGAAGAATACGATCGCATCATCCAGCGCCTCGGGCGCGAGCCGACGTACACGGAGCTCGGCCTGTTCTCCGCGTTGTGGTCCGAGCACTGCGCCTACAAGCACTCCCGCGTGTTCCTGGCCCGGCTGCCCACCCAGGGGCCGCGGGTGCTGCAGGGCCCGGGTGAGAACGCCGGCGCCCTGGACGTCGGCGACGGCTGGGCGGTGGTCTTCAAGATCGAAAGCCACAACCATCCGTCCTTCATCGAGCCCTTCCAGGGCGCGGCCACCGGCGTGGGCGGGATCCTCCGCGACGTCTTCACGATGGGCGCGCGGCCCATCGCCATTCTCGACTCCCTCCGCTTCGGCGATCCGGCCGACCCCCGGACCCGCCGTCTCATCGAGGGTGTGGTGGCCGGGATCAGCTGGTACGGCAACTGTTTCGGCTGTCCGACGGTCGGCGGGGAGATCGCTTTCGCCCGGGAGTACGCCGGCAACCCGCTGGTCAACGTGATGTGCATCGGCCTGGTCCGGGCCGATCGGATCTTTCGTGCCCGGGCCGACGGCGTGGGCAACCCTGTCTTCTACGTGGGGAACAAGACCGGGCGCGACGGCATCCATGGGGCCACGATGGCCTCGGCCACCTTCGACGAGCACGCCGAGGAGCGCCGGCCCACGGTCCAGGTGGGAGATCCGTTCACGGAGAAGCTGCTGCTGGAGGCCTGCCTGGAGGCCATGCAGAGCGGGGCCGTGGTCGGCATCCAGGACATGGGCGCGGCCGGCCTGGCCTGTTGCACCACGGAGATGCCAGCGCGCGCGGGCACCGGGATGGAGGTGGAGCTCGCGCACGTGCCTCAGCGCGAGCAGGCCATGATCCCCTACGAGATCCTGTTGTCGGAGTCGCAGGAGCGCATGCTCCTGGTCGCCGCGCGCGGCCGGGAGGACGACGTGCGGCGCGTCTTCGCGAAATGGGAGCTGGACGCCGTCGAGGTGGGGCGGGTGACCGCGGATGGGATGCTCACGGTCCGTGACCACGGCGAGGTCGTCGCACGCGTGCCGGTCGCCGCGCTGGCCGAAGCCCCCCGCTACGAAAAGCCGACGGTCCCCCCGGCCGGGCTCAAGCAGCTGCAGGCGTTCGATCCGCTCACGGTACCCGAGCCGGAGGACTGCAGCAACGCGCTGCACGCGCTGCTGGGCTCCCCGACCATCGCCTCCAAGGAGTGGGCGTACCGGCAGTACGATCAGCAGGTCGGTATCAACACGCTGGTCCTCCCGGGGTCGGACGCGGCCGTGCTCCGCATCAAAGGCACCCGGCGGGCGCTGGCCGCGGCGACCGATGGCAACGGCCGGCAGGTTCTGGTGGATCCTCGGCGTGGCGCGGCCATGGCCGTCTGCGAGGCTGCGCGCAATGTCTCGTGCGCCGGCGGCGAGCCGCTGGGCGTGACGGACTGCCTCAACTTCGGGTCCCCGGAGCGGCCCGAGATCCTCTGGCAGTTCGCCGAGGCCGTCGAGGGCATCGCCGAGGCCTGCCGGGCGCTGGCCCTGCCGGTAGTGGGCGGCAACGTTTCCTTCTACAATGAGACTGTCCAGGGTACGGGATCGGCGCAGGCGATCTTTCCCACGCCGATCATCGGCGTGGTGGGGGTCCTGGAGGACGCCGAGCGGCTGACGACACAGTGGTTCAAGGGGGCCGGACACCGGATCGCGCTCCTGGGGCCCGACGTGGTGAGCCTGAGCGCGAGCGAGTACCTCTGGGCTCTGCATCGCCTCGTTGCCGGAGCGCTGCCACCGCTGGACCTGGCGCTCGAACGGCGCGTGCAGGCGGCGACCCGGGCGGCCCTCCAGGCGGGGCTGGCGCGCTCGGCCCACGACTGCGCCGAGGGTGGCCTGGCCACGGCGCTGGCCGAGTGCTGCGTCACGGGTCCGGAGACGGTCGGTTGCACGGTGCGCCTGCCGGACGCGGCGCGACCCTCGCTCGCCTTGTTCGGCGAGGGCCCGTCGCGGGTGGTGCTCACGGTCGAGCCGGCGCGAGCGGCAGAGTTCGAGGGCCTGATGGCGGAGTCGGCGATTCCCTGGCGATGGATCGGAGCCACCGGGGGTGAAAGGCTCCGGATCCAGTGCGGGTCGACGATCGTCATCGACGCGGCCGTGGAGGGACTGGAGCACGCGTGGAGGAGGGGCTTTGAGCGCCACGTGGCGTGACGACAAGTTCCACGACGAGTGCGGGGTGTTCGGCATCTGGAACCACCCGGAAGCCGGGAATGTCACCTACCTGGGTCTCTACGCCCTGCAGCACCGCGGCCAGGAGTCCGCCGGTATCGCGGCGACCGACGGGGCCAGCTTCCACACCGAGAAGGCGATGGGCTGGGTGGCCGACGTGTTCAGTCCGGAGCGGTTGCGTCGGCTGCCCGGGCATCGGGCTATCGGCCACGTGCGCTACTCCACGGCGGGGGCCTCCCGGCTGCGCAACGCCCAGCCCATCACGGCGAACACCGCGCGCGGACCCATCGCCATCGCCCACAACGGGAACCTGACGAACGCCGACGCCCTGCGGCGGGAGATGGAGCGCGACGGCGCCATCTTCCAGTCGACCTCCGATACCGAGGTGATCCTGCATCTGCTGGCCCGGGCGCCGGCCGGCTCCCTCGCCGAGCAGTTGCCCCACGCGCTCGGACAGGTCACCGGGGCGTACTCGCTGCTGATCCTCACCCCTGACGCGATGTACGCCGTGCGGGACCCGTACGGCTTCCGTCCGCTCACGCTGGGGCGGCTGGGGGATGCCTGGGTGGTGGCGTCGGAGACGTGCGCCCTGGACCTGATCGAGGCCCGTTACGAGCGCGAGGTGAATCCGGGGGAGATCCTCATGATCTCCGACGCCGGCCTGCAATCTCTCCGGCCCTTCCCGACGGCCGAGCGGCTGCAGTGCGTCTTCGAATACGTGTACTTCGCCCGGCCGGACTCCGTGTTGTGGGGGCGGAACGTCCACACCGTGCGCAAAGCCCTGGGCCGCGAGCTGGCCCGCGAGCACCCGGTGGAGGCCGACGTCGTCATTCCAGTCCCGGACTCTGGGACCAGCGCGGCGCTGGGCTTCGCCGAGCAGTCGGGGATCCGGTACGAGATGGGGTTGATCCGCAACCACTACGTCGGGCGCACCTTCATCGAGCCCAAACAGGGTATCCGTCACTTCGGCGTCAAGGTGAAGCTGAACCCGATGCCCGAGATGCTCGAAGGCCGGCGCGTGGTGGTCGTGGACGACTCGATCGTGCGCGGGACCACCAGCCGCAAGATCGTGCGTATGATCCAGAGCGCGGGGGCTCGCGAGGTGCACATGCGCATCTCATCGCCGCCCATCCAATGGCCGTGCTATTACGGGATCGACACGCCGACCCGCAAGGACCTGATCGCGGCCAGCCACAGCGTGGACGAGACCCGACGTTACCTGGGCGCCGAGTCCCTCGGTTACCTCAGCCTGGAGGGCATGCTGAAGTCCACCGGATCCGATCCGACGCAGTTCTGTCATGCGTGCTTCACGGGGAGCTACCGGGTGGGGATCGTGCCCGAGCCCACGCCGCAACTCCGCCTCTTCGAGCCCTGACCCCCGGGATGGACCCGCTCACCCGGGTCGTGGTGCTCGGCGGCGGCTTCGCCGGGATGGAGGCCATGCGGGTGCTGGAACGGCGCCTGGGCCGCCGGCCCGACGTCGAGCTGCTGCTGGTGAGTGATCGGAACTACCTGCTCTTCACGCCGCTGCTCCCCCAGGTCGCCTCGTCCCTGGTGGAGCCCCGGCACATCGTCCAGCCGATCCGCGACCTGCGGGGGGCGCGCCACTTCCGGTTCCGGCGGGACCACGTGGTCGCCATCGATCTGGCGGCGCGACGGCTCACCCTGAGTGAGGGCGTGCTGGCCTACGACCGTCTGGTCATCGCCCTGGGCGGTGTGACCCCGACGTTCGGCGTGCCCGGCGTGGAGGAGCATGCGCTGCCCTACAAGCAGCTCGAGGACGCCATCCTCCTGCGTGACCATCTCATCGACCTGGCCGAGCACGCCGATCACGAGCCCGACGCCGAGATCCGCCGGCGCCTGCTGACCATCTGCGTCGTCGGCGGCGGGTACACCGGCGTCGAGCTGATCACGGAGGTTCAGGATTTCTTCCACTCGTACGTCGTGCCGCGCTACCGGGGGATCGACGCGCGCGACTACCGCCTCATGGTGCTCGAGGCGGGCGGCGAGATCCTGCGCGGCGTGCACCCTTCGCTGGCGGCGCGGGCGCTCCGGCGGCTCAATCGGGAGGGCATCGAGGTCAGGACGTCGGCGCGCGTCACCCGAGTGCTGCCGGGGGCGGTGGAGGTCGCGGGCGCCGAGATCATCCGGGCCGGTCTCGTCGTCTGGGCTGCCGGCGTCAAGGGTCATCCGTTGCTGGCGGATCTGCCGGTAGCCCACGACCGCCTGGGCCGCATCGTCGTCAACGGGCGGCTGCAGATCCCCGGCCACCCGGAGGTCTACGGCGCCGGGGATGCCGTGAGCGTGGAAGGCAAGCCCGAGACGTCCATTCCCATTATTCCCGCGGCGCTGGCCCACGGTCGGCTCGCCGGCGAGAACATCGTGGCGGAGCTGGAAGGCCGGCCGCTGGCCACGATCGAGTTCGCTCCGCGGGGCATGCTGGTGTCCCTCGGCGAGAAGGACGCTGTGGTGGAGGTCATGGGGATCCGGTTCTCGGGATACCTGGCCTGGCTCTTCTGGAACGCCCTGCACCTGCTGAAGCTGGTAGGCGTGCGCAAGCAGCTACAGGTGGCCCTGGACTGGTCGCTGGCCCGTGTCTTCCCCCGGGATTCCACCATGATGCGGTCAGCCAGCCGCTGTCCCATCTGTGTGGCGCTGCGCGCAGCCCGCGAGCCCCACGCGGCGTGAGCGAGCCGCTCCGCGTCGCCGTGCTGGCCTCCGGCCGGGGCTCGAACCTCGAGGCGATCCTCGAGGCGAGCCGGCTCCCCGACTTCCCGGCTCGGGTCGTGCTGGTCGTCTCCGATCGCGAGCGGGCGCCGGCCCTGGAGCGGGCGGCGGCTCACGGCGTGGCCGGCGTGTTCCTGAACCCCAAGGACTTCGGCGAACGCGAGGCGTACGACGCCGCGCTCAGCCGCCGGCTGGAGGAGGCGCGGGTGGGGCTCGTCTGCCTGGCCGGGTTCATGCGCATCCTGGGCGGCGGCTTCATCCGGGCCTGGGCCGGCCACGTCATGAACATCCACCCCGCGTTGCTCCCCGCGTTTCCCGGGCTCCACGCCCAGCGCCAGGCCCTCGAGCATGGGGTCAAGGTCGCCGGGGCCACGGTGCACTTCGTCGACGAGGGCGTCGACACGGGCCCGATCATCTTACAATCCAGCGTCCCCGTGGAACCGGACGACACTGAACAGACGCTGGCCGCGCGGATCCTGGCCGAGGAGCACCGGCTCTATTCCCAGGCGATACGGCTGTTCGCCGAAGGGCGGCTGCGCATCGTCGGCCGGCGAGTCCTGGTGGAGCGGTGACCGTGAAGATCGCGCGAGCCCTCGTCAGCGTGCACGACAAGACGGGCGTCGTGGACTTCGCCCGCGGCCTGCACGAGTTGGGCGTGGAGCTCGTCTCGACGGGCGGCACCGCCCGGCTGCTCCGGGAAGCCGGAATACCGGTCCGCGAGGTGAGTGACATCACGGGCTTCTCGGAGATGCTCGACGGCCGCGTGAAGACACTGCATCCCCGCATCCACGGCGGCATCCTGGCCCGCCGCGACCTGCCGGAGCACCTGGCCACGCTGGAGCGCCACGGCATCCCCCCCATCGATCTGGTCGTGGTCTCGCTCTATCCTTTCGAAGCCACGGTCGCCCGGCCCGGGGTCGGCCGGGCTGAGGCCATCGAGCAGATCGACGTGGGAGGGCCCACCATGATTCGCGCGGCCGCCAAGAACCACGACGGTGTCGCCGTCGTCACCGACGTCTCGCAGTACGCCACCGTGCTGGAGGAGCTCAGGGCCGGTCAGGGGACGTTGAGCGCGGCCACCCGGCGCAGCCTGGCCCGGGAGGCGTTCCGACGGACGGCGCAGTACGACGCGGCGATCGCCGCCTATCTCCAGTTGGGGGGGTGCGAGGCGCCCTCCCCCAAACCCCCCGATTCGGGTCTCGACCGAGCCCTGGGCTCGATCGCGCCCGCGACGTCAGGTAGCGGCGGTGAAGCCGACGCTCGAACAGTCGAATTTCCGGAGCGCTTGCGGGTCGAGTACGAGCGGGTGGCGGCATTGCGGTATGGGGAGAATCCGCACCAGGCGGCGGCGCTCTATCGCGAGGCAAACGGCTGGCCCTTCGGGGTCGGCGCCATGCGACAGCTGCATGGGCCCGAGCTCGGCTACAACAACCTGCTCGATCTGTCGGCCGCGCTGGGCCTGCTGCTCGAGTTCCCGGACCCCGCCGCCGTGGTCGTGAAGCACACCAATCCCTGCGGAGCGGCGTGCGGCGTGACGGTCGCCGAGGCCATGGTGCGGGCGAAGGCCTCCGACCCCGTCTCCATATACGGCGGCATCGTGGGCGTCAATCGTACGCTGGACATGGGGGTCGTGGCCGCGCTCAGCGGGATCTTCGTGGAGATCCTCTTCGCCCCGGCGTTCGCCGCCGATGCCCTGGAGGAGCTGCGCCGGACCAAGAAGAAGTGCCGGGTGCTGGAGCTGCCGTGCCAGCGGCCGGCCGGCGGCATCGAGCTCCGTAGCGTGCTGGGGGGCCTGCTCACCCAGAGCCTCGACGACGTCGACCTCGATCCGGCGGCCCTGCGGGTGGTCTCGCAGCGGGCGCCCAGCGACGACGAGCAGGCGGCGCTGGGCTTCGCGTGGCGGGTGGCCAAGCACGTGAAGTCGAACGCCATCGTGCTGACCACGCGCGAGCAGGTCATCGGGGTGGGCGCCGGCCAGATGAACCGGCTCGACTCCGCGCGGCTGGCCGTGCTCCGGGCCGGCGAGGCCAAGCTGGCTACGCGGGGCAGCGTCGGCGCCTCGGACGCGTTCTTCCCGTTCCGGGACGGGCTCGACGTCCTGGCCCGGGCCGGCGTCACCGCGGTGATCCAGCCGGGTGGCTCGGTGCGCGACGCCGAGGTCATCGCCGCGGCCGACGAGCACGGCATGGGCATGCTGTTCACCGGCATCCGACACTTCCGTCACTGAGCGATGGCCGGCCCCAGCCCCGAGCGGATCTACGGCCATCGGGAGCTGACGCGCGTCCTGAGCCTCACGCCCAGGCGGGTGGCCCAGTTGCGCAGGCTCGACCTGCTCCAGCGGGGAGGCGGCTACACGTTCCGCGATCTGCTCGCCCTCAAGGCGGCCAGCGCGCTGCTCGATGCCGGGGCCGGCGTGCGGCAGATCCGGGAGGCGTTGACGGCGCTCCGCCGCCAGGCGCCGGATCTCGAGAACCCGCTGGCCGAGGTGCGCTTCGTCGTGGAGGGCGGCCGCCTGCTCGCCCAGTCCGAGCGCATGCGCTTCGATCCCCGTACCGGCCAGACGGTTTTGGCGCTGGACGCGGGCGATCTCAACAAGGACGCCGTGGCGACGCTGGTCACCGGACTCGTGCGACCGTTGCACCCGCCGGCCGCCCAGGCGGAGGTGTGGTTCCAGCGCGCCAGCGAGTGGGACGCCGATCCCGGACGCTGGGAGGACGCCATCGACGCCTACCGGCGGGTCGTCGCGCTGGACCCTGCCTACGCCGCGGCCTGGAACAACCTCGGCTTGCTCCTGCACCGGATGGGGCAATACGACGGGGCCCGGCGCGCCTACGTCGAGGCGCTGGCCCAGGATAAGAACTGCGCCGAGGCCGCCTACAACCTGGGCTCGCTCGACGAGGACAGCGGAGACGCCGAGCAGGCGATCCAGCACTATCGCCAGGCGCTTGCCCTGTCACCCGACTACGCCGACGCGCATTTCAACCTGGCGGCCGCGCTGGCCAGGGCCGGCCGCAATGCCGAGGCCTTTCGCCACTGGCAGCGCTACCTCGACCTGGACGCCGGCAGCCCGTGGGCCCGTATCGCGCGCGCCCATCTCGAGCTCGTCGAGCCCCCGGAAGGCGGGAGCAAGCCCGAATGAAGGTGCTGCTCGTCGGCGGCGGCGGCCGCGAGCACGCCCTGGCCTGGCGAATCGCCGGCAGCCCGATCGTCCAGTCGGTGCTGGCCACGCCCGGCAACCCCGGCATCGCGGCGCATGCCGACTGCCGGGCGATCCCCCCCGATGCCGCCGCGGATCTCGTGAGCCTGGCCCGGGCCGAGCGCGTCGACCTCACCGTGGTGGGACCGGAGGCGCCACTGGTCGCGGGCCTCGCCGACCGGTTCGGCGACGCCGGCCTCATTGCGCTGGGGCCCGGCTCGGCGGCGGCGCGGATCGAGGGCTCGAAAGCCTGGGCCAAGGAGTTGATGGCCAGCCACGGGATTCCCACGGCCCGATTCGCGACGTTCGCCGCCGCCGCCGAGGCGCGGCGGTATTGCCGGAAGCTGGGCGTCCCGCTGGTCGTCAAGGCCGACGGCCTGGCCGCGGGCAAGGGCGCCGTCGTCTGCCGCACGCTGGCCGACGCCGACGCGGCGATCGCCGCCTGCATGGAAGAACGAGCCTTCGGCGCCGCTGGCGACATCGTCGTCGTCGAGGAGCTGCTGGTCGGCGAGGAGGTCTCGTTCTTCGCCCTGGCCAATGGCTCCACGGCGGTCGCGCTGGGAGCGGCCCAGGACCACAAGACGGTGTTCGATGACGATTGCGGGCCGAACACGGGGGGGATGGGCGCCTACTCGCCGGTACCGGGCTTCCCCCTGGCGATGGAGCAGGCGGTCATGGAGACCATCGTCATGCCCACGGTCGCGGCGCTCGCCAAGGAAGGGGTGGTCTACCGTGGGGTGCTCTTCGTCGGCCTCATGCTGACCGCCGAGGGGCCCAAGGTGCTCGAGTTCAACTGCCGCTTCGGCGACCCGGAGTGCCAGGTGCTCATGGCTCGCCTCCAGGACGACATCGTCCCGCTCCTCCTGGCCGCAGCCCGCGGCGAGGCGTTGCCCGCCCGGGTGCGGTGGAGCCCCGAGGCCGCCGTGTGCGTCACGCTGGCCTCGGGAGGCTATCCCGGCGCGTACGCCACCGGCCTCCCGGTTGCAGGCCTGGAGGCCGCCGAGGCCATGGAAGGCGTCCGCGCGTTTCACGCCGGCACGGCCCGGCGCGACGGAGGCCTGGTCACGGCCGGCGGACGCGTGCTGGGCGTGACGGCAACGGGGTCTTCGCTTCGCGTTGCCATCGAGCGCGCTTACGCCGCCGTCGACTCCATCCACTTCGAGGGGATGCACTACAGGAGAGACATTGGGCGCAGAGCCGTCGTCACGCCGTAGAGCAATCGCGGGCCCGAAGCCCCGAGAGGGGGGAGTCCGGGTCGGGATCGTCCTCGGCAGCGATTCCGATTTGCCCGTGATGCTGGAAGCGGTGAGGGTCCTGGATGCGCTGGAGATCGGCAGCGAGGTGGTGGTGGCCTCCGCGCATCGCACGCCCGAGCGCACCCACGACTACGCGGCGACGGCTCACGCGCGAGGGATCAAGGTCCTCATCGGGGCCGCGGGCGGGGCGGCCGCGTTGCCCGGGGTCCTGGCCGCGTCGTCGTCCGTGCCGGTCGTCGGGGTGCCCCTGGCCGCGACGCCCCTGGGAGGACTGGACGCGCTGCTCTCCATGGTCCAGATGCCCAAGGGCGTGCCTGTGGCGACCGTGGCCATCGGGGCCTGGGGTGCAGCAAACGCGGCGATCCTCGCCGCGCAGATCATCGCCACGGGCGATGCGGCTCTCGCCGAGCGGCTCGTCGCATACCGCAAGCGGCTCGCCGACGAGGTGGAGGACCGTGCGCGGAAAGTCGCCGAGCAGATGAAGGCGCGGAGATAGCTGATCGGGATGGGGCCAGAGGTCCAGAAGCTCGATCCGGCCAGCGTTTCCGGGGCAGTGCTTGAGCGGGCGGTTGAGGTGCTGAAGAGCGGCGGTCTCCTGGCCTTTCCCACCGAGACCTTCTACGCCCTCGGCGCCCACGCGCTCGATGCCGGCGCGGTCAGGCGCGTGTTCGACCTCAAGGGGCGGGCCTGGTCGAAGCCCCTGCTGGTGCTCGTCGACTCCATCGCGATGGCCCAGCGCATCGCCCTGGTCGGTGAGTCGGCGCGCGCGCTCATGGCGCGCCACTGGCCGGGCGCGCTCACCCTGGTCCTGCCCGCGCGCTCCGAGCTGCCAGCCGAGCTGACCGCGGGAACGTCCACGATCGGCGTACGGCTGTCCCCCCACTGGCTGGCCCGGGCGCTGGTCGCCGGACTGGGCGGACCGATCACGGCGCCCAGCGCCAACCCCTCCGGAGCGCCCCCTCCGACGACGGCAGACGAGGTGCTGGCCTACTTCGTCGGAGCGCTGCCGTTGCTGCTCGACGGCGGTCCCACCGCGGGCGGCTCGCCCTCCACGGTTGTCGACATGACCGGCGACGCGCCGCGCGTCCTGCGAGAGGGCGCGGTCCGCCTGTGAGGGTCACCGGCGTCATCCAGGCGGGCGGCAAGAGCACCCGCATGGGAGGCCGGCCCAAGGCGCTGATGGATCTCGGCGGCCGGCGGATCATCGAGCGGGTGATGAGGGCCCTGGAATCAGCGGTGGATGATGTGCTGGTCGTGACCAACACTCCGGAGCTGTACGGCTTTCTCGGTGTGCCGATGGTGCCCGACGTCTATCCGGACCACGGGTCGCTGGGCGGGATCTACTCCGGCCTGAAGGCGGCCTCGGGCGACGCGGCGTTCACCGTCGCCTGCGATATGCCGTTTCTCCGCCCGGAGATCGTGCGAATGGTGGTCGAGCGGGCGGGCGCCGGCGACGTCGTGATCCCGCGCGTGCATGGCCTGTACGAGACGCTGCACGCCGCCTACCGAAAGACGTGCCTGCCGCCCATGCAGGAGCGGCTGAATCGGGGGCGCCTGAAGATCATCGACTTCTTCGACGCCGTCCAGGTGGTTCCCATCGAGGAGGACGAGCTGGGTCGTTACGGCGATCCCGACATCGTCTTCATGAACGTCAACACCCCCCAGGAGCTTGAGCGAGCCCGGGCGCTGGCCGAGCGGAGCGCGGGATGAGCTCCATCCTGGGCCTCAACGCCCTGCCCCTGGGCGTGCGCGAGCGGCTCTACGTGCGGCTGATCCCCGAGGAGCTGCTCGCGCGGTATGCCGTGGATCCCCGGCGGCTCGAAGGTCCCGGCGGCGAGCACCTGTTGCGCGTCACGGCCAGTGAGGACAAGCCCTGGGCCCGGGTGGAGCTGCGAGCCCGCGAGCACGACCGCGACCCGGTGCTGCTCATCGACGTCGGCATGTCGGTCTTCGGGCCGCCCGAGCTGGCCCTGGTGCAGATCAACGATCCCCGGGCGCCGCGCTACGACATCGACCGCGACGACGAAGGGCACGACACGCTGCTCGGGACCGCCTCGCGCAACGTGGCCGAGGAGCTGCGCGCGCTGAGCGATGGGTTGGCCCCGGGACAGGTGCGGCGTGGGCTCAGGATGTTGGGCCGGGTGCTGGAATGCATGGATGGCTTCTGCCAGCTCCTCGGCGGTGACTTCTACCTGGTGGAGCCCCTCTTCTATCACTCGGCGCTGCTCTACGAGCGGCACGGCTGCGACTACTTCGTGGGGCGGGAGCGCATGGACCGCATCCACGCCGGGTTCCAGCCCGACGGGGATTTGTGGGCCCGTCTGGATGGCTCCACGCCGTTCCGCCGCCGGGGCGGTGAAGCCTCGGTCCGCGGTCGCAGCTGGGCCATTCACGATGGTATTCTCGGCGAGCCGTTCGCCGGCGCCGAGGGCGGCGTGAAGATGTACAGGGTCCCGAACCGGCGGGCCGCTGTGTCGACGTTCCCCGGCTGCCTCTACTGACAGGTCCTCGATGAGCCGCCTGCACGCCGCCGTCATCGTCCACTATCACGAGATCAGCCTGAAGCGTGGCAACCGTCCGCTGTTCCTGCGCCGCCTGGCCCGCAACCTCAGCCGAGCCACCGCCGATCTCGGGCAGGTGACCGTGCGCCAGCTTCCCGGGCGGATCCTTCTGGAGCTCGGCGACTCGGGATGCGCCGAGGCCGTGCGTGACCGCACCGCCCGGGTGTGCGGGGTGAGCAGCGTGGCCGTCGCCTACCGGGTGCCGTCCACAGTGGACGCGATGAAGGCGGCGGTCGGCCGGGTCGTCGACGAGCGCACGTTCCGATCGTTCCGGATTTCGGCGCGGCGGGCCTTCCGGAGCTATCCGCTGACGTCGGTGGAGCTGAACCGGGAGCTGGGCGCCTTCGTCCTCGCCCGGCTGCAGAACGCCGTCCGGGTGAATCTGCGCGAGCCCGAGCTGGAGGTCCACGTCGAGGTCCTGCCCGCTGAGACCTTCGTCTACGCCGACCCCGTGCCGGGGCCGGGCGGCCTGCCCGTCGGCGTCAGCGGAACGGTGGCAGCGTTGCTGTCGGGAGGCATCGACTCGCCGGTGGCGGCCTGGCGGATGATGAAGCGCGGCTGCCGGGTGATCTTCGTGCACTTCCACAGCGTGCCCTACTTGCCGGCCACCTCCCAGGCCAAGGCCCGCGCGCTCGTAGAGCGGCTCACGCAGTGGCAGTATCGGTCCGACCTGCTGCTGGTGCCGCTGGGCGAGATCCAGCGCGAGGTGGTGCTGAGCGTGCCCCCGCCGATCCGGGTCGTCGTGTATCGGCGGATGATGGTGAGGATCGCCGAGGCGCTGGGACGCCCGATGGGGGCCGAGGCCCTGATCACCGGCGAGAGTCTGGGTCAGGTGGCCTCGCAGACGCTCACCAACCTGTCCCGCATCGATGAGGTCGCGGGACTGCCCGTGCTCCGCCCGCTGGTCGGCATGGACAAGCTCGAGATCACCGGTGAGGCCCAGCGCCTCGGGACCTTCGAGATCTCCATCGAGCCCGACGCCGACTGCTGCACCCTCTTCGTCCCCCGGCATCCCTCCACCCGCGTCGGCGCGGACGAGATCCGGGCGGCCGAGGCGCGCCTGGACATCGCCCGGCTGGTGGGCCTGGGCGTCGCCGGCGCGATACGGGAATCGTTCGAGTTTCCCCCTGCGGTGATCGGCACTGGCCGTCGGGCGGGGCTGCCGCCCGCGGCCCACGGCGAGTGACGGCATCGCTCACCTTTCACGGCGCCGCCGGCACCGTGACGGGCGCCAAGTTCCTCGTCGACGCTGGCGGCGCCCAGGTACTTCTCGAGTGCGGGCTGTTTCAGGGGCTGCGTGAGCTGCGCGAGCCCAACTGGGCCGCGTCCCCAGTCGAGGCCGCCGGGCTCGACGCCGTCCTGCTCTCCCACGCCCACCTGGACCACAGCGGCTACCTGCCCCGGCTCGTGAGCAACGGCTACGCCGGGGCCGTGTACTGCTCACCGGGCACAGCGGATGTGCTCGCCATCATGCTGCCGGATGCCGCCCGGCTCGAGGAAGAGGAGGCGGCCTTTCGCAACAAGGTGCGGGCGACGCGCCACACCCCCGCGCTGCCGCTGTTCACCGGCGAAGACGCGGCACGGGCGCTGGCCCTGCTGCGGCCGATACGCTTCGACGCTCGCTTCGCTCCCGCGCCGGGATTGGCCGCGCGGTTCCGGCCGGCCACATCCTGGGGACCTCCACGGTCGAGCTCGAGCTGGCGGGCAAGCGGCTCGTGTACTCGGGTGATCTCGGCCGCTACGGCGTGCCGATCATGCAGGATCCCCAGCCGGTGCTGCAGGCCGACACGCTTCTGGTCGAATCCACCTACGGCAACCGGCTCCACCCGCCCGATGACGGCACGCCGGTGATCGTGCAGGCGATGCGGCGGGCCGTCGAGCGCCGGGGCGCGCTGCTGATCCCCGCCTTCGCCGTGGGGCGGACGCAGCAGCTGCTCTACCTCCTGCGCCAGCTCGAGGAAGAGGATCGAGTGCCGGCGCTGCCCGTGTACCTGGACAGCCCCATGGCGATCGCCGCGACGGTGGCTTACGCCCGCCATCCCGAGGAGCACGACGACGAGACGTCGCGCACGGGCGCGGCGGGCACGAGGCCCTTCGCCCCGGCCCGCTTCCATCTGTCGCCGTCCGCCGAGGACTCGAAGCGGCTCAATGACGTGGAGGGCCCGCTGGTCATCATCGCAGGAAGCGGGATGGCCACCGGAGGACGGATCCTCCACCACCTCCGCCGCCGGCTCGGTGACGAGCGGACCACGGTGCTGTTCGCCGGCTACCAGGCGCCCGGCACACGCGGACGATCGCTGTGCGAGGGCGCGCGCTCGGTCAGGATCTTCGGCGAAGAGATGCCCGTGCGGGCGACGATCTTGACGACCGACGCCTTGTCCGCCCATGCCGACCAGCAGGACCTGCTCCGGTGGCTGAAGGGCTTCCAGCGGCCGCCGGCGGCCACCTACGCCGTGCACGGAGAACCGGCGGCGGCAAGCGCCCTGTGCGAGGTGATCGTCCGCGAGCTGGGCTGGCCGCGTGTCGCGGTCGCCGCCCACGGCGCCCGTGTGGCGCTCTGAGGCATGCGGTTCGCCGTCGTCCGTGACGCCGACGAGCTCGCCGTGGCGGCATCCGAGCTCCTGCGTGACCGGGTGCGAGCCACCCCCGCGCTGGCGGTGGCGGTGCCGGCGGGGAGAACGCCACGGCGGATGTACGCGCGGCTCCGCGACATGCAGGCTCGGGACCCCGTCGACTTCTCGCGTCTGCGCGTGTTCTCGGTGGACGAGCTGTGTCCGCCCGCGCCGGTCGACGGCTACTTCTGGCGCCAGGTGCGCAGGGAGTTCGTGGGCTGGGCCGCGGTCCCGCAGGAGCGCTGCCATCCCTTCCGTGTCGAGGCCGACGATCTCGACGCGATGTGCCAGGGCTACGAGCAGACCATCGCCCGCTGCGGGGGCCTCGACCTGGTGATGCTCGGCCTGGGACCCAACGCGCACCTGGCCTCCAACGAGCCGGGCGGACCTCTCGATTCCTCGACGCGGCCGGTGACCCTGCTACCGGAGACCGTGGCCTACATCAAGACCGACGGGGTCAACCTCGCCCTGGCCGGTGGCGCCGTGTCCGACCGCGCGGTCACGCTGGGGCTGGCCACCATTCTCGCCGCCCGGGAGGTGGTCGTCCTCGTGAGCGGTCCGGCCAAGCGGCGGGCGATCGCCGGTCTCGCGGCCGGGCCGATCACCCCCGAGGTCCCGGGCTCGATCCTGAGACGCCACCCCAACTGCACGATCCTGCTCGACCGGGACGCGAGCCCGGAGCTGCTGTCCCCCGACATCTTGGTACCTTGACACGTTCCACCCCCCACCGGTATGGTTGGCGGGATATGTGGGTCATCGCGCTCGGCGCCGATCACGCCGGCTTCGCCCTCAAGGAGGAGCTCAAGCTGTGGCTGACGGCGCGCGACCACGAGGTCCTCGATTTCGGCACCCACTCGGCCGAGATCGTGGACTATCCCGATTTCGCGGCGGTCGTGGCCGAAGCCGTCGCTCGGGGCAAGGCCGCGCGCGGCGTGCTGGTGTGCGGCACCGGCATCGGGATGGCGATCGCGGCCAACAAGGTCCCGGGCGCCCGAGCCGCCGTGTGCGGCGATGCCGGGGCGGCGCGGATGAGCCGCGAGCACAACGACGCCAACATCCTCGCCCTGGGGGCCCGCGTCCTGCCGCGGGAGACGGCGTTCTCGATCGTCGAGACCTGGCTCAGGACCGACTTCGCGGCTGGGCGTCACACCCGTCGCGTGGAGAAGCTTGCCGCTCTGGAGCGTCTGGTCGCGCGGGAGGATCCGCATGTCCCGGCTCGCTGAGGTCGATCCCGACATCGCCAAGGCCCTCCGCGAGGAGACCCAGCGCCAGCATCGCAACCTCGAGCTGATCGCGTCCGAGAATTTCGTCTCGGAGGCGGTCCTGGAAGCGCTGGGCTCGGTGATGACCAACAAGTACGCCGAGGGGTATCCCGGGCGCCGCTACTACGGCGGCTGCGAGGTCGTCGACATCGCCGAGGAGCTGGCCATCAGCCGCGCCAGGGAGCTGTTCGGCGCCGAGCACGTCAACGTGCAACCGCACTCGGGCGCCCAGGCCAACATGGCCGTGTATTTCACCGTGCTGAAGCCCGGCGACACCGTCCTGGGCCCGAACCTCTCGCACGGCGGACACCTCACGGCGGGCAGCCCGGTGAACTACTCCGGCAAGCTCTACAACGTCGTTCCCTACGGGGTGCGCCGGGACACCGAACGCATCGACCTCGACCAGGTGCGTGACCTCGCCCGCCAGCATCGCCCCCGGATGATCATCGCCGGCGGCTCGGCCTTCCCCCGGGCCATCGACTTCGCCCCCTTCGGGGACATCGCCCGCGAGGTGGGCGCGGCGCTGATGGCCGATATCGCGCATCCGGCCGGGCTGGTGGCCGCGGGCCTGCACCCGTCCCCGATCGGCCACGCCGATTTCGTCACCACCACGACGCACAAGACGCTCCGCGGACCCCGAGGCGGCATGGTGATGTGTCGCGCGCAGGACGCGGCGACGCTGGACAAGGTGGTGATGCCGGGAGTCCAGGGCGGGCCGCTCATGCACGTCATCGCCGCCAAGGCGGTGGCGTTCCGGGAGGCGCTCACGCCGGAGTGGCCGGCCTACCAGCAGCAGGTGGTGCGCAACGCGGCTGCGCTGGCCGAGGCGCTCCTGGCCCGCGGGTATCGGCTGGTCAGCGGAGGCACCGACACCCATCTGCTCCTCGTGGACCTCACCGACCGCAAGATCACCGGCAAGGATGCGCAGGAGGCCCTCGACCGGGCGTGGATCACGGCCAACAAGAACACCGTCCCGTTCGACACCCGCAGTCCCATGGTGACGAGCGGAATCCGCCTCGGCACCCCCGCCGTGACGACGCGGGGCATGCGCGAGGCCGAGATGGCGCGGATCGCCGAGCTCATCGACCGGGTGCTCACCAACCTGGGGGTCCCGGCGGTAGAGGCCCAGGTCCGGGGCGAGGTCCAGGAGCTGACGAGCCGGTTCCCGTTGTATCCGGATCGCCGCAAGTGAGGGGAGGGGCCCGATGAAGTGTCCGTTCTGCGGTCACACCGAGGACCGCGTCGTGGACTCGCGCGTTGGCCGGGAGGGGGAGTTCATCCGGCGTCGCCGGGAATGCCTCAAGTGTCACCGCCGCTACACGACGTACGAGTACATCGAGGACGTCCTGCCGCACGTGGCCAAGCGCGACGGACGGCGGGAGCCGTTCGATCGCCAGAAGCTCCGGAGCTCCATCCTCAAGGCGTGCGAGAAGCGCTCGGTGGGGGTGCAGAAGGTCGACGACATCGTGGCCGACATCGAGGCCCGCCTGCACGAGCGCGCCGAGAAGGAGACCTCCAGCATGGAGCTGGGGGACATGGTGATGGAGCACCTCAAGCGGCTGGACCAGGTCGCCTACGTCCGCTTCGCCTCGGTGTACCGGCAGTTCCAGGACGTGTCGCAGTTCTCGGAGACCGTCAATCAGCTCAAAGGCCTCCTCAAAGAGGACAAGGTCAAGCCCGTCGCTCTGCCCAAGCCCCGCGTCCTCGCCAAGACCAACACCAAGTAGGGGCGGGTCCCGACGGCAACCCCTATGGGTGGGGATGGGTAGCCACTGGTCAGTCGTTTGACAATGGCAAGAGCCGGGTGTTAGCGTGTGCCCAACCCATCGGAACATCTGGCCTCAGCACCTGAGGAGACCTCGCCCATGAAGCGTGCGCTCAAGAAACTGGTGTTCGTCGAGCCCAAGAGCACCCACCTGCACATCTACAGCCGCGTGTGCATTCCCCGGCTGGGCTCCGTCCTCCTGGCCACCATCATGCGAGCCCGGGGCTACGACACGCGAACCTACATCGAGGACATCCATCCGATCGACATGAACGACGTGCTGTCGGCCGACCTGGTGGGAATCTCGGCCATCACGTCCACGGCGCCCCAGTCCTACCGGCTGGCCGACAAGGTCCGCGAGGCCGGCGGGCTCGTCGTCATGGGGGGGACGCACACGAGCTTCCTGGCCGAGGAAGGACTCCGGCACGCCGATTTCGTCATCCGGGGCGAGGGCGAGTTCGCGTTTCAGGAACTGGTCGAGGCCATCGAGCGCGGCGGCGGCTTCGAGAAGATCCAGAACCTCTCGTACCTGGTCGACGGCCGGGCCGTGCACAATCCCGAGCGGCCCAAGATCCCCAACCTCGACGTCAACCCCATTCCCGACTACCACTTGATCAGGGGCTGGAAGGCCGGTGGGGTCATCTCCATCGCCACCTCCCGAGGGTGTCCCTTCTCGTGCACCTTCTGCTCGGTGCCGGGCATGTACGGCCACGCCTTCCGGACACATTCGATCGGCCGCGTGCTCGAGGAGCTGGCTGTGCACAAGGACGCCATGTACGCCTTCTTCGCCGACGACATCTTCACCGCGAACAAGAAACGGGTGAAGGAGCTGCTGCGGGGGATGATCGACCGCGGGCTCACCCCGGAGTGGGGCGCCCAGGTGCGGACGGAGACGGTGGACGACCCCGAGCTTTTGCAGCTCATGCGCGACTCCAACTGTTTCAATGTCTACGTCGGCTTCGAGTCGATCAACCCCCGGACGTTGAAGCTCTTCCAGAAGAAGCAGGACCTGGCCAAGATCGAGCGCTCCATCGAGCGGTTCCACGCCCACAAGATCCGGATCCACGGCATGTTCGTGGTCGGCTCGGACGAGGACGACCTGGAGACCATCGATGCCACGGCGGAGTTCGCGCTCAAGCACGACATCGACTCCGTGCAGTTCATGATCCTCACGCCCATTCCGGGCTCGCCCGACTGGGAATCGCTGTACGCCAACGGCGAAAAGTACGTGATCAACGACAACTGGTCGCTCTACGACGGCCACCACACGGTGCACCAGCCTCGCCGCATGTCGCCCTACGAGCTGCAGATGGCGGCCATCAACGCGATGGCCAAGTTCTATTCCTGGCGCGGCATCGCCCAGAAGATCCTGAAGCGGGACATCTACTACACGACCATCCGCTACTGGGGCAAGAAGATGATCCGGCAGTGGTGGAAGGACGAGGAGAACCGGGCCCACGTCGAATGGCTGCGCGACCAGCTGTACGCCGACGCTCGGCAGCTCGGCCACCGCGACATGAAGACGGTGGGGCTGCCCGAGGTCCTGCTGCAGGACTCGCTGGGCCGGCTGCTGCAGCGCTTCCTGAGCGAGCTGGGGGTGACGGTCGTTCCCCTCGCCGAGGTAGCGCTGGAGGGCGCGGCCCGGGCGCGCCAGACGATCGACTGCGTGATCACGCCCCTCGTGAAGCGGGCGGCGCGGGAGCGCGAGGAATTCTACAGCCGGCTCACCGCGGTGAGCACCGCGGTGCACGCACAGTGGGACAAGCTCCCGAAGGTGAGTTTCCCGCTCATCGAGGGGCAGGGCCCGGTCTTCGAGCCGTTCGCCAAGATCGGCCTGCTCTTTACCCGCAATCTGGACCAGATCCGCACGGCCTATCGGGACGCTGGCGTCGCCGAAGGGCTGTGGGAGGGCGCTTAATCATCGGAGGGGGCCTCGGCGGCCCCCTCCGAGCCTCCCCCCAGGAAAGGGTGCGGCGGCAAAGCCGCCGCTCGAGCGGCGCTACCTAGGGCTCGCGAACTTCCTTCACGGTGGAGGGCCGCCGGTGATGGCGCCGGCGCACGAACTCCTCGTTGAGAGGCACGCCCTTCTTGCATAGCGGACACGTCCCGGCCGCGTAGGTCGGAAAATCCCGGCTGACCAGGCTGAACACCGGCTTGCCGTCCATGTTGACGGAGGTGCGCCGCCACAGGCAGCCGATCCCCACGATCTCGGCGCCGAGCTGTTCCACCAGGTCGATGAGCAGCTTGAGCGTCGTGCCCGTCGACACCAGGTCTTCGATCAGCAGGACACGCGTCCCCTCCCGGAGCAGACGCTGGAACTCGACGGGCAGTGAGACCCGCCGCTTGCCGGCGGCCATGCCCTTGGTCCCGTAGAGGACGATGGGGCGGGACGGGTGGGCGCGGGCCACGCAGTGAGAGAGGATGAGCGCCCCCGGGCCGGTGGAGAGGACGACGTCCACCGGCCACTGGGCGAAGTGCTTGGCGATGACCGCCCCCAGGCCCTCGGTGAAGGAGGGCTCCGTCGTCACCAGGGTCTTCTCGATGTATTCGCTGGTGTGCTGGCCCGAGGGAAGCAGGACGTGATCGTTGGCGTGGTAGGCGCCCGTCCGTTTCAGGATCTCGAGATGGATCTTTTCGCGGACCTCCGCCTCGACGGCAGAAGGATCTTTGCGGGGCGCCACCGGCATCGAACAGGCCTCCTTGCGCGTATTATCGCACGCACTTCCGATCTGCGCCCGCGCCCTCGACGCCGGGCGGCGCGTGCTAGACTTCCCGCGTGCGCCTGCTGGCCGTGGAGACGTCGACCCTCGCCGGAGGCGTGGCGATCCTGGAGGACGACCGGCTGCGCGGGGAGTACCTTTTGGACGTGAGCGCCACGCACTCGGAGCGGCTGCTGCCCGCGATCGATCGCCTCCTGGCCGACGCCGGCTGGGGCCCGAGCGATCTGCAAGGACTCGCCGTCGCCGTGGGGCCCGGCTCGTTCACGGGCTTGCGCATCGGGCTCAGCGCCGTCAAGGGACTGGCCCTGGCGCTCGGCGTGCCGGTGGCCGCGGTTCCGACGCTGGATGCGATGGCGGCGGCGTTGCCCTTCGCGTCACTGCCGGTCTGCCCTGTGCTCGACGCCCGCAAAGGCGAGGTCTACTGCAGTCTGTATCGTTGGGAGGGTGAGGCGGTGCGGCGGGAATGGGACTACGCGGCGCTGCCGCCGGAGGCGTTGGCCGCTCGGCTGAGCGAGCCGGTGATCCTGCTCGGTGACGGCGCCCGCCTCGTCCCCGCGGCGCACGCGATCCTGGCACCGCCCCACCGGCGCGTGCCTTCCCCCGGGGCGGTCGGGGTGCTGGGCCTGGCCCGGCTCGAGGCGGGGGAGAGCGTGGCCGCCGCGGCCCTGACGCCCATCTACCTGCGCCCGTCGGAGGCGGAGCTCAAACATCGTGGCGACGCTGTTCACTGAACGGATGCGGCCGGCCGACCTGGACGAGGTGCTGGCCATCGAGCGCGCCTCCTTCACCATGCCCTGGTCGCGGGGAGCGTTCCTCTACGAGATCGAGCAGAACCGCGTCGCCCGCTGCTACGTCACGCGCGAGGCCGAGCGTATCGTCGGCTACATCTGCGTCTGGGAGGTCGCCGACGAGATGCACATCACCAACATCGCCGTGCATCCCGACGAGCGCCGGCGGGGTATCGGGCGGAGCCTTCTGGGCTCGATCCTCGAGGAGGCCCGGCGGCGGGCCACGCGGGCGGTCGTGCTGGAGGTCCGGCCGAGCAACAGCGAGGCCCGCGCCCTCTACGAGGCCTTCGGATTTCGGGTCGTCGGCCGCCGGCGCGGGTACTACTACGACACCGGAGAGGACGCCCTGGTGATGGAAGTCGCCCTCGCCGGGGAGGAGCCCGGCCGCGCTGCGGGCGGGAACCCGCGCGCCAGTTGACGCGTTCATCCTGTCAGTTCAGGTTGGGCTCCGCCCCGCGGGGCGGGTGGAGGCTGCTGGCGACCGGGGTGGGGCTCACGCTCGCCGCGGCCGTGCTGGTGTCCCCCCGGCACGCGGGGGCCCAGGCCCCGGCCGGGGACCCTGTTCTGCGCGGCCGGTACATCTTCGGCGCCGCGGGCGGATGCGGCTGTCACACCGTTCCCGAACAGGCCGTCAACACGGGGGGACGACGCTACGATGGGGCGTTCGGCACCGTGTACTCGACAAACATCACGCCGGACCGCGAGACGGGCATCGGCGGCTGGACCGACGAGCAGATCATCGCGGCGATCCGGCTGGGCCGGAGGCCCAACGGAGAGCGCTTGATCCCCGTGCACCCGTACCCGGTCTTCAACGGCATGGCTGAGGCCGACCTCCAGGCGCTGGTCGCGTTCCTGCGCACGGTCCCCGCGGTGAAGCGGGAGAACCAACCCAAGAAGATCACCGTGCCGTTCTTCGAGAGCGTCTTCCTGCCCGCCTGGCTGGCCGCGTTCGCGCCGCGCGAGACGCCCCCGCCGTCCGCTCCCACGTCGGGAATCGCGCGGGGCGAGTACCTGGTGCGGGCGGTGAGTCACTGTGGCGAGTGTCACACGCCCCGGACGGTCACCATGGCGACCGACAATTCGCGCTTCCTGGCCGGCAACCCGAAGGGCCCCGAGGACTCGGAGGTCCCGAACATAACACCGGACAAGAGCACGGGGCTGACCTGGTCCGAGGAGGAGATCGCCGAGTATCTGGGGACCGGCAACAAGCCCGACGGCGACGTCGCCGGTGGCCTGATGGCCGAGGTGATCCAGGGCACGCGGGCGGGCTACAAAGACCTGACCCGGGACGACCGTCTGGCCATCGCCGGATATCTCAAGTCGATTCCCCCGGTGAACAACAAGATCACGAAGCCGTAGCGTCACCACCCTCACGGGCGCCGGCCAGCGGCCATCGCCCTCGACAGGAGGTCAGACGATGAGGTTGGCACTGCAGGCAGGCGTCATCATTGTTGGTGCGGTGGTCCTGTTCGGTTGCGCCAAGGCCAAGTCGATGATGGGCATGGGCGATCCTATCGCCGAGCGCCAGGCCCTCATGAAGGAGCAGAGCGCGGCCATGAGGGCAATCCAGAGCAAGCTCAAGGCCGGACAGCACCAGGCGATCACCCCCGAGCTGGACAAGCTCGCCAAGACGTCCAGTCAGATCCCGGCGCTGTTCCCGCAGGGCTCGCTGGATCCCTCCAGATCTCGAGCCAAGCCGGAGATCTGGCAGAGGTGGTCGGAGTTCGAAGGAAACGCGAAGCGACTGGGAGAGAAGGCGACCCAGACGGCCGCCATCGCCAGGACGGGGACGGCCCAGGCGACGAGCGCGGCGGTCGCCGACCTCAGCAAGACGACGTGCGGCGCCTGCCACACGGCGTTCCGCGGCCCGGAGATCAAGAAGTAGCGGATCGCTCTGTCAGGATGCCGGTGACGGCCGGCACCGCGTTGCCGATGCTTCACTGAGCACCGACCGGGGAGGGCGGGCCGGCCGCCCTCCCCGTGTTAGAATCCGGCCGCTCTCCGATGGCCGGCGCCGGCGCTCCTCCCCGCAACGATCCCGCGACGCTCGTCGAGCGGATGCTGGCCGGCGACCGGCTCGCTCTGGCCCGCCTCATCACCCTGGTCGAGAATCGCTCCGAGGCGGTGCCGGCGATCATGCGCGCCGTCCACAGGCGCGGTCCGGGCGTCTACGTCGTCGGCGTGACGGGGCCGCCCGGCGCCGGCAAGTCGACGATCGTCGACCGGCTCACCGCGCTGGTGCGCGCGCGGGACGAGACGGTGGGCGTGATCGCCGTGGATCCCTCCAGCCCGTTTACCGGCGGGGCCGTCCTGGGCGATCGCATCCGTATGCAAGCCCACGCGCTGGACACGGGCGTGTTCATCCGCAGCATGGCCACGCGCGGGGCCTTCGGGGGGCTGGCCCGGGCCACCGGCGACGTGCTCAAGCTGCTGGCCGCCTTCGGGCTGCAGTGGATCTTCGTGGAGACCGTGGGGGTCGGCCAGACGGAGCTCGACATCATGAAACTGGCCGATACCACCGTCGTCGTGCTCGTGCCGGAGTCGGGCGACGCCATCCAGACGATGAAGGCCGGGCTCCTCGAGGCGGCCGACGTGTTCGTGGTGAACAAGGCCGACCGGGCCGGCGCCGACGCGCTCATGGCCGAGCTGCGCTTCGCCGCGCACCTGCAGTACACGAGCGCGACCGGTCCCCGGGACATCGACTGGGAGATTCCCATCCTGGCCACCGAGGCGCACAACGACCGGGGCGTGGCCGAATTGCTGGAGGCGATCGGGCGCCACCGGACGACCCTGGAGGCGGCGGGCGCGCTGGAGGTCAGGCGACGCGCCCGACGACATCAGGAGTTCCGCGGCCTCCTCACGGAGACCCTGACGGCCAGCCTCGAGCAGCGCCTGGCCGCCGGTGACCTGGCGTCCACGTTCCAGCAGGTGGTGGACGGCGCGGTCGACCCCTACTCGGCGGCCGAGCAGGTGCTGGCCGTGCTATCGTGGAAACGCTGATGGCTCCCGACGTTCCGTTCCGCGACACGTTCTGGAACGTCCCCTTCTGGGCCCAGCTGGCGCTCTACATCGGCGGCGTGATCGCGGTGGCGATCTGCGCGGTCGGCGTGTGGCAACGGGTGCGGCTCTGGCGGGCGGGGAAACCCGAGCACCGGTTCGATCGTCTTCCCCAGCGCGTCAAGCTGGTGGCGCTGCACGTGCTCGGTCAGGCCCGCACCCTGTCCCAGGCCTATCCCGGCGTCATGCACGCCACCATGTTCTGGGGCTTCCTGGCCCTGTTCATGGGCACGGTGCTGGCCACCATCGATTACGACATCACGCTGCCCTTCTTCGATTACAAGCTGCTCAAGGGGCCGTTCTACCTCTTCTACGAAATCACGCTGGACCTCTTCGGGCTGTTCTTCGTGATCGGGCTCGGCATGGCGGTGTGGCGGCGCTTCGTGCGCCGGCCGCCGCGCGTCGATCCCACGGCGCGCTTCGCCGGGGTGCTGGCGCTGCTCTTCGTCATCAACGTCACCGGATTCATCATGGAGGCGGCGCGGCTGGCCGTCGTGAACCCGGCATGGGCGCCATGGTCGCCGGTGGGCTTCGCGCTGGGCGAGGCCCTGCGGGCGGCGGGGATGTCGGAGGCCGCGCTGCGCGGGCTCCACCTGGGCACCTGGCTCTTCCACGCGGTGGTGTCGCTGGGCTTCATCGCGATCATCCCGCACTCGTATTTCATCCACCTCATCCTGACGCCCCTCAACATCTTCTTCGCCAAGCTCACGCCCCGGGGGGAGATCGCCACGATCGAGAACATCGAGGCCGCCGAATCCCTGGGCGTCTCCTCGCTGGAGGAGTTCTCGTGGAAGCGGCGGCTCGACTTCGACGCGTGCGTGGAGTGCGGGCGGTGTCAGGACGCTTGCCCGGCCTGGATGGCCGGCACCGCGCTGAGCCCCAAGCAGATCATCGTGAAGCTCAAGCGCCACCTGCACGGAGAGCTCCCGGGCCCCATCCACGGCCAGCTCATCAAGCCGGAGGAGCTGTGGGCCTGCACGACGTGCATGGCGTGCGTGCAGGAATGCCCGGCCTTCATCGACATCGTGGACACGATCATCGACCTGCGCCGGTATCTCGCGCTGTCGGAGGGCGCCTTGCCCTCCACGGCCCCGCAGTCGCTGCAGAACATCCAGCGCGCCGGCAACCCCTGGGGGCTGCCGGCGGGCGACCGGCTGGCCTGGGCCGAGGGGCTCGACGTCCCGGTCCTGCGCGAAGGGATGGAGGTGGAGTACCTCTACTGGGTCGGCTGCTCCGCCTCCTACGACAAGCGCAACCAGGCCATCGCCCGCGCGGTGGTGAAGATCCTCAAGGCGGCCGGAGTCTCGTTCGGCGTCCTCGCCGAAGAGCGCTGCCACGGCGAAGTGGCCCGACGCCTGGGCGAGGAGTACCTCTACCAGACGCTGCAGCAGGAGACCGTCCCGGCCATGACGCAGTACCGCTTCCAGAAAGTCCTCGCGCACTGTCCGCATTGCTTCAACACCATCCGCAACGAGTTCCCCCGGTTCGGCGGGACGTGGCCGGTGGTCCATCACTCCGTGCTCATCCGCGAGCTCATCGAGAGCGGACGGATCGTCCCGCGCAAGCCGCTGGACGAGGTGATCGCCTTCCACGACTCGTGTTACCTCGGGCGCTACAACGGCATCATGGAGGCGCCGCGCGCCGTGGCCCGGGCGGTGCCCGGGCTGCGCGTGATCGAGATGCCCCGCAACCGCGAGCGCGGGCTCTGTTGCGGCGGCGGAGGCGGGCACATGTGGATGGAGGTGCCGGCGCGCAAGCGCGTGAACGTGATCCGGGTCGAGGAGGCGCTGAGCACGGACGCGACCACGGTGGGTACCGCCTGCCCGTTCTGTCTGGCCATGATCGATCTCGGCCGCAAAGTGGCCGGGGCCGAGGAGCGGCTGGGCGTGAAGGACATCAGCGAGCTGGTGGCCGAGAGCCTGGAATGATCCCGTGGCGCGGGTGACGACGCTCTTGCGGGCATTGCCCGACATCGCCCGGCTGGTGGCGCGACTGGTCGCCGACCCGCGGTTGCCCCGAACCGCGAAGCTCGCGCTGGCGGCGGCCGCCGCATATCTGCTGAGCCCGTTGGACGTGCTGCCCGACTTCATTCCGCTGCTCGGCTACCTCGACGACCTGGTGCTGGCCGCGATCGTGCTCGACGGCATCCTGAATTACGTGGACCGCGCGCTGGTGCTCCGCTACTGGCCGGGGACGCCGACGTCGCTGGATCAGGTGGCCCGGATCGCCCACCTGGTGGCCCGCTGGGTGCCCGGTCGCGTCAAGGCCCGGATCTTCGCCGGTCGATGAGCGCCGAGCGGAGCGTCGGGGTGACCGGGGTCGCCGGGTACGTGCCCCGCTACCGTCTGTCCGGCAAGACCGTGGCCCAGGTGTGGGGTGGCGCGTCGGGAGCCGAGCGGGCGGTCGCCAACTATGACGAGGACGCCCTGACCATGGCCTGCGAGGCCGCGCTGGGCGCCCTGAGCGGGCGCGACACCTCGCGAGTCGGCGCCTGCTTCTTCGCCTCGACGTCGGCGCCCTACATCGAGAAATCCAACGCCACCGTGCTCGCCGCCGTGGCCGACCTCCCGGCCCCCATCTTGACGGCCGACCTCTTCGGCTCGCTGCGGGCCGGCACCACCGCGTTGCGGCTGGCCCTGGACAGCGTGCGGGCGGGTTCGGTGGCCGAGGCGCTGGTGGCGGCGGCCGACCTGCGCCCGGTGGAGCCGGGGGGCGAGCTGGAGCTCCTGGTCGGCGACGGGGCCGGGGCCGCGCTCGTCGGCGGGGAGGGCGTGCTCGCCGCGTTCGTGGACGCCTTCGCCGTGAGCCACGAGTTCACCGACTTCTGGCGCAACGACGGCGATCGCTACGTGCAATGGCTGTCCGACCCGACGTTCGTGCGGGCTCACGGGCTGGACAGGCACATCGCCGAGGCCGTCGAGGGGCTCCTTCAGCGCACGGGCCGCAAGCGACAGGACATCGGCAAGCTGGTGCTTTACGGTCCTGACGCCCGGACCCACGCGGCCCTGGTCAGGATGCTGCGCCTGGAGTCGGCCATGCCGGCGGAGCCCGTCATCCCACGCGTGGGCAGTACCGGGACCGCGGCCTGTCTGCTCGGCCTGGCCGCCGCCCTGGAGGAGCTCCAGCCCCGCCAGCAGATGCTCGTGGTCTCGTACGGCAACGGCGCCGAGGCCCTGCTGTTCGAGGCGACGGAGGCCGTGCGCGACTTCCGTCCCGCTCGGCCGATCGCCCGCCAGCTGGGCGCCGGCCGGCCGCTCGTGCACTACGGCAAGTTTTTGAAGTTCCGGCGCCACGTGGCGACGGAGGTCGTCAAGTCGTTCTCCAGCGTGCCCACCCTGGTCCGCGAGGAGCGCCAGAACCTCCGCCTCTACGGGCAGCGCTGCGAGGACTGCGGCGCCGTCAGCTACCCGCGCCGTCACCTGTGCTGGAAGTGCTCGTCGGACCGGTTGGTGGACTATCGCCTGGCCCGGCGGGGCAAGATCTTCACGTTCACGAGGGATCACCTGGTGCCCAGCCCCGATCCGCCCACGATCATGGCGGCAGCCGACCTGGAGGGCGGAGGCCGCTTCTACGCTCAGGTCACCGACGTCGACCCCGCGACCGTGGAGGTCGACATGCCGGTCGAGCTCACGTTCCGCCGCCTGCACGAAGGGGAGGAGTACGTGAACTACTTCTGGAAGCTGCGGCCGGCCCTGGCCCCGTAGCTCGCCCGCGACCAGGCCGCGCGCGACTGTTCCTGTCTTGCAGCAGGCGTGGAAATCGATCACCATGATGGGCAATTCAGGGGAAATCGGGCGACCCCCCGAAAACGAGGCAGAGGCGGAATGGCCGTTTTCACGCTCAGAAACGTCATCGAGCTCTCCTACAACAGCCTCTCCTACGCGGCCCTGCTCTTCCTGCTGGCGAGCGGGCTCTCGATCATCTTCGGTGTCATGCGCATCGTGAACCTCGCCCACGCGGCCTTCTTCCTGCTCGGGGGCTACATTGCCCTTTCGGTCTACCGCGTGCTGGGGACCGCCCTCTGGACGCTGCCGGTGGCGATGGTGGTCGGGGGAGGCGTCGTGGCGGGGGTCGCCGTGTTCATCGAGCGCTTCTTCCTGCGCCGCCTGGGGCAGGACACCCTGGCCCAGGTGCTCGTCACGATCGGCTTCGCCTTCATCCTGTTCGACACCAACATCCTCATCTGGACGGGGGACAACTACATGCTCCACCGTCCCTGGCCCCTGGACGAGAGCACGGTCATCGGCGGCATCTCCTTCCCCCGCTACCGGGCCTTCATGATCTTCGCCGCGGTGCTCGTGTGGGCGATCCTCTACTTCGTCATCGAGCGCACGCGCGCGGGGGCCATCGTGCGGGCGACGGTGGACGATCCCCAGATGGCCCGCGGCGTCGGCATCAACACCAACCGCGTTCAGATGAGCATCTACGGCCTGGGCGTGTTCCTCTCGGCGATGGGTGGGGTGGTGGGAGGCGCCTTCCTCGGGGTCTCCCCGGGCATCGATTTCCTGATCCTTCCCTACGCCTTCGCCGTGGTCATCATCGGGGGCCTGGGAAGCCTGACCGGCGCGGTGGTCGGGAGCATCGTGGTCGGCTTCATGGAGAACTTCGGCACCGCGCTCTTCCCCGAGCTCTCCTACTTCGCCCTGTTCGCTCCCATGGCCCTGATCCTCGCCCTCAAGCCCACCGGCCTCTTCGGAAGAGGCTAGGGGGCATGCTCAGGCGCCTGGCCAGACACAGTCGGGTCGTGCTGACGCTGGCCTGCTTCGCCGCCCTGGGCGCCGTCACCCCCAACCTCAACGACTATCTCCAGACGATCATCACCCGTACGCTCGTGTTCGCGATCATGGCCATGAGCCTGGACATCCTGGTGGGCTACACGGGTCTTCGCTCCATGGGGCACGGCGTCTACTTCGCCCTCGGCGCCTACTCCGCCGCCATCATGATCGCCAACATGAACGTGTCGAACCTCTTCGCCATCTTCGGCGTGGGCCTGGGTCTCTCCTGCCTGGCCGCGCTGTTCCTGGGCTTGCTGGCCATCCGGGCGGTCGGCGTGTACTTCCTCATGATCACGCTGTCCTTCTCGATGGTGATGTGGGGCCTCGTGTACCGCTGGCACACCATGACGGGCGGGGACAACGGTATCGCGGGCATCGTGCCCCCCGACTTCTTCGGGTTCTCCCTGCAGGATCCCGTGTTGTTCTTCTATTTCACCTTCGCCATCTTCATGATGTGCTTGGGTCTGCTCTACCTCCTCGTCAAGAGCCCCTTCGGGAAGACCCTCGTGGGCATCCGCGAGTCCGAGGCCCGGATGAAGATGCTCGGGTACAACACGTGGCTACACAAGTACCTGGCCTTCGTGATCTCGGGCACCCTGGCCGGGATCTCGGGCACCCTCTGGGCGTTGCTGAACCGGTTCATCGCCCCGACCGACGTGGAGCTGGTGACCTCGGTGGAGGCGCTCCTGATGGTGGCGCTGGGAGGGCCCGCGACCCTGGTGGGGCCCGTCATCGGGGCCGGGGTCATCATGTTCCTGCGGTACTGGGTGAGCACCTACATTGAGCGCTGGTACATGTTCCTGGGCATCACCTACATCATCACCATCCTCTACGCACGCCAGGGGATCCTGGGCCTGGTCCAGGGGCTCTGGTCCCGGAAGGAGGAAGCTGGAAGCTCGGCAGAAGATCGGCGCGTCGCGACGAGTCTCACCACCCTGGAAGGGAGGAAGCAATCATGAGACACAGATGGCTCGCGGCAGTCGCAGGAGTCGGCTTGGCGCTGGCGGTCGGCGCGGGCCCGGCCCCGGCAGCGGAGGAGGTCCGAATCGGCTTCATCGCGCCTGTCACGGGGCCCTTCGCCCAGATCGCCAAGGACCAGATCAACGGCTTCACGATGTACCTGGAGCAGGTCAAGCACAAGATGGGCCCGTTGAGCGTGAAGTTCATCACCGAGGACAACGAAGGCAAGCCCGCCCTGGCCGTGGCGAAGGCGCAGAAGCTCATCCAGCGCGACAAGGTGCACATGTTCCTGGGCGGCCTCCTGGCGCCCACCGGCTACGCCCTGGCGCCCGTGGCGGATCAGTTCAAGGTCCCCTACATCTCGCCGGCGCCCGCGGGCGAGGACCAGACCCAGCGCAAGAGGACCAAGTATTATGCCCGGCTCAGCTTCACGAGCGCTCAGTGCCAGCACGCCCTCGGCGACTGGGCATATGAGCAGGGCTTCCGCCGGATCGCGACCGTGGGGGCCGACTATGCCTTCGGCTACGAGTCGGTGGGCGGCTTCCAGGCGGGGTTCGAGGCGCGGGGCGGCAAGATCGTCGCCAAGGTCTGGCCCAAGCTGAACGCCGTGGACTTCGGGCCCTATTTGCCCCTCATCCCCCGGGACGTGGACGCGGTGTACGCCCTAATGGTCGGCCCCATGTCGCTGGCCTTCCCCAAGCAGTTCAAGGCGTCCGGCTTCAAGATGCCTCTCCTCGGAGGGACGACGAGCGCGGACGAGTTCATCCTTCCCAACATGGGCGACGAAGCGATCGGCTACATCACGACGTCGCACTACAGCGCAGCGCTGGACACCCCGAAGAACCACGCCTTCGTCAAGGAGTTCCAGCAGCGCTACGGGAAGATGGCCTCCTACTATTCCGAGGCGGCGTACACGAGCGCCTACTACATCCACGAGGCGCTCAAGAAGACCGGCTATGACCCTGACAAGACCCTGACCTGGCTCGATCAATTGAGGTCCCTCAAGGTGGACGCGGTCCGCGGCCCGATCGTCCTCGACAAGTACGCCAACCCCGTGCAGAACTGCTACATCCGCAAGGTGGAGCGTGTCCCCGGCGACCGCAACAACCTGGGCGTCAAGCCCAACTCGCTGTGGAACGTCGTCATCAAGACCTACCCGGCGGTGAGCCAGTTCTGGAAGTGGACGCCCGAGGAGTTCCTGAAGAACCCCGTGTACGACAAGGACTACCCGCCGTGCAAGTTCTGCGGGAAATGAGGGGATGAGGCAGGCCGCCCGGAGGCGTACCCTCCGGGCGGCGACGCCCGGCCCTCCAGGAGCGGACGGAGAGGAATTCGTGACCGGCGAGAGGCAGCCTCGCTTGGAGCTGAAGGGCATTTCAAAGCACTTCGGCGGCCTCCACGCCGTCGACGACGTGAACCTGCGCCTGCACGCGGGCGACCGGCACGGCATCCTGGGGCCGAACGGGGCGGGCAAGACGACCCTGTTCCACCTCATCACCGGAGTGCTGCCGGTGACCTCGGGCCGGATCTCCCTGTTCGGCCAGGACGTCACCCACTGGCCCACCCACAAGCGGACGGCCCTGGGGATGGCGCGGACCTTCCAGATCACCAGCCTCTTCCCGAAGCTGACCGTGCTCGACAACGTGCTGCTCGCGGTCCAGGGAGTGCGTCCCATGAAGCTCGTCATGTGGCGCCCTCTCGCCCGCTACAAGAACGTGTACGAGAAGGCCGAGAAGCTCCTGACCGAAGCGAGCTTCTGGCACCTGCGGGACCAGCAGGTGCGCAACCTCTCCCACGGCGAGCAGCGCCAGCTCGAAGTCGTGCTCGGCCTGGCCAGCGATCCCAAGGTGCTCCTGCTGGACGAGCCTTCGGCCGGGCTCGCCACGGGCGAGTCGCGCGAGATGGCCCGGTTCCTCAGCTCGCTGGACCCGGACCTCTCCATCCTCATCATCGAACACGACCTGGACGTCCTCTTCGGCGTCGTTTCCGACATCACCGTCCTCCACTACGGCAAGGTGCTCCTCGGGGGGCCGAGCGATGAGGTGCGGAACGACCATCAGGTCAAAGAGATCTACCTGGGGAAGAGCTGAGGCCATGGCTGCCCTGCTGTCCGTCGAAGACGTCCACACCTACTACGGAGACTCCTACATCCTCCAGGGCCTGACCCTGGAGGTGCGCGAGCGCGAGGCGCTGGGCGTCCTCGGCCGCAACGGGATGGGCAAGACCACCCTCATCAACTCCATCATGGGCTTCGTGCCCCCCCGGCGGGGCAAGATCACCTTCCAGGGCATGGACATCACCCAGGTTCCCAGCTTCGACACCTGCAACATGGGCATCGGCCTGTGTCCGCAGGGCCGGCGGGTGTTTCCCACTCTCTCCGTCCGGGAGAACCTGCTGGTGGCCCATCAGGCGCGGGACGGCCAGAGCCGCTGGAACTTCGACTCCGTCTACGAGCTCTTCCCCCGCCTGGGCGAGCGCGCCGAGCAGCGCGCGGGCTCGCTCTCGGGTGGCGAGCAGCAGATGCTGGCCATCGCCCGGGCGCTCATGACCAACCCCACCTGCCTCATCCTGGACGAGCCCTCCGAGGGGCTCGCTCCCCTCATCATCCAGCACCTGGGCGAGGCCATCCGCAAGCTCAAGGAGGAGGGCCTCTCCATCCTCCTCGTCGAGCAGAACACGCCCTTCGCCATCAAGGTCGTGGACCGGGTGAACATCATCACGAAGGGCAGAGTGGTCTTCGACCTCTCGCCCCAGGAGCTGTCGGCGAACGAGGAGATCAAGCACACCCACCTGGGGATCGGCTGACCTGATCCCGGGCCCCTGCATCCTGATCCGTCGGTCTCAGGTGGACCGCAGGCGAGCACCATCAGCCTCCTTACGCAGCACCGGCAATCCCAGCACCCGTGTGAAGCCGGTGAGAATCAACAGCGAGAGCCCGAAGGCGCAGACCACCGTGGCGCCGGTCGGGGTGTCCAGGATCGCCGAGCCGGCCACGCCGAGGATGCTCACCGCGGTTCCGAAGGCCCACCCGATCGCCAGGCGGGTCGATAGACGGCCGCCCAGAACCGTGCCAGCGAGCGCGGGAACGATGAGGTAGGAAAAGACGAGGAGGACTCCGGCTACCCGGACCGAGCTTGTCACGACCACGCCAAATGAGGCGTAGAAGATAAAGTCCCAGAGACGGACGTTCCAGCCTTCCCGAAACGCTGCCTCGGGCGAGAGCGTGATCAGCACGAACTGTCGCCTCCAGAGCCAGTGAAAGGCTCCGACGACCGCGTACAGGGCCGCGACCTTCACCACGTCGGCTCCATTCACGGCCAAGATGTTGCCGACAAGCATCGCGCGAAGGTGCTCACTGCCATGGGGCGCGCGGTCGATCAGCAGAATAGCCGCGGCCGTCGAGACAGCATAGACCACGCCGATGACGGCTTCCTGGGATACCTGACGCTGGCGGGCGCGACTGAGCGCGAGGATGACGGCCCCCAGCAGCGTCGCCGCCAATCCCGTCGCGTACGAACCCCACGCCTCCAGCGGGATGCCGACGAGGAAGGCGGCCGTAGCCCCGAGGGCCGCGATCTGGGCCAGGGCGATATCCACGAACACCACCTCGCGGGCGATCACGTGGATGCCGAGGTAGGCATGGATCCCCGTGAGCACCAGGCACATCAGAAACGGGGCCCAGAGGAGTGCCAGCAGATCGCTCATGAAGCGCCCAGGGCTCGGGCCAGGGCGTTCACGTTGTGCCCGATCATTTCGAGATAGGAGTCCGTGCCTTTCACCGCGCCGACCGTGTGGGCCAGCACGATCACCTGGGCCCCAGCGTCGGCAGCCACTCGTTCAGCGAGCCTGCGGTCGCCCCAGGGGGCGAGGACTACGACCCGGATACGCTCGTCTTTCATTCGGCGGACGATGGCGGCCAGATGCGCGGGCGAGGGCGGAATCCCAGGGCGGTCCTCGATCGTCCCGGCCTGGGTGAGGCCGAAGCGGGAGAGGAAATAGATCCACGTATTGTGATAGACGACGACCTTGGCGCCCTTGAAGCGCTCGAGGGTCTCCCGCCACCGCGTCTGGGCGGCGCGAAGCCGCCCGAGAAACTCGTCCCGCCGGCGGTCGAAGAGCTCGCGATGCTCGGGGGTCAGGCGCGCGAGCCCATCCAGGATATTGGCCGTCGCGATCGGCGCGGTTGCTGGATCAAGGGTGTAGTGCGGGTTACCCAGAGGGTGGACATCGCCCATCGAGCGGTCGACGCGACCGGCGGGGATTTCCTGGACTGGCACGCCGCGCGACGCATCGATCCGCCCTGGACCGCCGACCAGCAGCTTGGGATTGTGCGCGCCCTGAACGAGAGAGTCCACCCAGAAGTCCAGGTCGAGGCCGTTCGTGACGAGCAGGTCGGCGCGCCGGAGCTTCACCATCAGGCTCGGCCGGACCTCCACATCGTGGAAGTTCTGCCAACCCCGGGCAAGGCTTTCAACGTCCACGCGGTCGCCTCCAACCGCTTCGGTCAGCGACTTGAGATCCGGCGTCGAGGCGACGACCCGGATCTTCGGCTGGGCGTGGACCGGCACCGTGGTGACGACCGCGACGAGGCCGGCGATGAACAGGCGAAACAATCGATGCATCAGCGTCTCCTCCTAGAAGGGATGGGGTTGATGAGCCCCCAGGAAGAACGTGGCCTGGAAGAAGATTTCGTCGGCACTGCGCCCTGATGCGCCGTTGGCATTGAACGACTCCCGATCGTCACGCTTGGTCTTCTTGTAGGCAAGCCGGAAGCGTAAAAAATCCGACGCCCAGAACGTGACGTAGGGCTCGATCGCCCACTCGCGGCCCGGACCTTCGAGAAGCTGGGTATTGTCGTACCGAACCCCGCCGGCCCACCGCCGCGTCGGTTGGACCTCGGCGTAGGCATACCATCCGAAGCGCCGCCGAGTCTTCGTGTCGACCGTCACGGTCGTGTCGGGGATACCGTCGGCGTCGGTGTCGATCTCCTCCTCGATCGCGGCTTCCCGGCGGGACCAGATGCCCTCGCTGGCGAGCGTCAGCAGCGGATGGCGCCAGCCTTCCGGCGTGAGCTTGTACTTCACGTCGTAGCCGACCAAGGTCTGCGAGCGCCGCTCCTCGGTCTGGCCGTTGGCCACGGAGGCCCCGAACTGGACCGCCCCCAGCGTCTCCAGATCGACGAAGGTCCGCAGTCGCCCGGTCGCGAGCGGGACCTTGAGACTGCTCCGGCCGAAGGCGTCCTCGTTGTCGCCGTTGAACAGCCCGACAAGAGCCTCGAGGTACAAGGGGAGCGGCGCGACCCACGTCACTTCCGCCCCACTCTCCACGAGTCCTTCCTCACCCAGGAACCGGGTGAGCACGCTGGGCTGGTCCGGCTGAGGCAGCCCCTCGCGATGGAGCTGGTTGAGGAGACCGAAGCGATTACGCATCTTCCCCATCTTGAGCTGGGTGCCGAAGGGCAGGGTGAGGAGCGTGAGGTTCGCCTCGGCGAGGCCCAGGTGCAGGTCGCGCTCCCCGTCTTCGAGCTCCTCGGCCGCCTCGAGTCTGACTTCGCCGCGAGCATAGGGATCGATCTGGCCGTAGAGCAAGAGCTCGACCTCGCGCGGAAAGAACCGGTTCTCGCGGCCGGCAAAGGTGCCGGCGTCTGCCTTGTCGATATTGTCCTGAGTGATATTGGCGATGAAGTCGCCCACCACACCCAGGTCGAAGAGGAGCTGCCCGGTCCCGCGCCGCTCATACAGCGTGAATGGGGCGCGGGGCCTGGCCAGCTCTTCGAGCGTGGGTGCCGCGGGGGCCCCTGGCGCTGATGGCGGGGGCGCCGCCGGAGCGGCCTGGGCGGACCGAGCCGCCGTGCCCGGCCGGAGTCCAAGTTCAAGAGGCTCGAACGCTTGCCCTGGCGAGCTGGAGCATGCCAACCCAAGTCCGAACGCACAGCAGATCGTAAGCCGTCCGCGCATAGCGGGCCTCCGTGCCCGAAGGGGTTGATGCCAGTCGCGCGTCGCCTGGACGCGCTAGGGGATCAGGACGGGAGCGCTAGCCGAGGACGGACGGAGGTGCGCGAGATGCGGGGTACTGACGGAACGATTCCGGGATGACAACTGCGGCCGGCGGTGGTCCGGTCCAGGTGACGAGCTCTGCGGGCAGGGCCTGCCGCTCTGCATCGAGCGCCGGGTTGCTCCCGAGCGCGGCCAACGCCAGCAGCGAGCACCCCGAGTTGTAGAGCCCCACACCGTGCGTGTGGTCGTGTGTCGTGCTCGCGCCACTGACGAGGAGCGTCAGCAGGGCGCAGGCGCTCAGCAAGAACCCCGCCACCGACCGGCGGCGGCGGGCACATTGAAGGCGGGTCATGCCGGGAAAGAAATAGCGCAAGACCGGCCGCCGAGCAAGTCGCAATGCGCGTCAGCGTCACTGCCTCGCGCTGGGGATGGCTCAGCAGTCCGGCTGCTACGCGGGGGGGCTACGCGGATCGGCGTGGCCGCCAGCGAGCTGGGAGGCGGCAAGCATGGCGGAGCGATCGGCAAGGTCTACCTGCGGAGGCCGTCGTGAAGTTTGACATCCTCTCCCTCGTGACGGTAGCCTCGGGAGCCATGAGCCGGCGCTCGTGGCCGACCCTCGTGATGCTTCTGGTAGCGGTGATGGCCGTCGCCGGTCACGTCTGCGTTCTGCCGCATGCTCACGCCGCCGACTTCCAGTCCTACGTTCACGAGGCGGATCTCCCGACGGAGGCGGCGTCCTCCCAGCACGATCATCCCGGCACCGACGAGGCCGCCCATGCTGCGTCCTGTAGTGGCTTGCGGGCGTCGCAGGTGTCCGTGGTCGCGCCGGCGCTGCGCTCGGAGCTCGCCTCGGCGGCGGTCGATCGTCGCGGGGCTGCGGACGCCGCCGTCATCGCTCCGATGTTCACGGCGCCGCCGCTCTTTCTATTGCACGCCTCGCTCCTGATCTAGACTCCTCTTCCTCTCGGCCGACGTTTCAGCTGCAGATCGTGGTGTCTCCAGCGAAGGGGAGGCTATGGCGAGGCGACTGCTCGACGTCGCGCTTGGCGCGATGCTGGTCGGCTGCGTTCTTGTGGAAACGGCAGAGGCGGTGCCGGCGTTCGCCCGGCAGTACGACCTGCAGTGTAACGTCTGTCATACTCGCCCGCCGCGCCTGAACCGGTTCGGCGAGCAGTTCCACCTGATGGGCTTTCAAATTCCCAGCGCCGCCCGGCCCGAGGGGCTGGTGGGGAGTCTCAAGGAGGACGGCCCGCTCAAGACCGCCATCGATAGCCTGGCCCTCAGAATCGTCGGTGGGCTGTTCGAGTACTCGGAGTCGCCGGACGAGACCGAAACGACGTTCGAGCCGCCGCACGAGTTCGCCCTGTTCGTGACGCGCTCCCTCACGCCCGATCTCAGCGTCTACCTGGAGTTCGAGTACGAGCCGAAGTCCGTCGGATTCTCGCCGAGCCGCGGCTTCGTGGAGCGCAAGGACGTCTTCGGCCTCGGCAAGGAGGCCTTCTTCATGTGGAACATGGGCGCCCTGCTGGGCGTCCTCGGCGCCCCGACTATGCAGATGGGTGGCCAGACGATGGTGGGCCGGCACGGCGGCTTCACCATGCACGGGCCAATGCTGATGGCGGGTAAGATCGACCCCAACACCAACTTCTCGTATCCGACGAACCGCCAGCTCGTCGAGGCGACGGAAACGGAGATCGAGGAAGAGGATGGCCGGGGGGAGGTCCATCGATTACCGGTCGTGCCGTACGCGTTCGCCTCCAAGTTCTTCGGGCTGTTCAAGGAGCGCGACGACGGCGAGCCACAGCTCGTCACCGACCAGGTCATGTACAACACGACCGGTGAGCCGGGGGCGGACTTCCACGCCATGATCAACGACGTGGTCCTGGCCCAGGCGGGGTTCCTGCGGGAGAACGAAGGCTTCAACGCCTATGCGATGCTCCGGTACGATCTCCTCGATCGCCGGGAGCTGACCTTCAACGTGTCGGCGCTGCTCAACGGGGGGGTCGGCGTCGTGCGCGCCCCCGACCCCGGCGATCACGAGCAGCCCGGCGACCGGCGACTCGACCGGTTGCGCTATGGCCTGGCCGCCAACGTCCGCTGGAAGGCCCTCGACGTGTACGGGGCGCTCATCTTCGATCTGCTCTACGGGTTGCCGGGGGAGCTCCGGCGCGAGTTCGACCGCTCGGCGGCTGGCTTCACGGTCCAGGCCGACTACCTCGTGCACGAGAAGGTGATGCTCTCCGGCCGGTTCGACCAGCTCTGGGCGGGGGGTCTCCGGGACGACAAGCGCGACGGCAGCGTGCTTTCGGTCCAGGCGAAGTTCTACCCCTGGCAGAACATCGCCTTCTTCGTCCGGGACAGCGTGAACCTCCGGAGCACCGTCGAGCACAACGCGCTGCGGAGCTGGCGGAACCAGCTGTTCGTCGGCATCGACTGGGATTTCTGATGGAGGGGCCTGTGAGGCGGAAGAGGTGGATCACGCTGGGGGCCGCGTGCGCGCTTGCGATGCTGGGCCTCTGGGGATCGAACCCGCCGGCGATCCGCGCCAACGGCGACGATCACGCTGATGCGGGCGGTCACGCCCATGTGCCGGCCCCGCTGGGCTATGCGGACGCCCATGTGCCCACGAGCGTGTGGACCGATCCGGCGATGATCGCCCGCGGCAAGCAGATCTACACCGCGAAGTGCGCGGTTTGCCACGGCGACGGCGGGGACGGCAAGGGGCCGGCCGGCCTGGCCCTCCCGCTCAAGCCCTCCGACTTCACCGACAAGGCCGGCGTGGCCGAGATGCGCGACAACTACTGGTTCTGGCGCGTGACCGAGGGTGGGCAAGCCGAGCCGTTCAAGAGTAAGGGCTCGGCCATGCCGCCCTGGAAGGGCGAGCTGTCGGTGGAGGAGCGCTGGGCCGTCATGGCCTACCAGCACACCTTTTCCGGGCACGACGGCCCCCATACGCCGTGGGAGCACCCCGAGAGCGTGCTCGTCGGCCGCGACATCTACGTGATGGCGTGCCTGCCGTGCCATGGCGACCAGGGGCGTGGCGATGGCACGGTGGGGGCGACCCTGTCGCCCCGGCGGGCGCCCCAGCCTCGTGACTTCACCAGCGGCGAGTTCAAGTTCCGCTCGACCCCTACAGGCCAGTTGCCGATCACGGCCGATCTGTTCCGGACGGTGACCGAGGGTGTCCGGGGCCCTCGGGGGGCGATGACGATCGGGCTCCGTGGCCACCGCATCATGCCTAGCTTCCGTCACATGCCCGAGGAGCAACGGCTCGAGGTGATCGAATACGTCAAGAGCCTCAACCGACGATTCTGGGAGCGGGACGAGATCCGGACGGTCGTGATACCGGCCGCGCCGCCCGTCACGCCCGAGCGCGTGGCTCGCGGCAAGCAGCTCTACGCCGATGCCGAGTGTCTTGCCTGCCACGGCGCGGGCGGACGGGGTGATGGTCCCTCGGCCCCGACCCTGAAGGACAACCGCGGTCTGCCCATCGCGGCGGCGGATCTGACCCGTGCCGAGCGCTTCAAGAATGGTCGCCGCCCCGAGGACATCTACCGCACCCTGATGACAGGCCTGGCCGGCACGCCGATGCCGTCCTATGCGGATGCGCTGGAGCCCGAGCAGGTCTGGGACCTCGCGTATTACGTGCTGTCCCTCGCTCGGGACCGTGAGCGCGCCACGGCAGCGAGGTGACCGTCAGCCGCGTGCACGGAGGATACACGATGAGAGCGATTCAAGTAGCGGCGGGTTTCCTTTTCTTCGCCACGGTGGCAGTCGCCGACGAGGCGCCGATCGCGGGTTCCGTGAAGGCTGTGGATGCCGGTGCGCGGACGGTGACCCTGGAAGCGACGGCCCAGGGGAAGACCCGCCAGGTGGTGGTGCACCTCAAGCCGGGAGCGAGGGTCGTGAGGTTCGTCAGGGCCACCGACCCCGGGAAGACCGGCTTCGTGGAGCAACTGCTTCCGCTGACCGCGCTCAAGCCCGGCTGGATCGTCAGTGTCGAGACGAAGCACGAGGGGGACCGGGAGGTGGCCGAGCTCGTGAAGGTCGTACTGGAGCGATGAGGCACGGTGCGACGGGGCGACCGTGCTCCGCTGGGGAGGCACGTCCTCCCCACCCGGCAAGGGCGGGCTGTGGCCGCAGGCGGGAAGTTCGCGATTTCGAAAGCTTTCCCGGGGTCGCTGGTATGGCAGGCTTGATGCTCGTTCGAGGGCTCGCAGCCGCTGCGCGTCCGAAGCCAGGGTGCGTCCGCGGTCTGCGGCTGGGCGTAGTGGCCCGGACCATGGGGAGGGACTCTGATGCTTGCCACAGCAGGCACGACGCTCGGCCTGTCCGACCTGGGACTTTTGCGGCTGATCGTGGTGGCCCAGGACCGTCCCTGGGATTGGGGCGCGCATCCGATGATGTGGGGATGGGGTGCCTGGGGCTTGGGGATGATGGTGATGATGTTCTTCTTCTGGGCACTCGTGATCGCAGGCCTCGTGCTCGGCATCCGGTGGCTCGTGCGACAGGGCGATGAGTCTCGGGGCGAGCCGCGCGCCGACCGCGCGCTCCAGATCCTGCGCGAGCGCTATGCGAGAGGGGAGATCGGCAAGGAGGAGTTCGAAGCCCGGAAGCGGGATCTCACATGAAGAGAGGGAAACGGCGATGAAGACGCGATGGATGATCGGTGTGCTGGCGGCCGTGGTGGTGGGGCTGGCGCCGGCGGCTGCGCATGCGCAGATGGGCCCCGGGCGTCCGGGGGCCGGCATGGATCGTGGTGGACCGGGCATGGGACCCATGATGCAGATGCAGGGCACGCTGCAGCAGATGCAAGGGATGATGCAGCAGATGGCCGAGATGATGGAGAGCGGCGGGATGTCGCCCGAGCAGCAGAAGCGTATGGGCGAGCTCATGCAAGAGATGGGCGGGATGATGGGCATGATGCACGCAATGATGGGTGGCATGGGTTCGCGCGGGCCCATGGGGCCCGGCGCCGCCGGCGGTCAGGGCGGCATGGGAGCACGCGGCGACCTGCATGAACAGATGTCCGAGATGATGCGCCACATGGCCGAGATGCAGAAGCACATGTCGGAGATGATGGGCACGCCCTCGGCGGCGCCGAAGACAAAGTAGCCGCCTGGCGGGCTCCGACCGGTCACGAATGGCTGCCGGGCCCGTGATCTTCCGGCGGAGGTGACGCGATGACCTGGTGGGTGCTGCTCGCGTTCCTCGCGATCGCGGCCTTCTTCATGCTGACGGAGCACCGGGCGCACGTGTTCGGCGTCGTTCCGTATCTTCTGCTGCTCGCCTGCCCGCTCCTGCACTTCTTCATGCATGGCCGACACGGCGGCCACGGTGGTCGCGGCGGCAGCGGGCATCATGCTGGAGACCTGGAGCGGCGTAGCGACGCGGGGCGGCCGGCCCCGGGCGGGCGCGACACATGAGCGAGGCGCCGGCCTACGGGCTCTGGCCCCTCGTCGCGATCAACTCGCTCGTGTTCCTGGTCTTCGCCTTCAGCTTCACTCGACCGCGCACGGCCCGTGAGTGGCGGTCGTTTGGCGGCTTCGCGGCGTTCGTGGTGGCGCTCTTCGCCGAGATGTAGGCCGCGGGAACGCCGGCCTGGATCCCGCGACTGCGTGCACGCTCGGTGAACAGCGCCACCACGAACGAGCGGCCCATGATGTCGCGAACAGGGAAAGGGCAGCCATGACGACGAAAGGAGAGGGTCGATGACGAAGGATCCGGTCTGTGGGATGAACGTGGACGAGAAGAAGGCGGCCGGGACCGCGGTGCACGCCGGTAAAACCTATTACTTCTGCTCTGCCGGCTGCAAGGCGACCTTCGAGAAGGCGCCGGCGCAGTACGCGGGGAAGTGACGCAGCTCCCTTGGGGCAGCCCCGGTGACGCGTGACTACGACGCGATCATCGTGGGGGCCAGCTTTGCCGGCCTCGCGGTCGCCCGTAGGCTCCGGGGCCGCGTGCTGCTCCTGGACCGCCGCGAGGTCGGCGAAGTCCAGACCTCCGCCTGCGGCACACCTCTGTGGGTGCCCCAGGCGCTGGGCGTCGAGGCGAGCGTGCTCCAGGTGCACCGCAAGGCGGTCGTCCACGCGCCGACGCGGACCACGATCTACGACCTCGGCGACATGCCGTACTGCACCTTCGACTACCGGCGCTTCTGCCGGGGGCTGCTGGACCAGACCGGCGCGGTCTTCCTCCGCACCGCCGTCACAGGGCTTCGTGACGGGGCCGTCGAGACCGAGGCCGGACGGTTCGAGGCCCGCTGCGTTGTGGACTGCTCGGGATGGCGTGGGGTGCTGACGGGCGGCGGCCATGCCGGCGCGCACGCACCGATGAGCTTTGGCCTCGAGACCCGGACAGATTACCAGGGCGAGGCGCTCTACTTCTGGGCGGCACCCGACGAGGCCCGACACATCGTGAGCTGGATCTTTCCCGTAGGCGAGGCGAGCCGGGTCGGCGTAGGCAGCTATGCGGGCACGTCCAGGCTCAGGCAGCCGCTCGAGCGGTTCATGGGGGATCTTGGTCTCGCTCCAGGCCGCTATCACGGCACGTACTTCCCCTCGGGGCTCGGGGCGCCCACGGTGGGCACGGTGTTCGCCGCCGGTGACGCGGCCGGACACTGCCTGCCCCTGACTGCCGAGGGCATCCGTCCGGCGCTGTACTTCGGCGACCGGTGCGGCCGCGTCGTCCAGGACATCCTCGAGGGGCGGACGACGCTGGAGCAAGGCCTGGCCGCGTACCGACGCTTCGTTCTGAGGCACCGCGCGATCTACACGTGGCTCCGGTGGTCGCAGTGGATCGTCCCGCGCGTGCCCGGCGCCTGGCTCGGTGCGATGGCCGAGCTGGCCCGGCGCACGCAACGCGGGTGGTGGCCTCGGTACGCGAATTTCGGGCGTCTGGAGCCCGCAGGTGAGGGGGCGTTCGGCCGGCGCTCCGCCTCCCCATGGCCCGGGACGGAGTGATGCCCAGGAGGCGATCGTACTCATGGGCCCACGAGGGAATCATCTCTGCAGGCGCAGCAAGCGCGCGTTGATCGCGACGATCACCGTCGACACCGACATGAGGACGGCCCCCGCCGCTGGCGTGAGCAGGATGCCGGCCGGGGAGAGCACGCCGGCCGCGACGGGGATGGCCACGGCGTTGTAGCCCGTGGCCCACCAGAGGTTCTGCACCATCTTGCGGTAGGTGGCACGGGCCAGGTCCACGATCGCCGTCACATCGCGCGGGTCGGAGCGGACCAGCACGATGTCCGCGGACTCGATGGCCACGTCGGTGCCGGCGCCGACGGCGATGCCCACGTCGGCCTGGGTAAGGGCCGGGGCGTCGTTGACGCCGTCCCCGATCATGGCCACCGTGAGGCCCCGCTCCTGCACCTCCTTGATCTTCGCCGCCTTCTGGTCGGGGAGGACTTCGGCGAAGAACTCGTCGAGCGCCAGCTCGCGGGCCACCCACCGCGCGACGGCGGTGGCATCACCCGTCAGCATCATCACCTTGATGCCCATCGCCTTCAGGCGGGCTAGCGCCTCGCGCGACTCGGGCCGGATGATATCGGCGAGCGCGATGGCTCCCTCCAGGCGGTCGTTCACCAGCACGTAAACGACGGTCTTCCCTTGCTCGGCGACCTCACGGACTCGCGCGTTGTCGACCTCGAGGCCCTCGGCTTTCAGGTAGCCCGGGCTCACCACCTTCACGCGCGCATCGTCCACCAAGGCCTCGGCACCCTTGCCGGGGATGGCGCGGAACTCCGCGGGTGACGGGAACGGGATCTTCCTGTCCTGGGCGCCCCGCACGATGCCGGCGGCGATGGGGTGCTCCGACTGGCTCTCCAGGCTGGCCGCCAGGCGCAAGAGATCCTCCTCGCTCCGTTTGGCGAGCAGGATGACGTCGGTGACGCCGAAGCGCCCCTCCGTGAGCGTACCCGTCTTGTCGAACACGATCGCGTCGAGGGCGCGGGCGCGCTCGAAGGCCGAGCGGTCGCGGATGAGGAGGCCGTTGCCCGCTGAGAGCGCGGTGGAGACGGCGACCACGAGGGGCACGGCGAGGCCGAGGGCGTGCGGGCAGGCGATGACCATGACCGTCACCGTCCGGGCGAGCGCGAACGGGAAGGGGGCGCCGATGGCGAGCCAGGCCACCAGGGTCACGGCGCCGCCTCCGAGCGCAACCACCGTCAGCCAGACGGCCGCCCGGTTGGCGAGGTCCTGAGAGCGCGAGCGAGACTCCTGGGCCTGTCGGACCATGGCGATGACCTGCGAGAGGTACGTCTCGTCCCCGGTCTTCCGCACTTCGACCGTGATGGCCGCCTCGCCGTTGACCGCGCCCCCGATCACGGTCGCGCCCTCGCCCTTCTCCACGGGCCTGCTCTCGCCCGTCAGCATGGCCTCGTTGACGGAGGTCTGGCCCTGGACGATCGTGCCGTCCGTGGGGATCTTCTCGCCCGGCTTGACCAGCACGCGGTCGCCACGCTGCAGCTCCGTGACGGGCACCTCCCGCGTCGAGCCGTCGGCGGCCACCAGGTGCGCCTCGGCCGGCATGAGCCGCACCAGGCTCTCGAGCGCGGCCGAGGCGCCGAGCACCGACTTCATCTCGATCCAGTGCCCGAGCAGCATGATGTCGATCAGCGTCGCCAGCTCCCAGAAGAACACCTCGCCGCGGAGCCCGAGGGCCACCAGGACGCTGTAGCCCCAGGCGACCGTGATGGCCAGCGCGATCAGCGTCATCATCCCGGGCTGGCGCTTCCCGAGCTCGGCGGCGAAACCGCGCAGGAACGGCCAGCCCCCGTAGAAGTAGATGGCCGTCGCGAGCACGGTCTGGACCGCCCGGTCTCCCGGGAAGGCCAGCACGTCGCTGAGCCCCAGCCAGCGCTGGAGGAGCGGCGCCAGCGCCAGCACCGGGATCGACAGGATCAGAGAAATCCAGAAGCGCCGGCGAAAGTCGGCGACCATGTGGGCGTGGTGGCCCCCGCCCCCACTGCGGGGGTGCCCGGCGGCAGCCTGTCCTCGGTGCGCGGCCTCGGCAGTCCCACCCCCGCCTCCGTGGACGACGGGGCTATGGACGTCGGGCGCATGGTCGCGATGTCCGGCGCGATCGCTAGCGCGTTGCCGTGCGCTCATATGATGTCCTCCCTGTTTCGCAGCAGGCCCGCGAACGGGACTGGCGCCGCCCCGGGGGAACGGCGACCCGGCTCACTCGGCCGACCCCACCACCGGCACCCGCAGCAGATGATCCTCGACGGCCCGCACCCCTGGAACGTTGCTCGCAGCGACACGCAGAGCCCGGCGTTCGTCTTCTGTCGACACCAGTCCCCACAGATGGACCACGCCGTCCTTCACGACCACGTTGTTCGATACGGGGCTCGTCCACGCTGTGCCGCGCAGCTCGCGAAGCAGGCGTTCGCGGATCGCCCGGTCGTCCGCCGCCGACGGCGCCTCGGCTGGAAGCGGCTGGACCGCGAGCCCGCGGAGCAGGTCGGCCCGGCTGACGATCCCCACGAGCCGCCCGTCTCGCACCACCGGCACCCTCTTGATCCGGCGCTTCTCGAGGAGGCCGGCGATCTCATGGGCGGGCGTGTCCTCGGCCACGGTGACGACATCGCGCGTCATGACGTCGTCCGCTCGCCGGCCGTGCGTCTTCACATATTCGCGGGCCAGCTGATCCGCACCCGCCATCAGTGACAGCCACCACGACCGGTGCCACTCGGTTCCGACCTCCGCCCGGCGCATCAGATCGCCCTCGCTGACGATCCCGAGGATGCGATTGTCGCTGTCGACCACGGGGACGGCGCTGATGTGGTGCTCCAGCAAGAGACGGGCCAGCTCCCGGACCCGCGTCTCGGGGCTGACGGTGATCACGCTCGTCGTCATGAGGTCTCTGGCCTGCATGGGCGTCTCCTCTCTTCAGGCAAGTTGACGGCGGAAGCGCCAGAGTCCGAGCGCGAGGATGGCTAGCCCGAGGCCAGCCATGGCCAGGGCCTGGCGCCACAACGCTTCTATCCCGACACCCTTCAGGAAGATCGCCAGCGCGATGTCCGTGTAGTACGTCAGCGGGCTGGCCAGCGAGAGTAGCTGGATCGCCCGCGGCATCGTTTCCACGGGCGCCAAGGTCCCGGAGATCACGAACACGGGGAAGATCGTGAAGAAGGACAGGAGCAGCGCCTGCTGCAAGTTGTCGGTGACGGCGCCGATCAGGAGGCCCACTCCCAGGCCGCTGAAGAGGAACACGGCGGACAGCGCGAAGAAAAGCACAAGGCTGCCGCGGATGGGCACTGCGAACCACCAGGGCACCCACAACGCCAGGGCCAGTGACGCCAGGCTCACCGCGAAGGTCGGCACGACCTTGGCGAGCATCAGCTCCCACGCCCGGAACGGCATAACCAGGAGCTGCTCGACCGTCCCGGCCTCCTTCTCCCACGCCAGCCCCGCCGCCGGCAGGATCACGGCGATCATCATGACCGCGAGGGTCAGCATCGAGACCACCACGAAGTCCACGCTGCGCAGCGAGGGGTTGTACCAGGCTCGCCGCTGGGCGCGCACCTCGGGCACGATCTCGATCCGACCGAGCCTGGCCTGGAGCTGGCTCAGCTGGAGGCCGCGCGAATAGGCGTGGACGACCCGGTCGGCGTACCCGAGCGCGATCAGGGCCGTGTTGGAGTTCGTCCCGTCGGCGACCAGCTGGACGGCCGCGGGCAGGCGCTGATCGATCCGGCGCGCGAAACCCGGGGGGATCACCAGGCCGAGGGTGGCGCGGCCGCTCTCGATCAGCGCATCGAGCTCGGCATCGCTGTGCGCCTGGAAACGCCGGTCGAAGTACTCGGTCCGGGCGAATCGCTCCACCAGCTCGCGGCTCGAGGCCGACTGGTCCAGGTCGAAGATCGCCAGGCTCAGGTGCTTCATGTCGTAGGTGATGCTCCAGGCGCAGATTGCGATCTCGATCGCGATGGTCCAGACCACGATTACGACCAGCGGCCGGCTCCGGAGAAACTGGATGAGCTCCTTCCGGACGAGGGCAGCCAGGGGCCCCACGCGTCAACCTAGCCGCCGGCCGAAGCGCAGGGAGGCCAGGGTGAGCAGGACGGCGCCGTAGGCCACCAGGGCCAGGGCTTGCCCCCAGAGCTGATCGAGTCCGGCCCCCTTCAGCACGATCCCGCGGGCGATCGTCATGAAGTACCGGGCGGGGAAGAGGTACGTGTACGCCCGGAATCCTACCGGCATGCTGTCGATGCTGAACAGGAAGCCGGAGAAGAGAAACGAGGGCATCAAGGTGAGCACGATGGACAGCAGGATCGCCACGACCTGGCTGCGCGTCACGGTGGACACGGCGAGACCGATCGCGACCGTGCACAGGACGTAGATGAGGGACAGCCCCAGGAGGAGCGGTACGCTGCCCCGGACGGCGACGCCGAACCAGACCCACCCCGCGGCCAGGAGGAGCAGCATCTCGGCGAACGCGAGGGCTGCGTAGGGGACGAGCTTGCCGACGAGGAACTCCCAGGGGCGAACGGGCGCGATGGCGAGCTGGAGAATGGAGCCGCGCTGGCGTTCCCGCACCACCGCGAGCGCCGTGAGCATCGGCGGGAAGGCCATGAGGATCAGCGCGAAAAGACCGGGCACCACGAAGTTCTCGTTGCGCAACTCAAGGTTGTGGCGGATCCGCGGCTCCAGTCGGACGGCTTCCGCCAGCCGGACCGCCGACCCGGCGCGCGACGCCAGCGAGCGCTCCTGGATCCCGAGCGTGTAGTCCTCGGTGATCCGGTCGGCGTAGTTCAGGGCGAGGATGGCCGTGTTGGCGAACGAGCCGTCGAGGAGGATCTGGACGTCGACCGGACGCCCCTGGGCCAGCGTGCGGGCAAACCCCTCGGGAATCACGAGGACCAGGCGGGCGGCCCCATAATCGAGCAGCCGCTCGACCTCCCCGAAGGAGTGCACGGTGGCCTGGAGCCGGAAGTAGCCCGACCGGAGGAAGCCGGCGACGTACTCGCGACTGTCCGCGCTGCCGTCCTCGTCGAGGACCGCCATCCGGATCTCCCGGACGTCGAGCGTGATCGCGTAGGCGAGGAGGAACATCATGATGAGGGGCAGCACCATCGCGATCCCCAGCGTGATCGGGTCGCGCCGGATCTCACGCGCCTCCTTGCGCGCGATGGCCAGACAACGGCGCAGGCTATCCACCGGCGGTCCTCAGCCGCGCCTCCTCCATCTCCACGAAGATCACGAACACGTCCTCGAGCGTGAGGGGGACCGTCTCCAGCCGCTCGACGATGAGGCCCGCCTCGCGCAACGCCGTCCGGAGGGACGGCATGGCCGCGTTTGGATCGTCGACGAGGACGTGCAGTCGGTCGCCGAAGAGGCTGACCCGCCCGAGCGCGGGCTCGGCCCGGATCAGGCCGAGCGCTCGCAGGGGATCGGCGCAGGCGACCTCCACCATCACGCCTGCCCGCATCCGCTCCTTGAGCTGACGAGGACTGCCCTCGGCGATGAGCCGCCCCTGGTACATCAGGCCGAGCCGGTGGCAGTGCTCCGCCTCGTCCAGGTAGTGGGTGGTCACGAAGGCCGTCGTGCCCGAGGATGCGAGGGCGACGATGATGTCCCAGAACTGCCGCCGCGCCACCGGGTCGACACCGGCCGTGGGCTCGTCGAGGAACAGCACCTCGGGATCGTGGAGCAGGGCGCAGCCGAGCGCCAACCGCTGCTTGACGCCGCCGGAGAGCTCACGCGCAAGCCGACGCTCCTCACCCCCCAGCCCGGCCAGCTCCAGCGCCCAGGCGACCCGCTCGGCGAGGCGGCCGGCGGGGAGGCCGTAGCCGCGCCCGAAGAAGGCCAGGTTTTCGCCGACGGTCAGGTCCTGATAGAGCGAGAAGCGCTGGGACATGTAGCCGATTCGCGCCTTCACGCGCCGGCCAGGGCGACGAACGTCATGCCCGAGCACTTCGCCCCGCCCCGATGACGGCGGGAGGACCCCGCACAGCATCCTGATGGTCGTGGTCTTCCCCGAGCCGTTGGGACCGAGGAATCCGAAGATCTCGCCACGATCGACGGAGAGCGAAATGCCATCCACGGCGACGAAGTCGCCGAAACGCCTGGTGAGTGCCTCGAGGCGTACCGCGGGACCGGCGCTGCGGGGAGGTGCCGTCGGGCCGGTCGCCATCGCCGGCGGTCGCCTCGCCCGGTCCCCCACGGTCAGGACGAAGACGTCCTCCATGGTCGGGGGCACGCGGCGGATGTCGACCACAGCGCCGCCGAGCCGCCGCCGGATGTCACCCTCGACGTCCGGCGCCGAAGGCGTGATCACGTGGAGGGCATCGCCCGCGAGGCGGACCTGGAAGGCCGGGGGGGCGGCCAGCCGGGTCCGGGCTGAGGCGAGGTCGGGGGCCCGCACCCGCCAGACTGCCTCGGCGACGCCGGCCTTGAGCGCCGCCGGGCGGTCGTGCCTCAGGATGCGGCCACGGTCCATCAGCGCGACGCGCCCGCAGCGCTCGGCCTCGTCCATGTACGGCGTCGTCACCACCAGAGTGAGCCCCCGCCCCACGAGGCCGTGCAGGATCTCCCACAACTCGCGACGCGAGACCGGGTCGACGCCCGTGGTCGGCTCGTCGAGGAGGAGCACGGCCGGCTCGTGGATGAGCGAACAGCAGAGGTGGAGCTTCTTCTGCATGCCGCCCGACAGTGCGGCCGCCCGCCGGGTCCGGAACGGCTCCAGGCGGCTCCAGGTCAGCAGCCCGGCCTTCCGCTCGGCGCGCGCGGACGCCGGCACCCCGTACAGGTCGGCGAAGAAATCGAGATTCTCCTCCACGCTGAGCGTTCCGTAGAGCGTGAAGTCCTGGGACACGTAGCCGAGGCGCTCGCGCGCGGCCGGGCCGCTCCGGGCGACGTCGCGGTCGTCTATCCGGGCCTGCCCCGCGGTCGGATCCACGAGCGCGGCCAGCATGAGGAGCAGTGTCGTCTTGCCGGCGCCGTTGGGCCCGACGATGCCGAACAGCTCCCCCGGCGCGATCTCGAGATCGACGCCGTCGACGGCCGTCGTCTGTCCGAACCGCTTCGTGAGCCCCCGGGCCTCGATCGCCGCTGTCATCGGCTATTTCTCCGGCTCTGGCCAGGAAGCATCGGGACGCCACCGGATCAGCGCGTCGACGGGCATGCCGGGCTTGAGGATCCCCTCGGGGTTGTCGATCGCCAGCTTGACGGCGAAGACGAGCTTCGCGCGCTCGTCCTTCATGTGCACGTCCCGTGGCGTGAACTCGGCGTGCTGCGCGACCTCAGAGACGTGGGCGTCGAAGGCCCGGCCGGGGAACGCGTCGGTGTAGACACGCGCGGGATCGCCCACCTTGACCTTGCCGAGATCGGCCTCCGGCACGTACACCTTGGCGTGGAGCCGCGCGAGATCGACGAAGAGGACCAGCGGCGTGCCCGCCGCCACCACCTCGCCGGGCTCCACCAGCTTCCGGAGCACGGTTCCGGTGAAGGGCGCCAGCACCCGGGTATCTTCCACGTTCGCGCGCGCCACCGCGCGGTTGGCATCGGCCACCTCGATCCGTGCGCGGGCGGTCTCGATCGCCGCCCGGGCCTCTCGCACGCGCTCGCGCGCGGTCTGCGCGCGGCCCTCGAGCACCTCGGCCGCCGTCCGGGAAGTTCGGGCCAGGGCCAGCGTCTCCTCGGCCTGCCCGACGTGTTGCCGGGCGGCCTCCGCGCCGGCCCGTGCGACCTCGAAGCGCGTCTGCGCCTGGTCGAGCTGCTGGGCGGCGATGAGCTCCTTGGCGTAGAGCTCCCGGGCTCTGGCGAAATCGCGGTCGGCGTTCGTCCGACTGGCCTCCGCCTCCGTCAGCCGGGCGCGGGCGGCGCCCAGCGCCGCCTCGGCCTCGCCGATCCGCGCCCGGGCTTGTTGCCTGGCGTGCGTGACCGCGAGGTCCGCCGTCTCGACCTCGCGGCGGGCCGAGGCCAGGTGGGCGTGAGCCTCGGCGAGCTCCTCGCGGGCCGTGTGCACGGCGTGCGCGGCCTGGGCGAGCTGGGCGCGGACCTGGTCGGACGCGAGCTCGGCAATCAGCGCGCCGGAGTCGACGCGTTGGCCCTCCCGGACCAGCAGTTTCACGACCTTACCGCCCGCCCGCGGCCCCACGGCCGACTCGTCACCCTCGACGCGGCCGTTGACCTCGAGGATCCCCGACGGCCGTTCTGCCGGGCGCAGCACGAGCCACGCCGCCGCCGCCGTCACCGCAGCCGCCAGGGCGGCTACGCCGAGCATCATCGCAGCACGGCGGACGGTCCCCGTCGGCAGCCTGGTCATCTGACGGCGGCCGTGCGGGGAATCGGCGCTCGAAGAGCCATCGACCCGCCTACGCCTCGTTGCCCCGCCGGGAACCCGGCCAGCAGGGGCACACATAATCTGAGGACCGATAGTGCCCGAGGAGCCGGTCCACGAGCCGGCTCGGGTCCGCTTCGTACATCACCTCGGCGCCGGTCTTCTTCCGGAGGCTCGTCTCCACCGTTCGCAGCGCGGCCGTGATGCCACCCGTTCCCGTGAGAACGCCGATCAGCTTGCCCTCCTCGTAGGCGATGGCAAACTCGCCGAGCGTGCCCGATCGCCCGCCGATGACGACCACGATATCGCTGCTCCGGATGTTCACCATCTCGCGGCCCATGAGACCGAGGCCCGTGAACACCAGCACGTCGTACTCACGATAAGGAGAGGTGAAGCTCTCGACATGTTCCTTGAGCGAGCTCGCTGGGGAGATCCCCACGACATGGCCGCCAACCTCCTTGGCGCCCAGCACGGCCTCGTGCGGGAGCCCGGGGCACGCACCCGTCAGCAGGCAGCATCCGCGGTCCGCGATGGTCCGCCCCAACCTCCTGCAGAGGGCGGTGATACTCGGCTCCGGCAACTCGGCCGCCGAGCCCATCACTCCGATGCGGACCTGGACACCGGTGAACGGGTCGCGGGCCACGTAAGATGAGGGTGTCATCAGATCTCCTGAGATGGACCGGCTTTCACCGAGCCTCCTTCACTGGCTGAAAGCGTCGCGCCACGACGTTGTAGATGGGCGTGAACACGAGCCCCGCGTACACGCCGTAGAGGAAGGTCTCCACCAGCCCGAGCACGAAGCTCCCCGCGGTGAGCCACGTGAAGCCCGGCAGGATGGCCTCGAGAAACTGTGTCATGTGGAGGCTCCTCGGGACTAGTAGGCCGTATGCCACGCACACGACGAACGTCACGGCGCTGAAGAGCCCGAGGGACAATGTCATCGCGCGCCAGTTCAGGCTGTGCATCGCGTCCCTCCATGCGGGCGCCGGGGGTTGACGTCCCGGCTTCCGTGCCGGTCGTGCCCGGGGGCGCAGGCCGAGCCGCCAGAGACTCTGCTACAACGTTGAGGAGGGTCAGGCGCGGGGAGGGGGAGACGGGCGGTCCGCTAGAGGGGCAATGTACCCGGCAAGGGGGCCTGGCTGAGCACGGCCGGTAACCGCCAGTGAAAAAGCGAGCGGAGAGACGGTCACGATCAGGAGACTCAGGTTGCACAGATCGGCGTCGGCGCCGTCGTCGTCCAGGATGCAGAGGCCAGCCGCTAGGACCAATCCGATCAGCACCATGACCGCCAATCTACGAGGCATGCTCAAGCGCTCCTGCCTGGCCTCCAGGGCAAATTGCCTGCCAGAACCCACAGCCCGGAAGGTCTCGTGGAATCAGCCGGTTCCCGGCAGATTCACCGATCGAACACCTTGCCACTGGGGCATTGCAGCCCCATCTGAGGCGGATACGGCCCGCCATCAGGCCCCCGACAACGGCAATGCCTCGGCGCATCGCGAGATTTCACACGAGACCGCTACGCCGCAGATCGCGGACGACCCGCCAGGCCAGCAGGACGACGGCGACCAGCAGCAGGGGTTGCGCCACGAACATGAAGAGCGCCAGCGTGAGACCGGTGACCCGGATCAGCATGATCAGGGTGAGGAGGACACCCAGACCGGTGAGCACGATGACGGCGCGCAGGAGACGGGGCTGCCGGGCGATCACTGCACCGCCCGAGCGGCTGCCGCCCGGTGCGCAGGGCCGTGGCAGCCGAGGCACGAAACCGCGCCGGTGATCATCTGCGCCACCAGTTCCCGGCCGTGGCCGGCCGATTCGAGGAACTTCAGGGATTCTCCGTGACAGTGCAGGCACCGGGCGCTGGCATAGGGACGGGCGATCGTCAGCGGCAGGCTATAGGACCCCGTTGTCTGGCGCGCGAGGTGCTCGAGCCCCTTCCACTTCGCCCTCAGTCCCCCGAACATGCCGTAGTCGGAATGACACGTGTAGCATTGATTGTCCTGGATGTAGCGGTTCTTGAAATGAACGGCGGCCAGCGTCTGACTGGCGGGCTCGCGGAGGTCGCTCACGTACGGTCTCATCGCATGGCAGGCCCCGCAGGCCTCCACGCTCTTGGCCGCTTCGAATCCGTAGTGGTATCCGAAGAATGTCACGGCGAGCGGCAGCACGACGACCGCCGCGGGCAGCAGCAGCCTCAGGGTGGGTGTCACTCCTGCCCGGCGGAGCATCGTCCAGGCGACGGCGAGAAGGACGCAATCGAGAATGGCGAACGCGATCCCGAGTCCGCGGGCCCAGTCGTTGACCGTGCCGAGCCACCCGTGCGGTTGCGGGATGGCTGAGGTGGCTGTCGCCAGGAGAGGCAGCAAGGACCCGAGCCATCCGCTCGTCACTTCTGAGCTTTACCGCCGGGATAGTCCTTCAGCCACGACAGATCGACCTGGCTCGCTCGGCGCCGCTCTCGTTCCTGGACCAGCCACCGGCCGCGGTCGTTCAGCTCGCCAGGCGTGTAGGTCTCCTTTTTCGGCAGCTTGGTGCTGTGGCAGTAGAGACAGTTCTGGGCCGGGTACCCGAGGTCCTTCGCGTTCTTTACCCAGAGTGGCTCGGCCACGGCGGCACCGAGGCTAACGCTCCAGAAGACGAGCACGAGGGCCGACGTTCGAAGAATCACTGTGGTCTCCACCCTGCCGATCGCTTGACACACGCGAGGCAGCGGTGTCAAGGTTACGCTACCGTGCGTCTGGCGCAGCGATTCGGCCAGGTCCTGGTGGCGTTCACAGCCGCGATGTGCTTGGGCCACGTGTGCCCGGTCCCGGATCATGCTTCGACGGCGACGGTCACGACCCGTGAAGCCGCCGACGAGACGCCCGGTCACGCCACTGATGCGGTCGCCGAAGCGTCGTGTGACGCCGCGGCACCGTCGCCTGTGAGCCTCATCATCGTCGGCGCGGCCAGTGCGGAGATTACTCCTGAACGCAATGCCCTGCGTGCTCGGTCGGCGGCTGGGCAGGTTCGAGCTGTCGCGACCTCACCGCCGCTGTTCTTACGCCACGCCGCGCTACTGATCTAGCCTCTCGTCCGCCTCTCACTGTCCCTCACAGATCTGCTGGTTCGAGGGCAGGTGTCTTCGTTGAGCGTTCGGGACGTCCCCTGTCGGGGAGGCGTGGCGTGGGACGACGAGCAGCCTGGTCCGTCACGATAGTCGGGTGCACAGGGCTTTTGGCCCTGGCCTTTGCGCTCTCTGCCTGCTCGCCAGCCCAGCCGCCTTCTCCCGTTTCGCCAGTCGCGCAATCGAGCACCACTGCATCGGCTCCGGTAGACGGCTACGTCGGCGCCGAGACCTGCAAGGCGTGCCACGAGGACGCCTACGAGCGCTTCGCGACCACCCGGATGGGGCGGCTGTTCCTCCGGCATCCGCGCAATGCGCTGGAGCGGCTGGGCTGCGAGAACTGCCACGGGCCGGGCCAGGCCCACGTCGAGGCCGGTGGAGGTAAGGGGCGTCAGGCCAGGCTGATCACCTTCGCCAGGGACGATCCCACCGCGCCGGAGCGGCGGAGCGAGGCGTGCCTGGCGTGCCACACCAAGGGCGACCGCCTGTTCTGGACCGGGAGCCCCCACGACTCCCGCGACGTCACCTGCGCCGGCTGCCACAGGGTCATGCAGGACCATTCGCCGCGCGCCCAGTTGGCCCGGGCTACCGAGATCGATACCTGCGGCTCCTGCCATATCCAGAGGCGGGCCCAGCAGATGCGCTCGTCCCACATGCCGCTGCGGGAGGGCAAGATGACCTGTACGTCGTGCCACAACCCGCACGGCACCGTCACCCCGGCCCTGCTCAAGGAGCAGTCCCTCAACGACACCTGCTACACCTGCCACGCCGAGAAGCGGGGGCCGTTCCTCTGGGAGCATCCGCCCGTCGCCGAGAGCTGCGTGAATTGCCACGATCCACACGGCTCCAACCACGAGCGGATGCTCAAGATGGCCAAGCCACGGCTCTGCCAGCAGTGCCACGTGGAGACCCGCCATCCGACCAACCCGTACGGTCGGGAAACCGCATCCGCCAAGTTCGTGTTCGGCCGAGCCTGTTCCAGCTGCCACGTGAACATCCATGGCTCCAACCATCCCTCGGGATTCGCCTTCACGCGGTAGGCGATGAGAGCGGCGAGGCCGAAAGCCCTCATCGTCGCGGCGCTGACGGTGCTCGGGGGCGCTGACCTCGCCTCCGCCCAGGTCAGCCCGGGCGGCCTCACCCTCGAGGGGGAGGTCGAGGCCGGGGGCCGATTCTTCATCGAGCGTCCCTCGCCGACCCGTCGAGCTAAGTTCGAGGAGTACCGAGACCTATCGCCCGGGCCGTTCCTGCACGAGCTGCAGCTGAGGCTGTTTCGTCCCGACGAAAGCTACTCCGTCGAGCTCGGGGGCTCGAAGTGGGGCCACGAGGACCAGGAGTTCTCGCTGGGCGCCGGCCGGCTCGGGCTCTGGCAGTTCGGGTTCGCATGGGATCAGATCCCCCACCTGTACTCCACGACCGCGCGGACGCTGGCCGTCGAGACCGACCGCGGTGTTTTCACGCTGCCGGCTCCGCGGCCCGCGCTCTCGACCCACAACACGCCCGATCAGTCCGAGATCAGCATCCGCTGGGACACCGCGCGGATGTTCGTCAGGGTCACGCCGACCCCGGATCTGGATCTGGACGCGCAGTACACGCGGACCCATAAAGCCGGCGACCGTCCCTTCGGGATGGCATTCGGCAGCCCGGGCAACAATTTCTACGAGATCGTGGAGCCGATCGACCAGACGATCCACGACCTGCGCCTGCGCGCGACCCTGGCTCGCGACCGCTGGCAGCTGCAGCTCGGGTACGCGCTCTCGATGTTCCAGAACTCGCTGAGCCGCGTCATCGCCGACAACCCGTGCTTCGGCAACGTGGCGTCGTGCGGCGCCAGCGACGGCGGCGCGGCCGCCCCGGCCTCGGGACAGATCGCGCTGGCCCCCGACAACATGGCCCACACGCTGAGCCTCGCCGGAGGGGTCACCCTGCCGCTCCGGACGCGCCTGACCGCGAATGTCGCGTACAGCTTGCGTCTTCAGAACGAGACGTTTCTGCCCCACACGATCAACCCGGCCATCAGCGACCCGGCGCTTGCCCTGCCGCAGGACAGCCTCAACGGGATGGTCGGGACCACGCTCGTAAACTTGAGCGCCACCAGCCGACCACTGCGACCGCTGACCCTCAGATTGCGCTACCGGCTCTACGACCTGCAGGACATGAGCGACGAGCCGGTCTTTCCCGGGCACGTCGTCGACGACCGGACCCTGGTGGTCGAAGACCGCCGGGCGGGCCGCTTCGAGTACACCCGACAGAATGCGGACGCCGATGCGCGAATGCGCCTCCTGCGCCCGCTGACCATCACGGTGGGTGGAGGCTGGGAGCGGTGGGACCGCAACGAACACCGCGAGGTCCCCACGAGCGACGAGTACTTCGCCAGGGGCGCTCTGGACGCCACGCCGCTCGACTGGCTGCTCGTCCGGCTCACGTACCGTCCCTCGTTTCGGCGGATCGAGGAGTACGACACGTTTGCCCACCTCGTGCACACGGTGGTAGAGGAGGATGTGACCAGCGCTGCGGCCCAGAGCCAGTCTCCGCTGCTGAGGAAATTCGACGAGGGCGAGCGGGATCGCCAGCGCGTCGACCTGCTCCTGCAGTTCATGCCCGCCGACGCCGTCACCGCCTCGGTGACGGGAGCCCTGTACGACGACGACTACATCGCGTCACCCCTCGGTCTGCAGGACGCCACCACCTGGTCCGTCGGCGTCGATCTCACCTGGGCTCCTCTGCGGTGGCTATCGCTCTACGGCGGCTACACCCACGAAGTCATCGAGCAGACGCAGCGTTCCCGGAGCCGGCCGGTGAGTGGGGGCGTGACCTTGGATTTTGCCGATTACGACTGGATAGCCGTCCACACCGACACCGTGGACACGCTCTATGCGGGTACCCGGATCGGGCTGATCCCGCGGGTGCTCGACTGGAGCCTCGACGCCAGCTACGCCTCTGCGCTCGGTAGGGTGCAGAACGGGAACCCCGTGACGCCAGCCAGCGGGACGGCGGCCCAGGATGCCACGGCCACCGCCAAGCCCTGGCCCGCCTTCGAAGACCGGCTCCTCCGTCTGGAGACGGCGTTGCGGTACCGCTTCGCGAAGAGGTGGACGGCCAAGCTCGGGTACGTCTTCGAGTCGTTTCGGAAGAACGACTGGCGGACCGATCGGCTGAACCCGTTCATTCCGGGCGTGACGTCGATCTGGCTGGGGAATGACGCCAGGAATTACGATGCCCACATGCTTATAGCAACGCTGGGCTACCGCTTCGACTAGCCTCAGAGCCACAATCGGCGAAGGAGGGTTCGTCATGATGCGCGTCATCGGTCCGATCGCGGTCGCGGCAGTGCTGATCACCGTCACGCTGCCGGCCGTCGCCCAGCAATCCGGTCAGCCATCCGATCCTCACCACCCGCAGCAGCAAGCGCCCGTGCCCGGCCAACCGGCACCCGGCCAGCCGGCGCCGGGCGGGGGTCCCGGCGGGATGGGCGGCATGATGGGCGGCGGCATGATGGGAGAGATGATGCGCATGCACGGCGGCGGGATGATGGGTCATGGCCGCGGTGGCGAAGGGCCATTGAGTCTGTGCCCGACGGCAAGGATGCTGGCGCACGACGACGCCAGGGCGATGAGCCGGAGCCTGAGAATCTGCGGCGACCTCCTCAAGGCGATGGGCGAGGTTCTGCTGAAGCACGGCGCCGAACTGGAGAAGGTGCCGGCGCCATCCGCGCCCGGTCCGCGCCCGTGATCCGAGGCAAGGCCCTGATGCCGCTCGTGGTGGGGCTTCTCACGCTGGCGATCGTGACCGGGTGGGCAAGCGAGGTCCAGGTCCATCACATCCACGGTTTGTCGGTCGACTCGGGTGATCCCGCGATCGTCTATGTGGCGACGCATACGGGCCTCGCGAAGCTCGCGCCGGGCCGAAGGCCTGAGCTCGTAGGCGAGCATCGCTTCGACCTCATGGGGTTCACGGCGCATCCGAGCCGCCAGGGCCTGGTCTGGGCGAGCGGTCATCCCGATCTGCCCACGTATCACCGGGAGGGGGTCGCCAACCTGGGGGTCCTCGAGAGCCGGGACGGCGGCGCCACGTGGCGGTCGGTGGCGCTCCGGGGCAAGGCGGACTTCCACGCGCTTGCCTGGAGCCCTCACGACGGGGGTCATCTCTATGGCTGGACTGTCGCCGGTGAGCCGGGGCTTTATCGGGTCTCGCCGGCGTCAGCCAAGGTCGAGCGCCTGCCCACCCGCGGGCTCGCCGACGTCAGCGCTCTCGCCGCCAGCCCGGCGCCCGCGGGGCCCCTGCTTGCGGGCACGCGCCGGGGCTTGCTGGCAAGTCGCGACCGCGGGCTCACATGGTTGCCGGTGACGGGACTCCCGGCCGGGGCGCCGGTCACTGCCGTGGCGTTCCACCGCAACGACGCACGCGTCGTTTACGCCTTCGCGGCCGGTGCCGCCAGCGTTCTCTTCCGAAGCGCGGACAGCGGAAGGACGTGGGAGAAGTCCGCGCTTCAACGCGAGGCGCAGGATCCCGTGATCGCGCTGGCGGTAGGCCCTGGCCAGCAGGTCGTGGCTGCCACGACGAGCGCCGACGTCCTGCGCTCGGGCGATGGCGGGGGGACGTGGGAGGTCCTGCTCGAGCGTGGGCGGTCGCGCACATCCTCGCGGTGACAGCGAGGGGCGGCGGCCGCCCCTCGCTCAGGAATCAGCGGCCCGAAAGCTGCCCTGATCGGATGAGGTCCACAAGGACGTTCCATTCCTCTTTTTTGAGGACAGCCGCGTTCCCATCCTCACCGATCCGGATGGCGTCGCCATCGATCACGACTTCCGGACAGTTCGTGCAGCCTGGGCAGAGGGAGAATCTCTCCATCGCTGATCACCTCCCTTCGACTCGATATGCGGACAGATGGCGGGCAACCGCCCGGAGGCGGTGCCCCAGGACCGCAGACTGCCTCGCAGGTCGTCCAAGAGAGTTCCGAGGCTCCTGATCTTCTTGTGAAGAATGGCCCGTACATGTGTGCAAGGAGCGCGCCCTGCCCGCCGAAGAGCGACGATCTCCCCGATCTCGGTTAGCGTGAACCCGAGCTGGCGCGCGCGGCCAATGAACGCGAGGACTACCAGCACGTCGTCCGGGTAGACACGGTAGCCGGATTGAGTGCGGCGCGAAGGCGGCAGCAACCCTTTGGCCTCATAGAGCCGAAGAGCCTTGCGGCTCATCCCGCTACGCGCAGCCACCTCGCCGATCAGCAACCCTGACCGCACGGGGCCCAGGATAGACCTTGCCCCTGGGGGCAAGGTCAAGCCTTTTCGGGTTCGCCGTTCAGCGCTCAAAGCCGCCACTGTCGTGTGGGACGTCGCTACGTTCGGGCGCTGGCTCGAGGACCCCCAGGCCGTCGTGCCGGGGAATCTCATGACGTTCCCCGGACTGAAAGATGGAAGACAGCGGCCGACGTCGTCGCGTACCTGGAGGCGGTTGCCGCAGTCCGAGCGCCTGCCGTGGCGCCACGGGGGCGGATGATGGCCGGCCTGGCACGTCCCAAACCTCAAGGCGCTGGGGCCGGAACGTCGGGTGAAGGGGATTCGCTACTGCGGCGACGGCTACCACGTCACGACCGAAGATGGCCGGACGGTCCCTTTCTGGGAGCTCAATCTGCGCTTGAAGACGGACTCCAGCGCGCAGGGGCCGGCTCCCGGCCGGCCCGTGTTGCTGCCGGCAGGGATGCAGGGCGACCGGGCGTCGCTCCTGTTCGCCTCGCCGCAGGAGATCAGCCGAGCGGTGGAGGCGAGCTGTCCCTGAACGGGTCGGCGGCGCTGCGCCCGGGACGGGCCTGCCCCACCGACGGTTGGCTGAGGGTCCGGCCCGCGCCGCTCCCTAGCGAGTGACCATCTTTCGTATGGACAGCGCGAAGAACAGGATCACCAGGCCAATCAGGATCGAGGTGCCGGCCAGGAGCCAGACCAGGAACTTCGGCTCCAGGAAAATCAACACACCTCCCAGGATCAGGAGGAGGCCGGGTATCAGCAGCAGGAGGCCGATACCCGGTTTTTCCGCCATCTCCCTGCACATCGACGCCATCGGGCACATCGCCATGGCGCTCCTGCGTTGCGTGCCCTGGTCCTGGTTCATCATCGGCGCTTCTCCTTATTCGGTGCCGAGCAGGAGGCTTCGAGGGACCGCCGGTGCCGGCTACACGGCGGCCACGCTCGCGCTGGGCATGGTCACCTCCGCCTCGTGACGAACCGGGAAGTTCACCGAGTTCACCACGACGCAGATGTTGTGCGCCTTCTCGTGTAGCGCCCTGGCCTTCTCGAGATCGCTTCCCGGTTCCAGCACCACCTTGGGGCGAAGGAGCACATCGACAAACCTCACCTTCCCGTCCCGGCGCGCGATCGTGGCGACGGCGGCGTCCTCGTACGAGCGCACCGCGATGCCGGCGTGGGCACAGACGGCCAGATAGCTCAGCATGTGGCAACCGGCCAGCGAGCCAAGGAGCAGGTCTTCGGGATTGTAGAGGGTGGGGTCGCCGTGAAACGCCGGATCGGCAGAACCTCGCAACGGAGGCTTACCTTCGAACTCGGCTCGGAACTCTCGCGAGTAACGTTCGACGGAGCTGGTCGGTCCGAGCGCTCCGCCGCTCCAGACGAGCGTCGCGTAGAAATGGGCCTCTGCCATTGGGGCCTCCTTCAGGGGCGGAGTCGGTCCTCCAGAGGGACAAGTCATCAACGCGTGCATACCCGGTGCCGCAGCCGTCCGGTTATGGTGGCTGTAACCTGCTGAAGTGGCGGGCTTCTCGACGGTGCGTGAAACGCCCGGGAGGATCGAGTGAGGCGTGAGCTTCCCACCTGGGGATGCGGTGACGCAGCGACGGCGGCAGCGGCGTCCCGGTGCGGCGCTTGCTGACGACGACCTCCGGGCCGCGGTCAGCTGATCAGGCGCACCGCCCAGAGCGACAGGATGGGGAAGGCCAGGAGCAGCGTGACGCGGACGGCGTCCGAGGCCAGGAAGGGGAGCACGCCCCGGTAGGTCTCGGCCATGGGCACGTCGCGGGCGAGGCTGTTCACGACGTACACGTTCAGGCCGACGGGCGGCGCGATGAGCCCGATCTCGACGACCGAGAGGACCAGGATCCCGAACCAGATCGCCTTCTCCGTCGAGTTCAGGCCGAACAGGCTCAGCTCCATCACCACCGGGATGAGGATGGGGACGGTCAGGATGATCATGGACAGCTCGTCCATGACGCTGCAGAGGATGATGTAGAAGCCGAGGATCCCCGCCACGACGGCCAGCGGGGGCAGGCTCAGCTCCACCACGGACTGGGCGAGCTGTGCCGGCATCTGGGACAGGGCCAGCGCGGCGTTCAGCATGTCGGCCCCGAGGAAGATCAGGAAGACCATGGCGGTGGTCTCGGCGGTGCCGAGGAACGCCCGCTGGAGCGCGGCCAGGCCGAGCTCGCGCCTGGCCACCGCGGTGAGGAAGGTGCCCGCCGCGCCGACCCCGGCCCCCTCGGTGGGCGTGAACAGGCCTCCGTAGATGCCGCCGAAGACCACCACGAAGATCGCGGCGATGGGCCACACGTCGGCGAGGGCGGCCAGGCGCTCCTGCCGGGTGGCGCGTGGCAGCGCGGGCGCCTGGCCGGGCACCAGCCGTACGTACACGGCGATCGCGGTGACGTAGCCGGCGGCGGCCAGCGCGCCGGGCACGAAGGCGGCCGCGAACAGCTTGGCGATGTTCTGTTCGGTGAGGATCGCGTAGACCACCAGGACCACCGACGGCGGGACCAGGATACCGAGCGTCCCGCCGGCGGCCAGGGTGGCCGTGGCCAGCCGTCCCGAGTAGTGGTGGCGCCGCATCTCGGGCAGGGCCACCTGACTGAGGGTCGCTGCGGTCGCCACCGACGAGCCGCAGATGGTGCCGAAGGCGGCGCAGGCCAGCACGGCGGCCATGGCCAGGCCGGCGCGGTGGTGGCCGACGAGCGTGTTGGTGAACCGAAACAGCGCGCGCGACAGACCGCCCTGGGTGGCGAACTGCCCCATGAGCAGGAACAGCGGAATCACCGAGAGGTCGTAGACGGACAGGCGCGCCCAAGCCGCGCCCTTGAGATGGTTCAGCAGGACCGTGGGGCTCGCCAGCAGGGCATAGCCCACGGCGCCGGGAATGAACATGGCGATGGCGATGGGCACGCGGAGGGCCATGAGGCCGAGCATCGCCGCGAACAGCAGGAGCCCGGCTTCGACCGCGCTCAGCCCCGCGCTGCCTTCCAGGACGCGATGGCGGTGGCCAGGCCGACGAGGGCGGCCAGCGCCAGCGAGGGCACGATGGCCGCGTAGCCGATCCAGATGGGGAAGCCGACGATCATCGACACCTCGCCGGCGGCCTTGACGGTCAGCATCCCGGCCGTCGTGCGCCAGGCCAGCAGCGCCATGACGGCCGCCACGGCGAGCGCGCCAAAGGCGTCGAGCGCGGCCTGCACGCGCGCGGGCGCCCTGACGGTGAAGAAGTCGACGATGATGTTGCCGCGGCGAAGCTGGCAGTAGGGCAGGAACATGGCGATTCCCGCCCCGCAGCCGACCTGGACCAGCTCGAAGTCGCCCGGCACCGGCGTGCCGAGGACGGCCCGCCCGACGATCGAGACCACGGACATCCCGGTGATCACGACCAGGAGCGCGCCCCCGGCCAGGGCGAAGGCGCGGGCCAGACCCTCGAGGGCGCCGGTCACGCGTGGGCTACTTCGTGTACTTCTTGACCAGCTTCTGGGCCTCGGCGTACGCCGCGTTGGCGTCGAAACCGGCGGACGACAGCTCCTTCAAGAATTTCGCGATTTCGGGCTTGACGGCCGCGCGCACGCGCTCGACCTCGGACACGGGCATCACCGGGAACTGATTGCCGGCCTTTTGCGCGGCCTCCTTGCCCGGCTTCTCGATGTCGTCCCAGTTCTGGCCGGCCCAGGCGGCGATGTGGCGTCCCGAATGCTGATCGATCACCTTCTTGAGATCCGCGGGCAGCGACTCGTACTTCTTCTTGTTCATCGCGAACAGGAACACGCTGGTGCCCAGGCGGGGCTGGGGGCCGGCGAGCTCCGAGTGGTACTTCACGAGCTCGTGGATCTTGAGGGGGCGGGCGATCTCGTAGGGGAGCAGGGCGCCATCGATCACCCCCTTGGAGAGCATCTGGGGGACCTCGGGCACCGGGGAGCCCACGGCGTTGGCCCCCACCGCGCGCAGATAGACGCTGCCGGCGCGATTCGCCGTGCGGATCTTCAACCCCTTGTAGTCCTCGAGCTTGAGGATGGGCTTGTTGGCGTGGACCAGCGTGCCGCCGTGGACGTGCAGCAGCAGCACGTGGTAATCCTTGTACTCGTCGCGCAGATATTTCTCGTAGTAGTCCTGCAGCGCCAGCGTGGTCCCGAGCGCGTTGGTGTGCAGGAAGGGAATCTCGAAGATCTCCGTCCGCGGGAAACGGCCGGCGGTGTAGCCGGGGAGGGTCCAGCCGATGTCCACCACGCCGTCCTTGATCTGGTCGATGAGCTGGGGCGGCGTGCCCCCGAGCTGCATGGACGGGTAGATCTGGATCTTGAGCCGGCCCCCGGACGCCTTCTCCACCTTGGCCGCCCACGGGGCCAGGAACGTCGCGTGGGGAGGCGCAACCGGCGGCACGAAGTGGCTCAGCTTCAGCGTGACGGTTTGGGCCGCCGCGGGCGCCGGCGGGAGGGCGAGCGCGATCAGCAGAGCGGCCGCGAGGCTCCAGCGCTTCATGTGCGCCTCCTTGGGTGTCGCCTCGGTCCGGCGCGCCGGCCCGGGCACCGGTAAGCTAGTGAGGCATGGACGTGCTGTCAAGCGCGTTCGAGGCATGGACGGCTGGCCGGCGCGGTCCGGCTTGACGGAGGGCGCCTTCGTCTCTACGGTTGGCTCGAGAGGGCGGGGGGCATTCCCGCGACGGGCGTCATGAGGGTGCTCGTGCTGAACGCGGGAAGCTCGTCCCTGAAGTTCCGCCTGAGCCGGTTCGAGAGCCCGCACGCGGTGGGGCGCGAGATCTTGCGGGGCGTGATCGAGCGAATCGGAGTGGCCGGCGGCCAGACGGATCACGGCGAGGCGGTCCGCCGGGTCGTCGAGCGGGTCCAGGCCGTCCCCGATGCTTCTCCCGTGGAGGCGGTCGGCCACCGCGTGGTGCACGGCGGCCGGAGCTTCGTCCGACCCACGGTGATCGATGACCAGGTGGTGGCGGCGATCGAGGCGCTCGAGGACCTGGCCCCGCTCCACAACCGGCCGAGCCTGGCCGCGATCCGCGCCTGCCGCCAGGTGCTGGGCCCGGAGGTCCCGATGGTTGCGGTGTTCGATACGGCGTTTCATGCGGCCCTGCCGGAGCACGCCTACCGGTACGCCATTCCCTACGAGCTGGCGGAACGGCACGGCGTCCGCCGGTTCGGCTTCCACGGGACGTCCTACCGGTACGTCGTGGAGCGGTATCGGGAGCTCGCGCGGCCATCGGACGGCGCGCGTCTCGTGGTCTTCCATCTGGGCAACGGGTGCTCGGCCGCGGCCATCCGTGATGGCACGTCGATCGACACGTCGATGGGCTTCACGCCCCTGGAGGGGCTCGTGATGGGTACGCGCGCCGGTGATCTCGATGCCGCGCTGGTCGGCTACCTGGTCCGCAAGGAGGACGTGGACGCGGCCGAGGTCGAGCGGTGGCTGAACGAGAGGTCCGGGCTCCTCGGCTTGTCGGGCGTGAGCGCCGACATGCGGGACCTGCTGGCCGGGGAGCAGCACGACCCCCGGGCCCAATTGGCGGTGGAGATCTTCTGTTACCGCGCGCGGAAGTATCTGGGCGCGTACCTGGCCGCCCTCGGCGGCGCCGACGCCGTCGTCTTCACCGGCGGAATCGGGGAGCACTGGCCCCCGGTGCGCGCCCGCATCTGCGCCGGGATGGAGTGGTGCGGACTCCGGCTGGACGAGGCGCGCAACGCCCGGGTCATCGGCAGCGAGGGTTGCATCAGCACGGCGACATCGCGCATCGGGGTATTCGTCATCCCCACCGACGAGGAGGCGATCATCGCGCGCGAGACGAGGGAGGCGCTCCGTGAACGGTAATGCCGACACCCGGTGGACGAGCGGCTACGGGCCGATCCGCCACACGTCGATGACCCAGCGGCGCATCCGCGCCATGGTGGAAGCGCTGTCGCGGAAGGGCGGGCAGGGCGACGGGACGCCCGTCTACGAGCTGCTGCTCGCCGCCGACCGCATCGCCAGCGCAGGCATGTGGCTCGTCGTCCACGAGACGTATGCGCGCAACGTCTACCTGGATGGCCGCCCGTTGCGCCCGGAGGACTTCAAGCCCTCGCCGGAGGGCCACACCGGCGGGGCCCTGAACATGGTGCCCGCCTACACGGGGTACCTGGCGGTCAACGCGCTCACGGGCACCACGCGCGCCTGGCTCATGGGCCAGGGCCACTGCGTGGCCGCCGTCGACTCCGTGAACCTGCTGGTGGGCAACATGACGCGGGCCCACGCCGAGCGCTATTCCGTCTCCGACGAGGGCCTGACGCGCTACGTCCGCGATTTCTACTCGTATCGGCTGCGCGACGACGGGCGTCAGGACTCACCGCTCGGCAGCCACGTCAACGCCCACACGGCCGGAGGGCTGGCCGAAGGCGGTTACCTGGGGTTCGCCGAGCTGCAGTACGTGCACATGCCACTGCCGGGCGAGTGCCTGGTGGTGTTCCTGAGCGACGGGGCCTTCGAGGAGCAGCGCGGCGGCGACTGGGCACCGCGCTGGTGGCGGGCCGAGGATTCCGGCCTGGTCGCGCCGATCATGATCGCCAACGGCCGGCGGATCGACCAGCGAACGACCATGTCCCAGCAGGGGGGTATCGCCTGGCTCCTCCGGCACCTGAGGCTCAACAGCTTCGACCCCTTCGTCTTCGACGGGCGGGACCCGGCGGCGTTCGTGTGGGCGATCTACGAGATCGAGCGGCGGCTGGAGGCGGCCGCCGCGGCGGTCAAAGCCGGGCAGGCCAGATACCCCGTGCGCCTGCCCTACGGGATCGCGGTCGCCCCGAAGGGTGCGGGCTTTTATGGCGCCGGGACCAACCTCGCCCACAACTTGCCTCTCGGCACGAACCCGCACACCGATGCCCTGGCGGCCCGACGCTTCAACGAGCACGCGCGGCGGCTCCGGGTGCCGCCGGCCGAGCTCGCGGGGGCCGCCCAGGCGTTCCAGGGCCACGGCCGCACCGGGCGCCCCCGCGAGCGCGATCACGCGCTGGCCACCCGTCGCGTGAGCCTCCTGAAGTCGCCCGAACCCGTGTTCCGGCAGGTTCCAGCGGATCGCGCCGACGGGTCCCGAGGAGCCACAACCAGTCCCATGGCCGCTGTCGACGAGGGCTTCCTCGCCGTCGTCCAGGCCAACTCCGGGCTCAGACCGCGGGTGGGCAACCCGGACGAGATGCGCAGCAACCGCATGCTCCGGACGCTGGAGAACCTCAAGTTCCGCGTCACCGATCCCGAGGAAGGAATCCCGGAGGCGGTCGGGGGCGCGGTGATCACGGCGCTCAACGAGGAAGCCGTGGCCTCGGCGGCGCTGGGCAACAAGGGCGGCCTCAACATCATCGTCACGTACGAGGCCTTCGGGGCCAAGATGCACGGCGCCGTCCGTCAGGAAATCATCTTCGCAGACGAGCTCGCCGCGGCCGGCCGGCCGCCGGGCTGGCTCTCGGTGCCGCTGGTCCTGACCTCACACACCTGGGAGAACGCCAAGAACGAGCGGTCCCATCAGGATCCGGCGCTGGCGGAAGTTCTCCTGGGCGAGCCGTCGGACGTCTCCCGCGTGATGTTCCCCGCGGACTACAACACGGCCGCCGCGGTGATGCAGGCTGTCTACCGGACGTGCGGCCAGATCTGGACGCTCGTCGTCCCCAAGCTGGCGGTGCCCGACCGCTTCACCGGCGACGAGGCGAGCGCCCTGTTGCGCGACGGCGCCCTGCGGCTCGACTGGGCCGGCCACTCCCCCGACGAGGCGCGCGTGATCCTGACCGCCGTGGGCGCGTATCAGCTGACCGAGGTCCTCCGCGCGTCGCAGCGCCTGACCGAGCGAGGCTTCGCCCACGCCGTGGTGTACATGCTCGAGCCCGGACGCTTCCGGGCGGCCCGCAGCGAGGGCGAGGAGCGCCATCGGGCCTCCCCGGACGTCGTGGCCCGCTGTTACCCGGACACCGTGCCGGCGCGGGTCTTCCTCACCCATACGCGTCCCCAGGCGCTCCTCGGCGCCCTGCCGCCGCTGCACACGGGCCCGGACACGGTCGCGCTGGGCTTCACGAATCACGGAGGGACGTTGAGCGTGCAGGGCCTGCTCTTCATCAACGGCTCGACGTGGGCGCATTGTCTGGCTGCCGTCGGCCGGCTGATGGGGCTCGACCGGGCCGAGCTGCTCGCCGACGAAGAGAGGGCCGCGCTCGACCGCCGCCGCTCCCCTCACGGCGTCGTCATCGACGAGGTCTGAGCCTGCCGAACCCGGCCTGGGCCTACTCCAGGGGTAGCGCCACCTCGCCCACGGACTCGGCCACCGCAGGATGCACGATGCGCCCGCGCCAGATGTTGACGCCCTTGGCCAGGGCCGGATTGTCGCGGGCAGCCTGAGCGGGGCCGGACGCGGCGAGCTGCAGGACGTAGGGGAGCGTGGCGTTGGTGAGGGCGAAGGTGGACGTGCGGGGCACCAGGGCGGGCATGTTGGTGACGCCGTAATGCACCACACCGGACACCGTGTACACGGGATCGAGCAGCGTGGTGGGCCGGGTGGTGGCCACGCATCCGCCCTGATCGACGGCCACGTCGACGATGACCGCGCCTTCCTTCATGGCGGCCACCATCGCCTGGGTCACCAGCACGGGCGCCCGCGCGCCGGTGATGAGGACGCCGCCGATGAGGAGGTCCGCCCGCTCGACGGCGCGCGCGATATTGTAGCTGTTGGAGAACAGCGTCACGATCTGCCCGCGAAAGACGTCGTCGACATAGCGGAGGCGATCCAGATTCACATCCAGGATCGAGACGTCGGCCCCCAGGCCGAGCGCCGTCTTGGAGGCATTGAGGCCGACGGTGCCGGCTCCCAGGATGACCACGTTGCCCCGCGGAACGCCGGGGACGCCGGAAAGCAAGATGCCGCGGCCGCCGCGCGCCTTGCTCAGGTAAGAGGCGCCCTCCTGGACGGCCAGACGGCCGGCGACCTCGCTCATGGGGGTGAGCAGCGGCAGGCTGCCGTCGGCCCGCTGCACGGTCTCGTAGGCGATCGCGATCACGTCGGCCTTACGCAGGGCGGCGGTCAGCGCCGGGGAGGGGGCCAGGTGGAGATAGGTGAACAGGACCTGGCCCGAGCGGAATCGCGGAATCTCCTCGGGAATGGGCTCTTTCACCTTCAAGATGAGCTCGGCCGCCGACCACACCTGCTCGAGGGAGACGGCCTCGGCGCCTGCCGTCACGAAATCGGTGTCGCGGATTCCGCTGCCGGCGCCGACCCCGCGCTCGACCAGCACCTGATGTCCATGCTCCACGAGGGCCCGGGTTCCGGCCGGCGTCAGGGCGGCGCGCTGCTCGCCGGGCTTGATCTCTCTGGGCACGCCGACGATCATCGCCGGGCGCCTGCGGTGGGGGCGGCCATGACGCGATCGTAGCCAGGACGCCAGGCGCTGTCGAGTACGGAACGCTCTGGGGCAAGCATGCCCCGCCTGGGGAGCCGACGCGCGGCCGCCACGGGGACCGTGGAGGGCAACTCTTCAAAATCGCGTTACTGTTTCCTGGCAGCCCGGTTGCAGCCCGTCTGAGCGGCGCGGTGAGCGCCAGAAGGAGGACAGCATGCGTGCTCTGGCCCCCTGGACGGGGATGACGGGTCTGCGACGGGAGATGGACCGGCTCTTCGACCGCTTCTTCGAGGGCGACGCCGGATGGGAGGCCCTCGAGATCGGCGGCGAATGGGCCCCCAAGGTCGATCTCTCCGAGACCAAGGATGCCTACGTCGTCCGGGCCGAGGTCCCGGGCGTCGAGCAGAAAGACATCCAGGTCTCGCTTCAGAATGACCTCCTCACGATCAAGGGCGAGAAGACGAAAGAGAAGGAGGAGAAGGACGAGAATTACCATCGGGTGGAGCGCTCCTACGGGGCCTTCGCACGGGCCATGCGGCTGCCCGCCGCCGTGGAAGCCAGCAAGGTGGCGGCGAGCTTCAAGGACGGCGTGCTCACGGTGACGCTACCCAAGACGCCGGCGGCCAAGGGCACGACCATTCCGATCAAGGCGTCCTGAGGACGCTCCGGGGCCGTGGGCCACTACCGGTTTCTCGATGCCGTGGCCATCGCCGACTGCGCCCTCGAGGTCGAGGGGGCCGATCTCGACGATCTGTTCGCGACGGCGGCGCAGGCGCTGGCCGAGGTGATGGTCGATCCGGCCACGGTGGCGGCCACGGTGGAGCGGACGGTGACGCTCACGGCCCCCTCGCTCGATCTCTTGCTCTATGACTGGCTGGCCGAGTTGATTTTTCTCAAGGATCAGGAGGAAATGATCTTTCCCAGGGTCAAGGTCCGGGTGAGCGAGGGGGAGCCGTGCCGGCTGGAGGCCGTCCTCACGGGCGGGACGATCGACCGCAAGCGGACCGCCCTGCGGGCCGATGCCAAGGCTGTGACCTTCCACCAGTTCGCCATCGAGCGGCGGGGTCAGGGCTGGTGGGCCCGCGTGGTCATCGACATCTGAGGAGACGATGAAGACGATCCCGGTCGGCGACTGCATCTGGGAGATCCCGGCGAGCGAGAAGCCGGGCATGCTGGTACCGGCGCGCATCTATGCCTCGGAGCGGCTGCTCGCCCAGATGGACCGAGGGGTCTTCGAGCAGGTGACCAATGTCGCCTGCCTGCCCGGGATCGTCCGGGCCGCGCTGTGTATGCCCGATGGCCACTGGGGATACGGCTTCCCCATCGGCGGGGTCGCCGCGTTCCGGGCCGACGGCGGCGTCATCTCTCCCGGCGGCATCGGGTTCGACATCAACTGCGGCATGCGGGTGCTGCGCACCACGCTTAGCGAGGCCGAGGTCCGTCCCCGGCTCACGGAGCTGGTGGAGGCGCTCTTCGCCGCCGTGCCCTCCGGAGTGGGGGCCAAGGGCTTCGTCCGCCTCAGCGAGGACGAATTTCGCGAGGTAATGCGGGAGGGGTCGCGCTGGTGCGTGCGCCGCGGCTATGGCTGGCCCGAGGACCTGGCCGCCACCGAAGCCGGCGGCTGTCTGGCCGGAGCCGAGCCTTCGCACGTGAGCGCCCGGGCCGTCTCGCGGGGCAAGGATCAGCTCGGCACGCTGGGCTCCGGCAACCACTATCTCGAGATCCAGGTGGTGCCGCCCGATGGCATTCACGACCCGGAAGTGGCGCGCGCCCTGGGTGTCAGCGAGCCGGGGCAGATCCTCGTCATGCTGCACTGCGGCTCGCGGGGCTTCGGTCACCAGATCGGCACCGACTACCTCCGCGCCTTCGACCAGGTGATGAAGACCTATGGCATCACGGTGCGTGACCGCGAGCTGGCCTGCGCTCCTTTCCGCTCCCGCGAAGGCCAGGCCTACTTCGGCGCCATGAACGCCGCCGCCAACACCGCCTTCGCCAACCGCCAGGTGATCACTCACCGCGTCCGCGAGGTCATGGGGCGCGTCTTGGGCCGCGACCCTCGGGAGCTCGGGCTCTCGGTCATCTACGATGTCTGTCACAACACGGCCAAGCTGGAGCGCCACGTCGTGGAGGGGGAGAGCGTGGACCTCGTGGTCCACCGCAAGGGCGCCACACGCTCCTTCGGGCCTGGCGCCCCCGACGTTCCCGAAGCGTACCGGGCGATCGGCCAGCCCGTCATCATCGGCGGCTCGATGGAGACGGGCTCCGCGCTGCTGGTGGGCACCGCCCACGCCATGCAGGAGACGTTCGGCTCGACGGCCCACGGTGCCGGCCGCACCATGTCCCGCACGCAGGCCAAGCGCCAGGTGTGGGGCGAGACGCTGATGAAGGACATGCGGGCGCGGGGAATCATCATCCGGGCGGCGTCGAAGTCGGGCGTGGCCGAGGAAGCCGGCTTCGCCTACAAGAGCCTGACCGAGGTCGTGGACGTGGTCCACCGTCTCGACATCTCGCGCCGGGTAGTCTCGCTGGCGCCGATCGGCAACATCAAAGGCTAGCCCGCCCGCTCTGCTCGGGGGCGAGCCGACGAGGAAACGACGACGATGAGGCATCCGAAACGGACGATCACCAGAGCGATCCGCACGCGGCGTCCGCTCCATCCCGGCCGGGACGCCGATCAGCTGGAGGCTTTGCAGTGGCCGGAGGCGGCGATCCGCGTGCGGGACCGGATGACCCGTGGGGTCGCCACGATTCATTCAGACGCCCTGGTCCGCGGCGCGGCCGAGATGATGAGGACACGGAAGATCCGGCACCTGCCCGTGATCGACCGGGAAGGCCGGCTCGTAGGCATCGTGACCGACCGGGACCTGCGGCAAGTCATCTTCGATCCCAGCATCCAGAGCCGAGCCGGTAGCGTGGCCGACGCCCTGGGCCGCCTCACCATCCGGGACGTGATGACCTGGGGCGTCGTCACGGCGCGTCCCGACACGACCATCGGGGAAGCCGCACGCCGGATGCACGAGCAGAAGATTGGCGCGCTGCCCGTGGTAGAGGGCGAGCGGGTGGTCGGCATCATCACCGAGAGCGACGTCCTGAAGGCATTTCAGGACGTGCTGACCCAGGAGGCGTTGGCCAAACCCTACCGCTGGGCCTTTGCATACCGATGAGCCGGGGCGCCCAGGCCGGACCGGCGCAGGTCAAGGCGGGACGCCTCGTCTCGGCCTCGCTCGACACGCCGATCAGGCTGGAGCCCGCGATCGCGGGCTGATGGCGCCCACGCCGCCGAGCTCACGGCCCCCGCAGCGTCAAGCCATGATCCTCGGTCAGCGACGCGCGGGTGCCGAATCGTTGGCCTTCTCGAGTCAGGACGTCGCCGAGCCACTGCGCCTCCTCGGGCAAGGCTCGAGTGACGCGGAACCGGGCGACCCGGGTTGGCGTCATGGCCAGATGGACCAGCCGGCCCGTCAGGACGTCGAGAGTGGGGAAGTACATCAGGCCCAGCTCGCCGCGAAAGGCTTCGTGCCCGCCGATGCCCTCGTAGTCCGTGAGGAAGTCGCCGCAGCCGTAGAAGATCGGGCGGTCCCGGTAGAGCTCGATAGCCTTCGGGTGGTGCGACGAATGTCCGTGCACCACGTCGACGCCGGCCTCGTCGATCAGCATGCGGGCGAACGCCTGCTGCGACCGTGGGATGCGATATCCCCAGTTCTCCCCCCAGTGCAGCGAGACGACCACGATGGTGCGGGGCCGCCTCACCGCCTGCATGGCGCGCGCGAGGGCTCGGGCTGTACGGGGCGAGAGATCGGGCAGGAGATTGATGCCGGGCGTGGTGGCCGACGCGGCCCATGCGGGCGGGATACCGCTGGTCTCGGAGCCGAGCGCAACGACCGCCACGCGCCCCTTGTCGGCGACCTCGACGAGCGCGGGCGCGGCTGCCTCGACGGCATCGCGGCCTGCCCCGGCGGTCTTGATGCCGGCTCGCTGCAAGGTTTCCAGCGTCTCCCGGAGCCCGGCGTACCCCCAGTCGAGGACGTGGTTGTTGGCCAGCACGCAGACGTCGATGCCCGCCATTGTGAGGCACGGCACGTTGCTCGGATGCATCCGGTAGTGAATCCCCTTGCCGGGCCAGTACTCGCTACTGGTGGTGACGGCAGTCTCCAGGTTGATGATCTTGACATCCGGCGAGACACGGGCGAATTCGGCCAGGGCATCGCCCCAGATGTAGGCGGCGTCGACCGGCCTCTCGATGGGCCCGCCGCGAGCCTCGGCAAGCTCGACGTAACCACGGGCGTTCTTCAACACGGGCTCGTGGAGTCGGGGATCGCTCGGATGGGACAGGATCTGGTCGACGCCTCTGCCGGTCATGGCGTCGCCGCAGAGAAACAGGGTGATGCGGGCGGACGATCCCGCGACTGGTTCCGAAGCCACCTTGCTCGCCTCCCTCTCGATAGATGCTCGCACGGATGTGGCTCGGGGGAGCGATGGGAGACCGAACGGATCGCCTCGATGTCCCGCTGCCGCCCCGGCCGGGGAACTTCGGCCACAGGCCGAGGGCTGGTCGGCGGGCACGGACGACGGCGCAAGCCTCTGGAATGTCGGCCGGTCGGGTCTTGGCACCGCCGATGCACGGGCGGGGCATCAGTTCTCGGATAGGAGGTCAAGACCATGGAGGAAGTCGTGACGGCTGGCGATCTGATGACGCCTGACCCGGTGACGGTGTCCCCTGACGCGAGCATCGCAGAGGTATGGGACCTCATGCGCGAGCGCGACATCCGCCACGTACCGGTGGTCGAGGGCAGCGCTCTGGTAGGCATGCTGAGCGATCGTGACCTGGGCCGCCTGGACCTTGCCCGCGCTCTCACCGGCGAGGGCGCGGAGGCCCTGCGGAGGGAGCTGGCCACCCCGGTGGTCAACGTGATGACCTCGGACGTGATCGCCGTCGAGCCGGACACCGACCTGGACGAGGTGGTTGAGCTTCTGCTCGAGCACCGGGTCGGAGCGATGCCGGTGGTGGAGCCCGACACGCGAGAGGTCGTGGGTATCCTCAGCTACATCGACGTGCTCCGCGGGCTCTACGCCATGCTCGAGGAGGAGTGAGGCTCAGCGAGCGAGGATGCGCCTGGTGACGCTCGGCGTCGGCGCACAGAACTCACCCCGGTATGCGCCGGCCGGTCTCCTGGTGGCTCATGCGGGCGTTCGCGTGATGCTCGATGGCGGCCCCGGCGCGGTCCCCCGGGGCAGGCTGGATGCCTGGCTGGTCACCGACGAGGACGCCGAGCTGATCACCGACATTCGGCGTCTCGCTGGGCCCTGGAAGCTCGTTCCTCGGGCGGTCACGTTTCGCCGGGATGGACTGGGCATCGTGCGGCGCCGCGTCGTTCACACGAGTCATCTGACCTATGGCTACCGGATCGAAGCCGCCGCCCGGGTCGTCGTCTGGGCGCCGGAATTCTTCATCTTCCCGCGTTGGGCCCGCGGTGCCGACCTGATGTTCGCCGAGGCCGCCGGCTGGGATCGCCCCATCCGGTTTGCCAGAGGCGTGGGAGGGCATCTCGATGCCGTGCACGTGGCCCGGAAAGCCCGGGCGTGTGAGGTCAGACGGCTCGTGTTCGCTCACATCGGGCGACCGACCCTCCGGGCCGTGGACCGGGGGGCGCAGCTTTCCTTCGGAGAGTTCGCCGTCGATGGGCAATGTTTCGTTATTCGCTCCGGGGCACGCGAAGCCCGGTGGGGTGCCAGCACCACCCCGCGTGGGGCCGTGACCCGAGCCACACCGACGCGGCGTAGGCGAGTCTGATGTGATGGCCCTGGGCAGCTGGCTCGCGTTCGCAGACGATCTGGGCCCGGCGAAGGTGGTTCAGGTCCGCGAGCCGAGGCTCGGGCTGGAGGCGGCGCTGGTCGTCGACAACGTCGCCCGCGGCCCCTCGCTCGGCGGCTTGCGTATGGCCCCTGACGTGAGCATCGACGAGTGCGCCCGCCTGGCGAGAGCGATGACCCTGAAGAATGCCGCCGCCGGGCTGCCGCACGGAGGCGGCAAGTCCGTGCTGCGTGGCGATCCTCGCATGGACGCCCAGCAGAAGGAGCGTCTCATTCGCGCCTTCGCCCACGCGCTGCGCCACGAGGACGACTATATCTTCGGTCCCGACATGGGGACGGATGAGACCTGCATGGCATGGATCAAGGACGAGATCGGTCGGGCCGTGGGGCTGCCGTCGGCCCTGGGCGGGATCCCGCTGGACGAGCTCGGCGCCACGGGGTGGGGGATCCGGCACGCCACCGAGGTGGGGGCGTCGCACTGCCGTCTCGACCTGCGGGGCGCCCGCGTCGCCATCCAGGGCTTCGGCGCGGTCGGCAAGCACAGCGCCCGCTTTCTGGCCGAGCGCGGCGCGGTGCTGATCGCGGTCTCCGATTCCCGGGGAACGGTCCACAGCGCGGCCGGCCTCGACGTGGGGCGGCTCGCTGCCCTGAAGGACGCCGGCAAGAGCGTCGTCGACTATGACGGCGGCCGCCGCCTCGAGCGGGACGCGATCGTCGATATCGGGTGCGACATCTGGATTCCCGCCGCCCGCCCCGACGTCGTCCGCGAGGACAACGTGGGTCGGCTGAAGACGCGCCTGGTCGTCCAGGGCGCCAACATTCCGTTCACGGTCGGCGCGGAGCAGGCCCTGCACGAACGCGGGGTGCTGGTCATTCCCGATTTCATCGCGAATGCCGGCGGGGTCATCTGCGCGGCGATGGAATACCGCGGGGCGACCCCCGTCGCGGCCTTCGACGCGATCGAGGAGAAGATTCGCGCGAACACCAGCGCCGTACTCGAGGCCGTCCGAGCCACGCGCATCGCGCCGCGGCGCGCCGCGGTGGACCTGGCGACCGCCCAGGTCAAGCAAGCGATGAGCTACCGGCGCTTCTCGATCCTCTGAGGTCGGCGCCTGTAGCGCGGTGAAACCTCCAGCAGGCATGCCGGCGACCCTCGAGGCCTCGAACACGTCTGGACGCCCTCCCCCACACGATCATGGTGATCTCGTCGAAGGAGCACGCGGTGTGAGACTACCTCGCCTCCGGGATTCGCGAGGCCGAGGTCGTCATGGCGGGCGATGACTGCCTGGTGTGCGAACGAGCTTCCGCCGTTTCATCCAGGGTGCCGGTGCGGAGTCTGGCCCAGGCTCGACTGAGGAGTGCCGCCCATCAGGGCTCGCGCGCCTCGATCCACGCCAGCAACGCCTCCAGGGCGTCGGCCGTGGTGAAGATCCCCGTTGCCCGCCCGGCGTCGACGACCGGCAGGGCGCCGATTCGGCTGTCGAGGAGCGCCCGGGCCGCGACCGTGACCGAGGTATCCGGCTCGACGATGAGGGGAGGCTCGCTCATCACCCGGGCGACCGGTGCGCCGGGCGGCGGGCCCGGCTGGGCCTCCTGCGGGAGGCCGCGGAGATCGCGGTCGGAAACAATCCCGACGACTTGCTCGCCCTCCGTGACCAGGACATGGCGGATCTCTCGTGAGCGCATGAGGCGGGCGGTATCGCCGACGGAGGTCTCCGGCGTCACGGTCACGGGCGCTCTGGTCATCCAGTCGCGCACCTGTCCCTGGTCGGCGCGGCGGCTCATGCGAGACCCCGCGCTGGCAACGGCATCTCGGGAATCGGCTCGAAGTGCTCGCAGGGACAGCCGGGGACCCGGCACCGACCCATGGGGCTGTGGTTCGCTTCCGCGTGCCCGCAAATGCACATTGATCGGCCCTCCTGCCAGCGAGGTCGAAGGTTATGCATGACTACAACCCTCCTGGCCCGGCTCCGGGCGCTCGGCGACGAGACCCCCTCGTCATGCCGACCGGGGTACGGGCATGCTGGAAGTACGGACCATTCTCGACTCCCGTTGGGTCGTCCGCCAGCTGCAGGACACCGCCACGCAGTCGCCGCAGGTGTTCCGGTACACGTTCGAATGGGTGCCAGTCGATGTCTGGGTTCCGCCGGATCTGGCGTCGATGAAGCAGGCGGTCTTCCTCGGTCTTCCGCATGTAGGTCCAGATCTGCAGGCATTCCGGACAGTCCCGAGCGTCACGCTGGAACGTTTCGTAGCGATGCAGGCCCTTGGACAGAACTGCGACGGTCTCCATGAGGTCGTAGGTCGCATTGTCGAGCATGGCCGTCTCTCCTTGCGGCGTCCTGCTGGTGCAACCAGACTGCCAGAACCTGCCGCTTCGTCTACGGCCGCGTCGCGCCGAATTAAATTGAAAGGGGACGGCGCCGCCTCGGTGAGGCCGCGTGGGGCGATGGCGGGACACCGGTGTGCGCCGATGCCCGACGGGACGGGGCAGGGCCCTAGTTCTGCGTGAAGCTCTCGAGGGGGGACCGGCGGAGCTTCCGGAGCGCCTGGACCTCGATCTGGCGAATGCGCTCACGTGTGAGGCCGAGCCGCTGGCCGATCTCCTCCAGCGTCAGGGTCTCGCGGTCGCCGATACCGAAGCGGAGGCTGATGATCTCACGCTCTCGGGGGGTCAGCCTGGTCAGGGCCTGGCCCACGTGGACGGTGAGATCCTCGGCCAGGAGATCGTCCACCGGCGAGGCGACCGCAGGGTCGGCCAGCACGTCGCCCAGGACGACGCCCTCGCCGATGGGGGATTCCAGCGAGGCGGGCTGGCGGGCCGCGTCGAGGACGAGCCGGATCTTCTTGGCCGGGATCCGCGTGCGGCGGGCCAGCTCCTCGGCGCTGGGGTCGCGACCGAGCTGGGCCGTCAAGGTCCGGCGAACCCGAGAAACCCTGTTGAGGCGCTCGACCACGTGCACCGGCATCCGGATCGTGCGGCCGCGGTCCGCCATGGCCCGCGTGATCGCCTGGCGGATCCACCAGGTGGCATACGTCGAGAACTTGAAGCCGCGTCGGTACTGGAAGCGATCGATCGCCTTGAGGAGGCCCAGGTTGCCCTCCTGGACGAGGTCGAGCAAGGAAAGCCCGCTGTGCCGGTACCGCTTGGCGATGGAGATCACCAGACGCAGATTGGCCTCGGCCATCTGCCGCTTGGCCAGCCGGACCGCCTCGTCGGCTTTGGTGACTCGTGACAGCAGGGCCGCGACCTCCTCGCGCGGCAGGCCGACGTCGCGGCCACCGCTGAACGCCTCGCGGGCCTGGCGGACGAGGTCGTCGAGCAGGCTGGGGTGCAGCGGAAGCTGTCCCACGATCTTGCCGATCGCGGCGCGATTGGCGGCGATCCATGCGCGGTAGTTCCGTCGAGTCGCCGTGGACAGACGGCCGTCGGCCAGCGAGGCCTGAAGCCTGGCGTTCTCGGCCTCCAGGCGGCGGATCCGGGCGAAGCCCCTCATGACGGGCTCGAGCTGTTTCGGGCCGAGCTCGCCGCCTTCCGGCAGGACGATCGCCTCCTCCGCGGCGACCTCTCCCGTCTTGACGCGGGCTGCCATTTCGACGAGGGACCGTACGATGAAGGGGATGCCGGCCAGAGCCGTCCACAGCTCGAACTGTCCCGCCTCGATGCGGCGGCCGATCTCCACTTCCTGCCTGGCGGTGAGCAGGGGGATCTTGCCGATCTGGTTCAGGTACACGGCGAAGGAGTCGGCCGCGCGGACGCGCTCCTCCTCCCCTTCGAGTTCCAGCTCCTCGGTCTCCTCCCAGGGGGCCTCTGCCACGTCGGCTGCCCCGGTGGAGGCGACGTCGACCGTGAGGTCCGGATCCACGTCGTGATCGATGGTTCTCGACGTCATAGCACCATTCAGATGTCGGTTGGTCGGCGATGGATTCACATGCTTTTGAGGAGTCGGGCCACATCCTGCGGGATCCGGGCCTCGAAGTCGGCGAGCTCGCCCGCGCTGACCGCCTGGCGCAGCACGCCGTAGACCGTTCGTACCGCCCGCTCGGCGAGGGGAGCCCGGATATCCAGGTCGGCAGCGACCTGCTGGATCAGCGCCTCGCCATCCATGAGGAGGGCGTGGGGCGTCTCGGCGAGCAATGGCCTCTTGAGGAAGCCCGGGAGCTGGGTGATCAGTTGGCGCCGGGTCTCGGAGTCGGGAGCGAGGCGGCTCAGCGCGGTCAGGACCGCCTTCGACCAGCGCTCCGCCTCCCGGCGATCGGCCGGCCCTTCGGCCGCCTGCACCTGGGCGAGGAACTGCTCCTTCGTCATACGGCTCCCACGACCTTCATCGCTTCCTCCTGCCGGGTTGGTTGGGCACCCGGACCCCTGCAGGTGGCCTGCCAACCTCGAACTCTATAGCCAGCGGCGCACTACTCCCGGTCGATCCCCAGAACACTGTCCCGCGGGCGCCCCACTGGGGCGCGGGCGTCGCGCCCCCTGGACATGCGGGGGCGATCCAAGTCGCGATGCAGTCGCGACTCCAAGGGGCGGCCGCGAAGGCAGACTTTGGCGGAGCGATCGCACTGAGCGGGCGGCAGGATGGCGATAAGCCTCTGCGCCCGCGAGAAGGCATCCGCTTGAGAGCGGGGGAGGCATTCTTCAATCTCTACAATCACGACTTCGTCCGCGTGGCAGTGGCCATCCCGCCTGTGCGGGTGGCCGATCCGGCGTTCAACGAGGAACAGGCGGCGGGCCTTATGCGCGAGGCAGCCGAGCGCCGGGCTTGTCTGCTCCTGTTCACCCTGCTGGACCAGCGGGGCGTCCCCTTCGGCAACCGCCTTCTCTTCCAGGTCGAGGCACAGCGCCGACTCACGATGTACGTGGAGATCTGCGAGGACTTGTGGGTACCGATCCCGCCCTCCTCGTACGCCGCGCTCGCCGGGGCCAGCGTGCTTCTGAACCTCTCGGCCTCCAACATCACGATCGGCAAGGCCGACTATCGCCACCAGCTGGTGGCGAGCCGGTCAGCGCGCTGTCTGGCCGCATACCTCTACTCGGCCGCGGGCCCCGGGGAGTCGACCACCGATCTGGCCTGGGACGGCCAGGCCCTCATCTACGAGAATGGCAACCTCCTGGCCGAGTCACAACGGTTCGCGGACCCGCCACAGCTCATCACGGCGGACCGGCTCGGCCAGGAGCGGATGAGGCAGACCAGCTTCCCCAACAATCTGCAACACCACCGTTCCCAATTGAGCCAGTTCCGTCGGGTACCTGTCGATCTCGCCTTGCCCGGTTCCGGGCGGCTCCTGCCCGAGCGGTCCTACGAGCGCTTTCCGTATGTGCCCAGCGACCCCCGCCGACGTGACGAGCGGTGCGCCGAGGTCTTCCACATCCAGGTCCAGGGGCTGGTCACACGCCTGCGGGCGGCCGGGATCGAGCGGCTGGTCATCGGGATCTCCGGAGGCCTCGACTCCACCCACGCGCTGCTCGTGTGCGCGCAGGCCATGGACGCGCTCGGCTACCCCGCTCGCACATCCTCGCCTACACGATGCCGGGCTTCGCCACAACCGCGCGGACACTGGAGCAGGCTCGTCGTCTCATGGCCGCCATTGGCTGCGCGGCGCATGAGATCGACATTCGTCCCAGTTGCCTGCAGATGCTGAGGGACATCGGGCACCCGGCCGGCCAGGGTCGAGCCGTCGGGGAGATCCGCGCGTGGTTTGCCGTCTTCCTCCGCCGCTTCTTCGAGCAAAGCCAGTTCAAGCGGAGCTGCATCCCCAATGCCCCGAAGGTCGGCTCCGGAGGTTCTCTGTCCCCGCGCGGGGACTGGCGGGCGCCGAGCGATGCCGGGGCTGCCGTCTGGCTGCGGCAGCTCGCGCTCGTTCCGGAAAGCGAGTGAAACCGTCTACGGACTGGTCATGCCCGGTATTCTCGCCTGACCACCGGAAGGTGCGCGGCGATGAGTTCTGCGACCGGAAGAACGACCACCCCGGCGGCCGCGGCACGCTCCGGCAGGGGAGTCGTGTCCGTGCAGAAGATCCGCGCGACACCGAGCGATGGCAGCGCCTGCCAGCGCGTCCCCGTAAAGAGTCCGTGGGTGGCCATGATGACGATCTCCTCGGCGCCGGCGGAGCGGAGGGCTTCGCAGGCCGATACGAGGGTGCCACCCGTATCCAGGATGTCGTCCACCACGACGACTCGCCGGCCTACCTCTCCGTGCAGCATCGAGTGGACGATCCCCGCCTCTGTCCGGCGTTTGGTGAAGTGGGCGAGCGGGCGGTCGATCCCGGCGGCCTGCCGGACGGCCTCGGCGCGCTCGAGCGCGCCTTCGTCCGGGGCCACGATGGTCGGATCGCCAAAGCCCAGGCGGGCGAGCTCGGCCGCGAAGACGGGGGCCGGGGACAGCGAGCAGACGGGAATCGGGAAGAGCCGGTGAATGGAGCCGCTGTGCACGTCGACAGTGACGACGCGATCGACGCGGCTGGCGCGGAGGAGTTCGCCGGTCCATGCCGCCGCCAGGCTCCGGCCGACCTCCTGCCGGTCCTGTCGGGCGTAACCGAGGTAAGGAAGCAGAGCCGTGATGGTCAGGGCGCCCTCCTTGGCTAGCGTGTGCGCGAGCAGCAGCGTCGCCAGGAGGTGCTCGTCGGGCGGGGCGAGGGCCCCTAACAGCAGACAATGTCGCCCGGTGACCGCGCCGTCCACGGTGGCGTGAAGCTCCTGGTTGGGGAACCGCTCGATGCAGGCTCGGCCTCGCGCGAGTCCGCCGAGACGACCCAGAGCCTCACCCAGTCTCTCGTGCGGCGGAAGCGTGAACAGGACCACGTCACACCGTCCCGCGTTCAGGGGCAGGAGTCGCCAGGGTGGTGGCGTAGCTTCGCCAGCATGGTGCTCTCGCTTTGTGCAATGGCGCTGCCACGGCCGGGCGGGGCGAAGTCGTGGATTCTGGGCGGAAATCCGGACAGGCTCGCTTCCCGTCCCGCCCCCGGCGCCCCAGGGTGGGGCGGCCGCGGGACACGTGCCTGCACCTGCCCTCACAGCCGCTTGACCACACCCGGCTAAGCCCGCGAATTCCTGGCGTGGACCTCGTGGCACCGCCCATGCACCTCAGCCGCGGGGTGCGCCTCTGCGGTAGCCCACGACAGGAGGATCGCCATTCGGGTTTTGATCCGGCGGCTGAGCGGCCCGCTGCTCATGGCGCTCGTTCTCGGCCCTGTGTCGCACGCAGCCGAGACCGTCAGGTATTCGGGCGTCGTCCTCGGCGTCGACCGCGAGGCGGGGACCATCATCCTGGGCGAGCTTCGTGAGTGGTGGACGGTGCGCGGGCTGGAGGTCATTCGCCGTCCGATCGTCGTCGAGCTCGCGGCCGTGTCCGTGCGGGTGAGACGCCCGCCCCAGGCGCCCGGCCGCGACCGCGGCGAGTGGACCGAGGAGCCACTCGATCCGGGGGGCTTGCACGAGGGGGACGTCGTAACGGTCGACTGCGTCTACGAGGGATCGCGTGTGGTGGCGACGACGATCACGCTCCTCGACGAGGGGCGCCCGTGACCGCCCACCGCCTCACGGGGTTCCTGGCCGGGCCCTACGCCCGACAGAGTCCGCTGGCGCTGTCGGCCTCCTCCGCCGAGCTGTACGCGCTGCTGTCGAGCCTCAGCGGCATTCCCCTCACGCAATCCCTGGCCGTCACCGGCTCGGTCAACCAGCAGGGCGGGATCCAGCCGGTAGGGGCGATCAACGAGAAAATCGAGGGCTTCTTCGACGTCTACCGGGCCCGGCGCCTCGACGGGCGGCACGGGGTCGTCATCCCGGAGGGCAATGCCCGCCACCTGATGCTTCGGGAGGACCTGGTGCAGGCGGTCCGCGAGGAGCGGTTCCACGTGTACGTGGTCTCGACGGTGGACGAGGGCCTCAGCATGCTCTCGGGGCGGCCGGCCGGCGAGCGCGGGCCGGATGGACAGTTTCCTGCCGACAGCGTCAACGGCGCGGTGGAGCGGGCCCTGACCGAGAACGTCGCCCGGCTGCGGTTGATGCGAGGCGATGGCCGAACCGTGTCGGCAACGAAAGGAGAACGGAGTTGAGACACGATCGGATCGACCCAGGCTCGCCGGCGGCCCCGGACAACGACGCCTTGCCATATTCCTACAGGGACACAATGACCCCATTTCGGGATCGTGCCGAGGCCGGGCGAATCCTGGCCGACCGGCTGCGTTCGATTGTCACCCCTCCCGCCGTGGTGACGGCGATCCCCCGAGGGGGGGTCGCAGTCGCCGTGCCGATCGTCGAAAGGCTGGGCCTCCCGCTCACCGTCGTCTATGCACGCAAGCTCACGGCGCCCGTCGCCCCCGAGCTGGCTTTCGGCGCGCTCGACGAAGACGGCGAGGTCATCCTCGAGACGGAGACCGTCGAGGCTCTGGGCCTGCAGCCGGCAGACATCGACCGCGCGAAGGCTCGCGTCGCCGCCGAGATCAAGCGGCGCATGGACCTCTATCGCGTACCGCCGCTCGCCCACTACTTGCCGGGGGCCCACGTCGTGCTGGTGGACGACGGGCTCGCCACCGGCCTCACCATGCGGGCGGCGCTCGCCTACGCGCGCCGGCACGGCGCCAGCCAGGTCACGATCGCCGTGCCCTGCTCGGCGACGCAGGCGGCCGAGCGCTTTCGGCGCGTGGCCGATCACTTCGTCAGCCTGGTGATCGACCCCCTGTTCATGGCCGTGGGGGCCTACTACGTCGACTTCTCCCCGGTCGCCGATGACGCCGTGCTGAGCATGCTGGAAGGAGCCAGGCAACAGGCTCCGCGCGGGGGCGCCCCGCGGTCAGGGGTGCGCGTGTCGTTCAGGAGCTCGCGCGGCCACCGGCTGGCCGGCGAGCTGCTGCTGCCCGAAGGGGCCGGGCCGCACCCGGCCGTCGCGTTCGCCCACGGCTGGGGCAGCAGCAAGGCGAGTCCGCGCAACCGCGCCGCCGCCGAGGCCCTCCGTGGCGCCGGAATCGCGGCCTTTCTCTTCGATTTCACCGGGCAGGGGGAGAGCGAGGGCAGCGAGGACGAGAGCACGCTGGCCCAGCAGGCGGATGATCTGCGGGCGGCCCTGGACCTGTTACAGGCCCGAAATGAGCTCGACGCGCACCGCCTGGGCATCGCCGGGGCCAGCTCGGGCGGGGCCGCGGCGCTGCAGGTCGCGGCCACCGATCGGCGCGTGCGCGCCCTGGCGTTGCGCTCGGCCAACCCCGCGGGCGCCGAGGACGCCGCCGCCCGGGTCCGCGTGCCGACGTTGCTGGTGGTCGGTGAGCGCGATGTCGCCACCCGCGCTGCCAACGAAGAGCTCGGGGCCCGGCTGGCCGGCCCCCAGCGGCTCGAGGTGGTGCCCCGGGGCGACCATCTCTTCGAAGACCCCGGAGCGCTGGCCCGGGCCACCGCGCTCACGGTGAGCTGGATGAGGGAGCATCTGGCATGACGTGTCCGTGCGGGACGTACAGCTCGGGGCCGCTCACGCTGCGCGATGCCGCGCTCTTCACGGACCTGTACGAGCTCACGATGGCCGCCTCGTATTTCCGCGAGCAGATGCGAGCCGAGGCGACCTTCAGTCTGTTCGTCCGCAAGCTGCCCCCGCACCGGTCGTTCCTGGTGGCGGCCGGCCTGCAGGACGTGCTGGAGTTCCTGCGGCAGTTCCAGTTCTCCGAGGCGGCCATCCGCTACGTGCGCTCGCTCGGGGGCTTCGACCGCGCGTTTCTGGACTTCCTCTCCGAGCTACGGTTCACGGGGTCGGTGCGGGCCGTGCCGGAGGGCACCGTCGTGTTCGCCAACGAGCCGCTGCTGGAGGTCACGGCACCGATCATCGAGGCGCAGCTCGTGGAGACGGCGATCCTGAACTTCTGTCACCTGCAGACGCTGCAGGCCAGCAAGGCCGTGCGCAGCGTGCTGGCGGCCCGGGGCCGGCCCGTCGTGGACTTCGGCCTGCGCCGCACGCACGGCATCGACGCCGGCCTGAAGGCCGCGCGAGCGGCCTTCATCGTCGGCGCCGAGATGACGAGCAATGTCCTGGCCGGTCTCTATTACGGGATTCCGCCCGCCGGCACCATGGCGCACTCGTACATCGAGGCCTTTGCCCACGAGATCGACTCGTTCCGCGCCTTCGCCCGCGCCTTCCCCGCCGGCACCACGCTGCTCCTGGACACCTACGACACGGTGGCCGCCACCCACAAGGCCGTGACCGTAGCCCGGGAGCTGGAGGCTGGGGGCCACCGCCTGGCCGCGGTGCGCCTGGACAGTGGCGACATCCTGAGCCTCAGCAAGAAAGTCCGGCGCCTGTTCGACGAGGCCGGTCTCGGCTACGTCCGCATCTTCGTCAGCGGCGGGCTCGATGAGGATGCGGTGCAGACGCTGCTCGATGCCGGCGCCCCCATCGACGCCTTCGGGATCGGCACCCGTATGAACGTCTCGGCTGATGCGCCGTATTTCGACATGGCCTACAAGATCGTCAGCTACGCCGGGCGGAACGTCCTCAAGCTCAGCGCAGGCAAGGCGACGCTGGCCGGCGAGAAGCAAGTGTACCGATTCCGGGGAGCCGATGGAGGGTTCGCGAGCGACGTGGTGGCGCTGCGGGAGGAGCCGGCCCCGGCCGGCGGCGAGCCGTTGCTGCGTCCCGTCATGCGCGGCGGGGCGCTGGTGGACCCACTGCCGTCGCTGCCGGCTATTCGCGATTACGCTCGAGCCCAGATCGCCGCGCTGCCCGGCGCCGTCCGCCGCTTGCGCGATCCGGCGAGCTACAGCGTCCGGCCCAGCAGGCGCTTGCTCGCGATGCAACGGGCGCTGGAGGCGGAGGCCCAGGCTGCCGAAGTCGCCAGCGTTCTTTCCGACGCCGGTCACGCCGACGGCTGACGCCCGGGAAAGCGAGCAGTTCGATCGTCTGGTCCGATGAAGGACCCCGTGATCGCGCTCGATGCCTCGCACGGTGAGGGCGGCGGCCAGGTGCTCCGCGCGGCCCTGGCCCTGGCCGTCGCCCTGGGCCGGACGCTGAGCCTCACGAACATCCGGGTCCGCCGGCCGAAGCCAGGGCTGCAGCCTCAGCACCTGGCGGCGGTCCGGGCGCTGGCCGCGATCAGCGCCGCCGAAGTCACGGGCGACCGGCTCGACTCGACGTGTCTGACCTTCGCCCCGCGCGCGCCCGCGGGGGGAAGCTATCGCTTCGACGTCGGGGCGATCCGGGGGAGCGCCGGCTCGGTGAGCCTCATCTTACAGACGGTGCTCCTGCCGCTGGCCTTCGCCGGCACGCCGTCACGGATCACCCTCGTGGGTGGGACCCACGTGCCCTGGAGTCCGCCCGTTCACTACCTCAGCCATGTATTCCTGCCCGCGCTGGCGCCGGCCGGCATCCACGCCACGGTGACCCTGCGCCGCTGGGGCTGGTATCCGGCGGGTGGAGGAGAGATCGAGGCGGCGGTCGAACCTGCCTCGGACGTGCAGGGCCTCGTGCTCGAGACGCCGCCGGCGCACCCCGAGGTGGTGGGCCTCTCCGCGGTCTCCCGCTTGCCGCGCTCGATCGCCGAGCGGCAACGCCGCCGGGCCGAAGAGCGCTTGCTGGCGGCCGGCCTGAGCGCGTCGATCGCCGTGGAGGAAGACCAGGGGGCGCTCGGGCCGGGCACGGTGCTCTTCCTGGCGCTGCGGGGTCGGGCTGGCTTCTCCGCGCTGGGCCGGCGGGGGCTGCCGGCCGAACAGGTCGCCGAGGTGGCTGTGGATGAGCTCCTGGCCTGGATGGCGAGCAAGGCGGCTGTGGACGAGCACCTGGCCGACCAGCTCGTGCCATTCCTGGCTCTCGGCCGGACCGGCTCGACATTCACCTGTCCACGGGTCTCGGCCCACCTGGAGACGGTGGTCTGGCTCGTCCAGCACTTCGTCGCCGCCCGGATCACGCTGGAGGACGGCCGCCCGGCCCGCGTCCTGATCGAGCCTCCATCCAGTGTCCCCTTCGCGCCCCACTGAGGCGGCTGCGACCGCAGCGCAGGCGGAGTGGGGGACGGCCCGGCAGCCAAGTCGCCCATTCGGCGAGTGGTAGGCGGTTGGCCGGGCTTGGCCGCCTCCTTGCACCTCGGTCGAGCGTGGTGACGCCACTGCGGGCCTGGCCGGGTCGTCCCTATCCCCTGGGCGCGACCTGGGATGGCTCCGGCGTCAACTTCGCGCTCTTCAGCGAGCACGCGACGGGGGTGGAGCTCTGCCTGTTCGACCCCGCCGATGCGGGGCGGGAGATTGCACGGATCCCGATCCGTGAGCGCACGGACCAGATCTGGCACGTCTATCTTCCGGAGGCCGGCCCCGGCCAGCTCTACGGCTATCGCGTCCACGGCCCGTGGGCGCCCGTAGCGGGTCATCGTTTCAACCCCGCGAAGCTCGTGCTCGACCCCTACGCCAAGGCCATCGCGGGCACGGTGACCTGGAGCGACCCCCTGCTCGGTCAGCGGTCGGGTCCCGGCGGAGAGGTGCTACCCGACGACCGTGACGATGCCGGCGACATCCCGAAGTGCGTGGTGATCGATCCCAGCTTCCCGTGGGGGGACGATCACCTGCTCGGGACTCCGTGGAATCAGACCGTCATCTACGAGGTTCACGTGAAGGGGTTCACGGCCCGCCATCCCGGAGTGCCCCCGGACCTGCGCGGCACCTACGCCGGGCTGATCTGTCCCCCGGTCCTCGATCATCTGCGCGCGCTGGGTGTGACCGCCGTGGAGCTCATGCCCGTTCACCAGGCGGTGTCGGAGCGAGCCCTGGTCGAGCGGGGGCTCACCAACTACTGGGGGTACAACTCGATCGCGTTTCTCGCCCCGGACGCGCGCTACTGCAGCTCCGGCGTCCGGGGCCAGCAGGTGCGCGAGTTCAAGACGCTGGTGAAGACCCTGCACCACGCGGGCGTCGAGGTCATCCTGGACGTCGTCTACAACCACACGGCCGAGGGCGATCACCAGGGCCCGACGCTCTGTTTCCGGGGTATCGACAACGCCGCCTATTATCGACTGCGCCCGGACGACCCCAGTCGCTACGTCGACTACACGGGGTGCGGCAACGCCCTGAACATGACCCATCCGCGGACGCTGCAGCTCATCATGGACAGCCTGCGCTACTGGGTGCTGGAGATGCACGTCGACGGATTCCGCTTCGATCTGGCCGCGACGCTGGCGCGCGAGTTGCACGACGTCGACCGACTGGCGAGCTTCTTTGACGTGATCCACCAGGACCCGGTGATCTCCCAGGTGAAGCTGATCGCCGAGCCGTGGGATCTGGCTGCCGGCGGCTACCAGGTGGGCAACTTCCCCATAGGCTGGGCGGAGTGGAACGGCCGCTACCGGGACGCCGTCCGCCGCTACTGGCGCGGTGAAGGGGGTCAGCTGGCCGAGCTGGCCTATCGGCTCACCGGCTCCAGCGACCTCTACCAGGACGATGGTCGCAGTCCCTACGCGAGCATCAACTTCGTGACGGCCCACGATGGCTTCACGCTGGCCGACCTCGTCAGCTACAACCACAAGCACAACGAGGCCAACGGCGAGGGCAACCGGGATGGCACCGACGAGAACCACTCGTGGAACGGGGGCGTGGAGGGGCCGACGGATGATCCGACGATCCTGGCCATGCGGGAGGGCCGGATGCGGAGCTTCCTGGCCATGCTCTTCCTGTCGCAGGGCGTGCCCATGCTCACCGGCGGCGACGAGATTGGCCGCACCCAGCGAGGGAACAACAACGCGTACTGCCAGGACAACGAGGTGTCCTGGTGCGACTGGAACCTGGACGACCGTGCCCGGCGCCTGCTGGAGTTCACGCGGCGACTGATCCGGCTGCGGCGCCGCCACCCCGAGCTGCGGCGCCGCAAGTTCTTCCAGGGGCGTCCGCTCTGCGCGGCCGGGATGAAGGACCTGGCGTGGTTGCGCCCGGACGGCGGCGAGATGGCCGACGCCGAGTGGCGCGCCGTCGCGCTGCCCGCCTTCGGCTTCCGCCTGTGCGGGGAGGCCATGGACGAGGTCGACGAGCGGGGGGAGCCGATCACCGGCGATACCCTGCTCGTCCTGATGAACGCGCACGACCTGCCCGTGCCCTTCACGCTGCCCGACCCGCACCCCGGCCTGGACTGGGAGGTGCTGATCGATAGCAGCGAAGCCGGGACGGGCGGGCGCGCGGGACAGGGAGCCAAGCTGACTGTGCCGCCGAAGGCGCTCGTCCTGCTGCGGGCGGCCCGGGCGTGAACCCACTGGGGAGGAGACGATGACACCTTGGGTACGCGATGTCATGACGAAGGATCCGATCACGATCGATCCCGAGGCGCCGCTGGAGACCGCGGCCGCCACCATGCGGGAGCGAGAGGTGCGCCACCTGCCCGTGGTGGACGACACCGGCAACCTCGTCGGCATGATCACCGATCGTGACCTGCGCGGGGCGGTGCTGGCGCCCGAGCTGGCCGAGTACCTGTCTGGCGTCGCCCAGCGACGGCTGCGGGGCCTCGGCTCCACGCTCGCCAATCTGCGCGTGCGTGATGCGATGACCTGGGACGTGGTCACCATCGAGCCCCAGGCGCCGCTGGCGCGAGCCGCCGCCCTGATGTACGAGGGCCGGATCGGCTGCCTGCCGGTCGTCGAGCGCAAACGCCTGGTCGGCATGGTGACCGAGCGCGACGTGCTCAAGGCGTTGGCGGCGACGCTGCCCGCCGTCCGCGGCATCGATCCCGACAACTACCTCTGGTAGCGTGGGGTCGCGTTGACCTACGGGCCACGGGCCCGGCGGTGCTGGCTGCTCGGGCGAGTGATCGATGACCCGGCCCCCCTCATCGCGGCGCTCTCCTCATCGCGGCGCTCTAGAGAAGGAACGCGAGCCCGCCACCGAAGGCGGTGAGCGGGGCGCCGGCGCCCCACCTGGGGCGTCACCGCGCGCGGCCCACGGCCCAAGGGTTTGATTTCACAGGGGAAACCGGTGGCATCGGCCCTGCACCGCACCGGGTCGATGAAGAGTTTCAAGAAGGCCGACGTGCTCGTAAACAGAACAGCCCTCGGCGGGCATGTGAAGGGGACGCGATGAGAGCCACGATCGAGGAATTCAGAGCCCGACTGCTCGAAGCCCGCCGTGAGCTGCTCCGGCGGGTGGTGACCACGGACACGGAGCTGGCGACCCTGGAGCCCCACCCCGCGGGCAACTTCGACGAGGACGCGGCGAAGGAAGTCGCTACCACGGTGCTCTCGCGGCTCGAGGGCCAGGAAAAGCAAGAGCTCGACGAGGTCGAGGCCGCCCTGGCCCGCCTGGAGACGGGATCCTTCGGCACGTGCAAGGACTGCGGCGGGCCCATCCCGCTGGCGCGTCTGCAGGCGGTGCCCTGGGCCCGCTATTGTCTGACCTGTCAACTGCGCCGGCGGGCGTGACGAGGAGAGCCCTGATGGCCCACAAGGTGGTCCTGTTTCGGTCCGACGCCCGGGAGAAGGTGCTCCGGGGATCGACGGCCCTGGCGGATGCGATCCGGGTCACGCTGGGACCCCGATCGAAATGTGTGCTGATCCAGAAGCGCTTCGGGCCTCCGATCGTCTGCAACGACGGCGTCACAATCGCCAAGGAGATGGAGCTGGAGGATCAGGCCGAGCAGCTCGGCGTGCAGATGATCCGGCAGGCGGCGGAGCGCACCGGCGACGCGGTGGGCGATGGCACCAGCACGGCGACCCTCCTGGCCCACGCCATCTTCGCCGACGGGGTGCGCAACGTCGTCGCCGGAGCCAGCGCCATCGACCTCAAACGGGGGCTGGACCGCGGCGTGCGGGTCGCCGTGGAGGCGCTGCGCCAGCTGTCCCGTCCGGTGAAGAGCCGGCTGGAGAAGGCCCAGGTGGCCACCATCTCCGCCCACAACGACCCCGCCATCGGCGAGCTGGTCGCCGAGGCGATGGAGAAGGTGGGCAACGAGGGGGTGATCTCCGTCGAAGAGTCCAAGACGACGGAAACGCAACTGGAGGTCGTCGAGGGCCTGCAGTTCGACCGCGGCTACCTGTCGCCCTACTTCATCACCGACGCCGACAAGATGGAGGCGGTCCTCGAGGACGTCCACATCCTGCTCACCGATCGCAAGATCGGCGTGATGAAGGATCTGCTGCCGCTGCTCGAGCGGGTGGCCCGGGCCGGGGCGGCCGTGCTCTTCATCGCCGAGGACATCGAGGGCGAGGCCCTGGCCACTCTCGTGGTGAACAAGCTGCGGGGCACGCTGCGCTGTGTGGCGGTGAAGGCCCCGGGGTTCGGCGACCGGCGCAAGGACATTCTGGAGGACATCGCCGTGCTCACGGGCGGGCGCGTCATCACGGAAGAGCTCGGCGTGCGTTTCGAGAACGTCGACCTCAGCCAGCTGGGGCGGACCCAGCGGGTGGTCGTGAACCGCGAGACCACCACCATCATCGGCGGGGCGGGGGACAAGCAAGCCATCGAGGGTCGCAAGCAGCAGATTCGCCAGCAGATCGAGAAGGCGACGAGCGACTACGACCGCGAGAAGCTGCAGGAGCGCCTGGCCAAGCTGTCGGGTGGCGTGGCCGTGATCCGTGTGGGCGCTCCCTCGGAGGCGGAAATGAAGAGCCGGAAGGAGGCCCTGGACGACGCTATCAGCGCCACCAAGGCAGCGGTGGCCGAGGGCATCGTGCCCGGCGGCGGCCTCGCCCTGCTCCGGGCCATCGAGGCGGTGGAACGCGAAGAGGCCAAATGTGAAGGCGACGAACGGACCGGGCTCGCCATCCTCCGGCGGGCCCTGGAGGCGCCCACCCGCCAGATCGCCGAGAACTCGGCGGCCGACGGCGGCGTGGTGGTCAACGAGATGCGCAAGGGCGCGGGCAACCTCGGGTTCGACGCCGCCCGGCGCCAGTACGTCGATCTGGTGGAGGCAGGGATCATCGATCCGACCAAGGTGGTCCGCGTCGCCCTGGAGAACGCCGTGTCGGCGGCCAGCCTGCTGCTGCTCACCGAGGCCACGCTCACCGAGGTGCCGGAGAAGAAGGACGAACACATGCCAGCCATGGAATAGGAGGCAGCGATGCGCAGCCGTCCGATACTCGTGTGGACCTTGCTGGTGGCAGCGCTGGGACTTGTCCTGGGTGGCTCGGCGTCTGCCGCCGGTCCGGAGCGGTATTCGGGAACCGTGGTGACCCTCGACCCGACGGACGGCGTGCTGGTCATCGACGAGGTCGGTCCCTGGCGTGTCGAGCGGGGAGAGACGGTCTTGACCCGTCGCACGATCCGCTACACTCCGTCAACCCGGTTCAACGTCTTCATCCGTATCGATGTCCCCGGCCGCTTCGCCGGGGACTTCCTGGAGGTGGAGCTCGAGCCTGCCGACATCACGCCCGGTGAGTTCGTCACCGCCGAGTGCGTCCGCGAGCGGGCGGGGCTCGTGGCGCGCACCGTCACGTTGGCCGACACCGAGCACCCTATGGGCGGGGTCATGCTCCCGTGACCGGCCGGGGTTCCTGCATCGGGTAGAATCGGCCGATCTGGGGCCGCCCGGCGTTGGAGGGTGGGGGCAGCGGCGACAGCCCCCCACAGGCCCCGTGTAGGGCGGTGAATTGCGGTACTTCCGATGTGGCACCAGGCTTGCGTGTGATCAGCGACAGGAGTCGAGGAGGACGGCATGATCGGGATTAGAGGCGTCAAAGGCGACCGCGCCCTCCGCGGGCGGATCAGGGCGCGGCTGGAGCGAGCCTTGGAGCGGCTTGGCGTGGCGCCCATCGAGGCGCTGGTGACGTTCATCGACGACAATGGCCCGAAGGGTGGCCCGGCCCAGCGCTGCGCGCTGACCGTTCGCCTGCCGTACCGCCCGGCGATCAGGGTGGAGCAGACCGCCACCACGTCGCGGCTTGCCTTCGATGCCGCGTTCGCCGCCCTCATGCCCAGGCTCGAGCGCTATCGCGAACGCCAGCGGGAGGCCCGCCGGTACCCGAAGAAATACTACGCGGCCAAGCGCCTGCTCGCGGGCGAGTGAGGAGAGGCGTCTCATGGATCTGCGTGAGCGAGTGAACGCCCTGGCCCGCCTCGGCGAGGCCGCCTCGCCGGTGGTGAGCGTGTACCTGGACACCCGCTGGGCCGACGAGCACCAGCGTGAACGGGTGCGGGTGTTTCTCAAGAACAACCTGCGCGAAGCCCGGGGGCGGGCCGGCGCCGAGCTGGAGGCGGACCTGGACTGGATCGAGGAGCAGGGCGAGCGCCTGGTGAAGCAGGCCACGGTCCCGGAGGCCGCTGGGGTCGCCCTCTTCGCCTGTGGCCCCCTCGGGCTCCGCGAGATCGTGCCGCTACGCGTGCCCTTCGACAACACCTTCGCGGTGGCGGACAAGCCCCTGCTCACCCCCCTGGCCGCTCTCGTCGCCGAGGCGCCGCCGACGATCGTGGCCTTCGTGGACGGCAATCACGCCAGGCTGATCCCGATCGACCCGGCTGGACTCGGCGAGGAGGTGACGCTGGAACACGACGTTCCCGGGCGCCACGATCGAGGGGGCTGGGCGCTGCTCGCCCAGTCCCGCTATCAGCGGCACATCGAGGTTCACCGCGACCAGCACTTCGAAGCGGTCGCCGAGGCCTTGCGGGAGCTGGTGGACCAGACAGCGAACGCACGGATCGTGCTGGCCGGCGAGGATCGAATCGTCGCCGTCTTCCGTTCGCGGTTGCCGGCGACCCTGGCCGGCCGCGTGGCCGGCACGATCTCCGGGGCCCGCCACGAGCCGGCCAGCGCGTTGGTTGACCGCGCGACCGCGCTGCTGGCCCGGCTGGACGCCAGCGAGCAAGGCCGGGTCGTGGACGAGCTCCTCACCGAGGCGGCCAAGGGCGGACAGGCGGTCGCGGGCGTCGAGGGGACGCTGCGCGCCGTGGGCCGGGGGGCGGTGCGCAGGCTCTACCTGCTCCGCACCTTCGACGAAACGGGCGCGGCCTGCACGTCGTGCGCGGCCTTGCAGCCCGGCGAGGCCGCGACGTGCCGGATGTGCGGTGGGCCGACGAAGCGTGTCCGCCTGTCCGACGAGGTCGTCGATCGGGTCGTGGAGACGGGCGGCGAGATCGTGATGATCGAGGCTCACGAGGCGCTCGAGCGAGCCGGCGGGATGGCGGCCCTGCTACGGTTTCCGCTCTGAGGGCGCGCGGGCGCCGTGCTGCAGGCGCCATGAGCCTGGCCAGGCGCAAACGGGTGTTGATCCTGGGCGCGGCCGGCCGCGATTTCCACAACTTCAACGTCGTCTACCGCGAGGAACCGGCCACGGAAGTGGTGGCCTTCACGGCCGCCCAGATCCCGGGCATCGCCGGGCGGCGTTACCCGGCCTCTCTGGCCGGGCCTCGGTACCGTCAGGGAATCCCGATCGAGCCCGAAGGAGATCTGGAGCGCCTGATCCGCGACCTGTCGGTGGACGAGGTCGTCTTCGCCTACAGCGACGTGAGCCACGAGGACGTGATGCATTTGGCCAGCCGGACGCTGGCCGCGGGCAGCGACTTCGCGCTCCTCGGTCCCCGCCGCACGATGCTGGCGAGCTCCGTCCCCGTGGTGGCGGTCTGTGCCGTCCGTACCGGTTGCGGCAAGAGCGCGGTGAGCCGGCACTTCGTGCGGATCCTGCGCGAGCGGCGGCGCCGGGTGGTGGTCGTGCGCCACCCGATGCCCTACGGCGACCTGGTGGCGGCCCGCGTGCAGCGGTTCGCCACGCTGGCCGATCTCGACGCGGCCGGCGTCACGATCGAAGAGCGGGAGGAGTACGAGCCTCACATCGAAGCCGGCTGTGTGGTCTACGCCGGCGTCGACTACGGCGCCATCCTGGCTCGCGCCCAGGCTGAAGCCGATGTGATCGTCTGGGATGGCGGCAACAACGACCTGCCGTTCTTCGCGCCGGCCCTGCACGTATGCCTGGTGGACCCTCACCGGCCCGGGCACGAGAGCCGGCATCACCCCGGAGAGGCCAACCTGCGAGCCGCCGATGTGGCCGTCATCGTCAAGGAGGACTCTGCGCCGCCGGCATCGGTCGAGGCCGTGCGGGTGGCCATCCGCGCCCTCAATCCCCGGGCGCGAATCGTGGACACGCGGCTGCCGGTCACCGTGGACGAGCCCGAGCGCCTGGCCGGCCGTCGCGTGCTGGCCGTCGAGGATGGTCCGACGCTCACCCACGGAGGCCTGGGCGCCGGGGCCGCCGCCCTGGCCGCTCGCCGGTACGGCGCGATGCTGGTCGATCCTCGTCCCTACGCACGGGGCGACCTCCGGCATGCGCTCGAGCGCTACCCGGCCATCGGGCCGGTCCTCCCGGCGCTGGGCTACAACCGCGCGCAACTGGCGGATCTCGAGGCGACGATCGAGGCGGTGCCTTGCGATCTCGTGCTGCTCGGCACTCCCATCGATCTCGGTCGCATCATTCAGGTGCGCCGCCCTCTCGTGCGTGTCCGCTACGAGATCGAGGAAGTCCGGCCCGGGAGTCTCGAGGAGCTTCTCGTCACTATCGATCGGAGGGACGCCATGAAAGCGCGGTCGAAGAAGGGTCGAGTGTCCCGAAGTAAGCCGAAGCGCGCCCGGCTCCGTAAGCAGAAGCAGGGCGCGCCACGAGAGCCGAGGTCCCGCCAGGAGAGCGAGACAAGCGAGCTCGGCTCCGAGCGTCTGTCCCACCCGGAGACCAGCCCGATCCTCACCGGCGGCGACGTGGACGCGGACTGGCAGCGCGCCACGAGCAGCGGCGAGGAGGCGGTCGGGGGCAGCGTCGCCACTCCGGATCAGGACGTCGTGGACGAGTTGGGACGTGCCCTGGGGGTCGAGCAGCCGGCCGATGCCGAGGTGCGGACCTCGGAGGAGATGTTGCGAGCCCGCGACCGGCATTACTGGCACCTCGAGCGAGAGGCCGCCGAGCGCGAGAAGACGAAGGACGGCGCGTGAGCGCTGCGCCCGGACCGTATCGCCGGATCCTGGTGCCGACCGACTTCTCGTCGGTGTCCGAGCAGGCGTGGCGGGTTGCCAGGGAGCTCGCCCGGACGACCGGCGCCGAGCTGGTGCTGCTCCACGTGCTGGTCGAGGCGCCGCTGTACTCGGAATCGCCGGTTTCCGGGCCGCGACTGCGCGAGGTCTACGAGTCCGCGCGTGAGTGGGCGACGAAGAAGCTCGAGCAGTGGGCCGCCGAGGCCCGTGCGGCCGGACTCGTCGTCCGGGTGGAGGCTCGCGCCGGGGTGCCGTACCAGGACATCCTCACGATGGCCAGGAGCGCCGGAATCGACGTCATCGTCCTCGGCACCCGCGGACGGGGCGGAGTCGAGCGCGCCCTGCTCGGCAGCGTGGCCGACCGGGTGATCCGCCTCGCCCCGTGCCCCGTGTTGTCGGTCCGCTCAGTCGAGGCGGAATGACTGGAAAGGAGACGCCATGAAGTCACGAGCGAAGAGGCGCCAAGGGCCGGCGCCCGGGCCCGGTCGATCGCCGAAGGCCGGCAAGCCTCGCCAGGAGATCGCCGGATCCTCCCAGGTGCGCCGGCGCCGGAAGACGGCGATCGCCGCCGTCCGGAAGGACACCATGCTCTCCCAGGCCGCGCAGGGCCCACGCGTTCTGTGGGGTGTCACCAAACCGAAGGTCAAGAAGGGCTAGAGCACCCCGAAGAGCGGGCAGAGCAGCCGGAGACCGACCCAGATCAGGATCGCGCCGGCCACGTCCAGGTAGATCCCCGAGCGGATCATCTCGCCGATGGGGACGAGCCCGGAGCCGTAAATGATGGCGTTCGGCGGCGTGGAGACCGGGAGCATGAAGCCGAAGCTCGCGCCCAGCGCCGCGCCCAGCGCGGGCGGGATCGGGCTCAGGCCGGCGCCCTGGGCGACCGCGATGACGATGGGCACGACCATGCTGGCCGAGGCCGTGTTCGACGACGTCTCCGAGAGCACCACGCCGATCACGATGGCGACCGCGGTGAGCCCCCACAGGCTGTCGGCGCCGGCCAGGCGCGTGGCCGCGTCGCCGATCGTGCGGGCCAGCCCCGTGTCGAACATGAGCCGGCCCAGGGCCAGCCCGCCGCCGAACAACAGGATGGTGCCCCAGTCGATCCGGGCCGCCTGCCGCCAGGTGATGGTGAACTCGGCCCGCCGCCAGTTGGTGGGCAGCATGAACAGGAGGACGGCCGCTCCCAGCGCCACCGCGGATTCGGGCATGCGCGCTTCGAAGAAACGGGGCAGGGCGCCGCCGGGTGAGGCGACCATCGCCACGGCCCCGGGCAGCATCCAGAGGAGCGCCGCCAGCAGGAACACGAAGGCGACGTTGGTCTGGGCGCGGCTCCAGGGGCCCAGGCGCCGCTCCTCCTCGGCCAGGTAGGCGCGCAGGTGGCCAGGCGGCCGGGGCTCGCTCCGATAGAGCCGTCCGAGGATCAGCCAGCACAGCAGCAGCATCGCGACGGTGAGCGGCATGGTGACCGCGACCCAGTCGAAGAAGGTCAGCCGGCGGTCGGTGAGGTCGCGCACCATGCCGATGGCGATCAGGTTCGGCGGCGAGCCTACCGGCACGCCGACGGCGACCGAGGACGACCACGTGAGCATCAAGAGGAAGCCGATGGCGAAGCGCGGGGCCGCGCCACCCGTCTCGCCCAGTGCGCGCAGGATGCCCACGCCGACCGGAAGCATCATGGCCGTGGTGGCGGTGTTGCTGATCCAGAGCGACAGCGCGCAGCTCACGACGCCGATGGCCAGCATGAGGCGCGCGGGCGACCGTGTCGCCCAGTCGTGACGCAAGAGGGCGAAGGCCAGACGCCGGTCCAGCCCGCTGCTCTTCATCGCTTCGGCCAGGATGAAGCTGCCGATGAAGAGGAAGACGACGGGGTCGGCGTAGGCCGCCAGCACCGTTGGAGCCGGCGCGATGCCCAGCAGGATGGCGAGCAGGGACGACAGCAGGGCCGTCACCGCCACCGGCAGCGCCTCGGTGACCCAGTAGGCCACGGCCCACGCGAACACAGCGAGCAGCAGATGCGCCTCGCGGCCGAGCGCCGGCACGGGCAGCGCGATGACGAGCAGGAACAGCAGCGGTCCGGCGATGAGCCCGACCTGATGCCTGGCGCGCTCGACGCGCGCCGGCCGCTCGGGCGGCGCCGTGTCCTCGGACACCACCCGGTCAGGCGCGGGGGCGGGCGGCGCGGGAGTTGGAGGGCAGGAGCCGGTCGACGAGATCGGCGAACTCGGTCAGGGCGAAGGGTTTGGGCAGGAACGCGGAGGCGCCGCTTGCCAGCGCCTGCTGACGAGCCTGGGCCGAGCCGAACCCCGTGATGACGACGACCGGTCGAGGCAGGGCGAGCGCCCGGGCTGCGCGTACGACGTCGAGACCATCGCCGTCGGGAAGACGCAGATCCGTGACGACCAGGTCATACTGCCCACTGGCCAGCGTCTCCAGCGCTTGTCGCCGTGTTCCCGCCGATACTACGTTGTAGCCGTGGCGGTGCAGCAGCCGGACACAGGTGGCGGCCAGGTCGGCCTCGTCGTCCACGACCAGGACCGAGGGCTGCATCTCTGTTCGAGCCTCCTCCAGCGAGCCGCGATCTGAGAAGAGGAGAGAGCAACTGTGCTGCCATCTCGAGGGCGCGTGAAATCAGGCTGTTACCAGTGATCGGGGAGGGCGCGGTGGGGTGGCCGAGCCCCGATGGGGCGCAACGGCCTCGGCAGAGCGCTCTGGCAAGGATTACGCCGCTCGGGTCACCGGGAACGACGCGACGAACGTCGTGCCTCGACCGGGCTCGGAGTGGACATCCAGGCTCCCGCCGTGCTCCCGCACGATACCGTACGAGATGGACAATCCCAGACCAGTCCCGCGGGGCTTGGTCGTGAAGAACGGGTCGAAGATCCGGGACAGCATCTCGGCGGGGATGCCGGGGCCGGTGTCGCGGACGGTCAAGCGCACCTGCTGGGGCAGGCCGGCGGCGAGGTCCGTCTCGACGCAAATTTCCCCCTGCCCGTCGATGGCCTCGCGGGCGTTGAGGACCAGGTTCATCAGCACCTGCTCGAGCGCCGTCGCGTCGCCCTGTATGACGGGGAGGTCCGGGGTCAGGCGCCGGGTCAGGGTGAGGCCGTCTTTGACGACCTGCTTCTCCACGAGCAGCAGCGTGTCGTCGACGATCCGGTTGAGATCGACAGGGCCGGTGGCCCGGCCGGACTGACGGGCAAACGAGAGCAGGCCTTGCACGATTCGCGTGATGCGCTCCGCGTGGCGGCGCAGAACGTTCAGGTCCTCCCAGATGGCTGCGGGCAGGGTCTGCGGATCGGTCTCCAGCAGCATCAGCTCGATCCGCGACGAGATGATTCCGATCGGGTTGTTCAACTCGTGGGCGAGCCCCGTGGAGAGCGTGCCCAGGGCCACCAGCTTCTCCGTCTGGCGGGCGGCCCGCTCCAATTCCACTCGTCTGGTGATGTCCTCGATCAGGAGGACCGCTCCTGCCGGTTGCCCGCGGTGGCGGAGCAGGCTGCCCCGGATATTCAAGACCACCGGCCCTTTGCGCAGCGTCTGGTGCTCCATCGCGTCGAGGGCGAACTCGTCGATGTCGCCACGCAGCAGTCGCTCGAGAGGCTCGACCAGCGCCTCGCGCTTCAATTCGGGATTGAACTCGAACAGATTCCGGCCGACCACCTCGGCGGCCGCGATGCCGTACCGGGCTTCCAGGGCGTGGTTCCAGGTCGTCACCCGTCCCTGGGGATCCAGCACGATCAGCCCCTCGCCGACGCTATCGACGACGCTCCGGATGAAGCGCTCGCGCTCCTCCGCGTCGGCCGACAGCATCAGGACCTGGCGGCGTTCTCGGTCCTCGGCATCGCCCAGGAGGCCGACGCCGAGGGCCGTTCCGATGAGGACCGAGAGCCGGATCGCCATGTTGGCCCATTGGACTTCATCGATCGTCGGCCAGGAAACGGCGATATAGGCGGCCGCCGAGACGGCGGCGACGAGCACCCCCCGGGTGAGTCCGTAGTAGTAGGACTGCAGCCCGGCGATCACCAGCAAGGCCAGGAACAGCGTGCTGGTCGCCCCGCCCGTGAGATGGATGAGCAGCAGCGCGAAGGCGAGATCCCCGGCGAGCACGAGATCGTGGAAGCGGAGCATCTTGGCCGTGCGGACCCAGACCAGGGTGATGACGCTCACGCTGTAGAGCAGGAAGGCCAGCATGGTGGCATGCACGGCGTGCCAGCCCTGGTAGTCGGGCGCCAGGAACAGCCAGACGTACCCGGAGATCACGGCCAGGGCGCGCAGGAAGGGCAGAGCCAGCACGCGGGGCCCGCCCAGGTGTCGGGCCGCCCGCTCGATCAGATGCTCGAGCCGCAGCACGCCCACGATTATACGCAGTCAGACCAGGCCGGTGATCCGCCCGTCGGCCTCGACGTCGATCCGCTCCGCGTTCGGCGAGCGTGGGAGACCCGGCATCGTCAGGATCTCGCCGGTGATCGGGACCAGGAAGCCGGCGCCGGCCGAGATACGGACCTCGTTCACGGTCAGCACGAAGTCACGGGGCCGGCCCAGAAGGGCCGGATCGTCGGACAGCGACCGCGGGGTCTTGGCCATGCAGACCGGCAGCCCGGCGAAGCCCAGCGCCTCGGCGCGGCCGATCTGCTCCTCCGCGCGTCTCGTGTAGGCGACCTGCCCGGCGCCGTACATGCGGGTGGCGATCGTCTCGATCTTGGCCCTGATCGGGGCCCGCCAGTCGTAGAGGGGCCGGAACCGTGAGGGCGCGCGCGCCAGCAGATCCGCGAGCGCTCCGGCCAGCGCCTCGCCGCCGGCGCCCCCGCGCCCGTACACGTCGGCCACGGCGGCGGGCACGCCCAGATCGGCGCAGTGCTCGATGATCGCCCTCAGCTCGGCCTCGGTATCCGAGCCGTAGCGGTTGACGGCGACGAGCGCGGGCACGCCGAACAGGGCGACGTTCTCGAGGTGCTTATCCAGGTTCGCCATCCCTGTCTTCAGCGCGTCGGGATCGGCACGGTCCAGCGCCGGCAGCGGCACGCCTCCGTGGAACTTGAGCGCGCGCGCCGTGGCGACCAGGACGACGGCGTCGGGGACGAGCCCCGCGTAGCCGCACTTGATGTCGAAGAACTTCTCGGCGCCCAGGTCGACGCCGAAGCCCGCCTCGGTCACGCAGATGTCCGCGAGCTTGAGCCCGAGCTTCGTGGCGACGACAGAGTTGCAGCCGTGGGCGATGTTGGCGAAGGGGCCGCCGTGGATTAGCGCGGGCGTCCCTTCCAGGGTTTGCACGAGGTTCGGGTGGATGGCGTCGCGCAGGAGCGCCGTCATCGCGCCGGTCACCCCGAGGTCGCGGGCGAAGATGGGACGACCATCGAAGGCGAAGGCCACCAGGATGCCGCCCAACCGGGCCTTGAGGTCCATCAGATCCTCGGCCAGGCAGAGCAGGGCCATGATCTCGGAGGCGGCCGTGATGACGAATCCTTCCTCACGGGGGTAGCCCTGGGCCCGCCCGCCCAGGCCCAGCACCATCTGTCTGAGGGCCCGATCGCTCATGTCGATCGCCCGCCGGAAGAAGATCTGACGAGGGTCGATGCCAAGGGTGTTGTCGTGGTGGAGGTGGTTGTCCAGGCACGCGGCGAGGAGGTTCTGGGCCGCCTCGACAGCGTGGATATCGCCGGTGAAGTGCAAGTTGATGGCGTCGGCGGGCACCACCTGAGCCTGACCGCCGCCCGTGCCCCCGCCTTTGACGCCCAGGCACGGACCGATCGAGGGCTCGCGCAAGGCCACGATGGCCCGCCGGCCGATCCGGCTGAGGGCCTGGCCGAGTCCGATGCTGACCGTCGTCTTGCCGTCTCCGGGCGGGGTGGGGGTGATGGACGAGACGACGACGAGCTTGCCGTCGGGCGCGCCGCGTCGCGCCTCGAGGGCGCGCAGGTGGATTTTGGCGATGCTCCGGCCGTAGGGGATGAGGTCGGCGTCGGCCAGGCCCAGACGGCCGGCGACGTCGACGATCGGGTAGGGCGGCGCGAGACTCAGGGCCGGCCTTTCCGCCTACCGCACAGCGTCGAGGTCGTCCTCCGAGCGGCCACACTGATCGCATCGCGTGACCACGAGCAGGTTACCGTCGGCGTCTTCCTCCGGCTCGCCGGCGGCGTGAATCAACCCCCCGCATGGACACAGCTCGGGATACGATTCCCAGCATGCCGGGCATCTGGGATCACCGACGTGATGAGACGTTTCCTCTCCGACGACAAAGGCTTCCATCCGTGTCCTCCGCTGACTACCGAGCCCGTCGGCCAGATGCCCCCCCTAATCTCCCATTCCGTCGGGGTCTCGGCAAGCCAGAGGCTCGGTGCGCCTGATCTGGATCGTGGGGGCCAGCCTGATGACGGTGGCGGCGATGCTCGTCGCCGCGGGGCTGGTGCGCACCGCTCCCGACCGGATGCGCGGACGCTTGCTGTCCGGGCTCGTGAGCTATGCCGTGGGAACCCTGATGGGGGCGGCATTCCTGGCCCTGCTGCCCGAGGCCCTTCGCGCGGGCGAGACGGTCGCCATGCTGGGGACCGTGCTCGCCGGGCTGGTCCTCTTCTTCACGCTCGAGAAGCTGATCCTGTGGCGGCATTGCCACGACGGGACGTGCGATACCCACCGGGCGACGGGGCCCCTCATATTGACGAGCGACGGCCTGCACAACTTCGTCGACGGCGTGGTGATCGCCGGGGCCTTCCTGGTCAGTGTCCCGGTGGGCGTGGCCACCGCGGTCGCCGTGGTGGCCCATGAGCTGCCTCAGGAGCTGGGGGACATCGCCGTCCTCCTGGACAGCGGCTACTCGTTCTCGCGGGCGGTGGCCCTCAATACGGTGGTGAGCCTCAGCACGCCGCTCGGCGGCATTCTGGCGTATGCTGCGCTCGACGTCGTGGACGGAGCGGTGCCGTACGTGCTGGCCCTCGCGGCCGCCGGCTTCATCTACATCGCCGCCGCCGACCTCATTCCTGCGCTGCATCGCCGGGCCGCCCTGACCGCTGGCGTCAGCCAGGTCGTGCTCATCGTGGCGGGGATCGGCACGATCGCCGTGCTGGAATGGGTTCACCCATGACGCTCCGGCGTCGGCCGGGGCGCCCGACGAGGACATGCGATGCCAGTGAAGAGAATCCTGCTGCCGCTCGACGGCTCCGAGACGGCCGAGGCGGCCCTGCCCGTCGCCCGGGAGCTCGCCCGTACCTCCGGCGCGAAGCTGCTCGTGGTCCGTGTCACCAGCGCGCGGTTCGATCACGAGCCCGCGCCTGTCGAGGGCCAGCTCGCCCCCATCCGCGAAGCCGAGGCGTATTTGAAGTCGATACGGGATCGCCTGGAGGGCAGTGGCGCCGCGGTGGCTACGGTCCTGTGGCATGGTGCACCGGCGGCCGCCATCGCGAAAGCGGCCCGCGACTACGAGGTCGACTTCATCGTGATGACGACGCACGGCCGCACCGGCCGGGAGAAGGAAATGTTCGGCAGCGTCGCCGAAGCCGTCCTGCGCGGCGTGGCCGTGCCCGTCCTGGTCGTGCGCCCGGCGGGCATGATGGTCCAGACGCCGCCGGGCCAGGCCGCGCCATCCCGCGAGCCCTGATCGCGGGCAGAGGAGGAGTCGAGGATGCGGGTCCTGTACGCGACCGATGGCTCGGCGGACGCCCGCGCGGCCGGAGAGTGGCTGAGCCGCTTCCCCTTGCCAGCTTCAGCCGAGATCGTCGTCCTGGCGGTGGTGACGCTGCCTCACTCGGCCCTCGACATTCCGACGGTGCGGGCCTACTACGACGGCCTGCGAGGGGCTGCCGCCGCTGTCGCCGAGCAAGCCCGTGCCGACCTCACTCGGCGGTGGGCGGCCAGCGCGCGGGTGGTCGAGGGCGAGCCGCGCGAGGAGATCTCCCGGCTTGCCGAGGAGTGGAACGCCGACCTGGTCGTCGTCGGGGCCCGGGGCCTGGGCGCTGTCAAAGGCTGGCTGCTCGGTAGCGTCTCGACGGCGGCCGTACACCATGCGCCCTGCCCGGTGCTCGTCGTCAAGGGACGGCCGCCAGGTTTGCGGAAGGCCGTCATCGCCGTGGACGGCTCGCCGGACTCCATGCGGGCCGCCCGGTTCTTCGCCGCGCTCCCCCTGGACCCGACGCTCGTCATTCGACTGGTTGCCGTGGCCGAGCCCCCGCGCATCCCGGTCGCCGATCCCGAGCTCTTTGCGGTGCCGGTCCCGACGGCGCTCCGGGAGTCGGCCGGAGCCTGGCGGACCAGGCTCGAGGGTGTGCTGAGAGATCTCGAGACAGAACTGAGATCGAAGACCGCAAATGTTGAACAATCCTGTATTCTCGGCAACCCGGCCGAGGAGATCATCGGCGCCGCCAGCGAGCCGCAGATCGATCTCGTCGTCGTAGGAGCGCGCGGGCACGGAACCATGATGCGTCTGGTGCTGGGAAGCGTCTCCGAGCGCGTGCTCCATCACGCCCCGTGCTCGGTGCTGGTCGTCAAACGCCGCCCGCGCCCCGCCGGCTAGGCGCGCCCAGGGAGGAGACATGGCGGTCCCAGACGACGAGACCGTTTTCCCGGTGGCCTTCGAGACGGCCGGCGAGCATGTCGCGCGGCGCGTTCCGACGACGACACCGGAGGCCACCGCCGGCGAGATCCGCGCGGCCCTCGCCGGCGAGCGCTACGACTGCGCCACCGATGTCGCGGTGTGCGTGGAGGGTCGCCTGGTGGGCCTGGTTCCCATCGAGGCGCTGCTGCGGGCCCCGGCCGATTCGTCGGCGCGGACGATCATGGATCCCGACCCGCCCGTCGTACGTCCGGGGGCCGACCAGGAGCTCGCCGCCTGGAAGGCGGTTCAGCAGGGCGAGTCGGCGCTGGCGGTCGTCGACGAGGCGGGAGGCTTCGTCGGGCTTATCCCGCCCCAGCGGCTCCTGGCGGTGCTCCTCGCCGAGCACCATGAGGACATGGCCCGGCTCGGCGGCCTCTGGCGCGATGCGCTCTCGGCCAGGCGTTCGCTCCAGGAGCCGGTGTGGCGTCGTCTGGCCCACCGCCTGCCCTGGCTGGTCGTAGGGTTGGCGGGCATGGTGCTCGCTGCCGACCTCGTCGCCGCCTTCGAGCACGAGGTCCGTTCGAGCCTCGTCCTGGCGTTCTTCCTGCCCGGCATCGTTTACCTGGCCGACGCGGTCGGTACCCAGACCGAGACACTGGTGGTCCGAGGGCTATCCGTCGGCATCCCGCTCGTCCGCGTGGTACGCCAGGAAATCGTCACCGGGATCCTGATCGGGCTCGGACTGGCCCTGGCCTCGGTCCCCCTGGCATGGCGCTGGGATGGCAGCCAGCTCATGGCGGTCCTCGGCATCTCCCTGGCCGCGGCGTGCTCCACGGCGACCGCGGTGGCGATCGCCTTGCCGTGGCTCCTGCAGCGCCTGGGCGGAGATCCGGCCTTCGGCTCCGGACCGCTGGCCACGGTGATCCAGGATCTGTTGTCGATCCTGATCTATCTCACCGTGGCGCGCGCGTTCATGGGCTGAGCCGTGAGCCTCTCGCTCCTCGCCCGCAGCCTGCACGTGCTGGCGGCTATCGTGTGGATCGGCGGGATGCTTTTCATCGCGCTCGTGCTGGTCCCGGTCGTGCGACGACTGGAGCCAGCCGAGCGTCTGCGCCTCGTTCACGCGACGGGCCTGCGCTTTCGCACGGTGGGGTGGATCGCGCTCAGCCTGCTCCTGCTGAGCGGGCTCCTGAACCTGTGGCTGCGGCCGTACCTGCTCGGGGTGCCGCTGTTCCACGTCAAGCTCGGGCTCGTCGTGCTCGCCCTGGCGCTCGGCGTCATCCACGACTTCGTTCTGGGGCCGCGCGCGGGGGCGCCGGGGGCCGACCCCGGCCTGCGCGTGCGCGCCTCGTGGGTGGCTCGAGCGAACGTCCTCGTCGTGCTCGCCGTGGTGGTCCTCGGTCTGGCCCTGCGCGGATAGCGCGGCTCGCCCGGCCTATGACCGGCATCATAGGCGCGCCGGCACCCGGTGGCTACGCTGGTGTCAGGAGGAACCAGTCATGGCCACGTGCAGCTGCCACGGTCATCAAGGGCACGCCACGGGAACCTCGCGCACGGCGGCGGCCCAGACGGTCGGCGAGGTCGCCGGGCGGTCCACGAGGGCCCTCGAGGTGCTGCAGCGCTTCGGGATCAATCACTGCTGCGGGGCGGGCCTGACGCTGGCCGAGGCGTCGGCCGCGGCCGGCGTCGACCTCGGCAGGCTGCTCGCGGCGCTGGGTGAGCTGCCAGACGAGCCCGGATCGGCGAGCGGCCGGGGATGATCCGGCCCTCGCCTGGGCGGGGGCCGTCGGTCGCGCTGCCGCTGAGCTACCTGATGACCGCGGCGGCCGCCTTCGTCGTGGCCGCGCTGGCGGTGCCGTGGCTCGGTTCCGAGCTGGCGGGCCACTACTACCAGCCACGGCTCCTCGCCCTCACCCACACGCTGACGCTCGGGTGGATCACGCTCGCCATCATGGGGGCGAGCTACCAGCTCATCCCCGTGGTGCTGGAGCGTCCCGTCTGGAGCGAGCGGCTGGCGCGCTGGCAACTGGCGCTCTTCGCCGCCGGCGTCGTAGGAATGGTGGGGCACTTCGCCATCGCCCGGTGGGAGGGGCTCGCGTGGGGCGCCGGTCTCGTCGTCGCCGGGATGGCGATGCATCTCGTCAACGTGACGCTCACCGTGCGCGGTCTGCGGCGGTGGAGCTTCACCGCTCGCCTGGTGGCGCTGGCCTTGGCGGGGCTCGCCCTGACCGCTCTCTTCGGACTGGCTCTGAGCCTCGACAAGATCTGGAGGTTCCTGCCGGGCGCGGTCTTCGCCAACCTTCACGCTCACGTGCATCTGGCCCTGCTCGGCTGGGTGCTGCCCATGGTGATCGGCGTGGCGGCCCGCCTCTACCCGATGTTCCTGCTCGCGCGCGAGCCCGACGGCTGGGTAGGGCGCGCCCAGTTCTGGGGCCTCGTGCTCGGCGTCCCCGGCCTTGTCGCCGGTCTCCTGCTCGAGGCGAGCGCACTCACCGTCGTCGGCGCCTCGCTGGTGGCCGTGGCCGTCGCGGGTCATCTCGCGTGGGTTGCCGAGATGGCCTGGCGCGGCAAGCGGCCGAGCCTCGACTGGGGACTGCGGTTCGTGTTGACGGGCGCGGCGTTTCTTTCCCCGGCCACATTGCTGGGCCTCGGCTTCGCGACGGGACTCTGGTCGGGGCCCCGGCTGGCGCTCGCCTATGGTGTGCTGGCTCTGGGCGGCTGGGTGTCGCTCACGATCGCGGGGATGATGCTGAAGATCGTACCGTTCCTCGTCTGGTACCGCGCCTATGGCCCCCGGGCGGGACGGCGGCCGGTGCCGACGCTGGCTCAGCTCGGCTGGCCCGCCGGCGAGGGGACCGCCTATGCGCTGCTGACCACGGGACTGGCCACGCTGGCGATCGCGATCGGCATTGGGGACGCGGCGGTGATCACCATCGCCGCGACCCTCGTCGCCGCCGGGGGGCTGGCTTTCGGTCTCGCGCTCGTCCGGGTCCTGGGCCACCTGCGGGCCCGGGCCCGGCAGGCCGCGTCGCCTCGGGAGCGGGCGTCGTGAGCGGCTTCGATCGAGCGCCGTTCATCGTGATCTGGGAGACGACGCGCGCGTGTGCGCTCGCGTGCGTGCACTGCCGCGCCGAGGCGATGCCCCATCGCGATCCCGGCGAGCTCACGACGGAGGAAGCCCGCCGGCTCGTCGACCGGGTGCGGGACTTCGGCGATCCCCCGCCACTCTTCGTGCTGACCGGCGGCGATCCCCTGCGGCGGCCGGATATCGCCGAGCTCGTCGCCTACGGCTCGGCGCGCGGCCTCAGCGTGTCACTGACTCCGAGCGGGACCGCAGCGGTCACCGAAGCCAGGCTCCGCGGCCTGAAAGGCGCGGGGCTGGCCCGCCTCGCGGTGAGTCTCGATGGGGCGACGGCGGACGTCCACGACGCCTTCCGCGGCGTCGTGGGATCGCACCGGCACACCATGCGGATCATCGAGCGGGCCCGCGGGCTCGGGCTCCCGCTGCAGATCAACACCACGGTCTGCCGGCGAACCGTCGCCGACCTGCCAGCGCTGGCCACGCAGATGGAGACGTACGGGGCCGCCCTGTGGGCGCTGTTCTTCTTGATTCCCGTGGGGCGCGCGGACGCTGGCCAGGCGCTGGCGGCCGACGAGATCGAAGACGTCCTGGTGTGGGCTGCCGGCTTGGCCGCGCGCGTGCCCTTCGGCGTCAAGACCACCGAAGCCCCGCACTATCACCGGGTGCTGGCCCAGCAGGGAATCGGCCGTCGCCCCGGACTATCGGGGGTGCGCCCCGACCGAATCGGACGCGCCGGACGCGCGGTGACCGACGGTAACGGATTCGTCTTCATCGATCACCTGGGTGCCATCTGCCCGAGCGGGTTCCTGCCGCTATCGGCGGGCAATGTGCGCCGGGACGATCTGGTGGCGGTCTATCGCGAGCACCCGCTATTCCGCTCGCTCCGTGATGCCGCGCAGCTGCGGGGGCGCTGCGGCCGCTGCGAGTATCGCGAGCGCTGCGGAGGCTCCCGGGCCCGGGCCTGGGCGGCGACGGGGGATCCTCTGGCCGAGGATCCGGGCTGCGCCTGGGTGCCGGCCGCGCCCGGGGCGACACCGGTGCTGGCCGGCGGCTCCGATGTGGCGCTGCCCGTCAAACGGGACGACGTCGTCGCGGCGCTCCGGACCGTGCTCGATCCCGAGCTCGGCCTTTCGATCGTGGAGCTGGGGCTGGTCTACCGGGTCGAGATCGAAGGCGGCCGGGTCGACATCACCATGACCCTCACCACGTCCGGCTGCCCCATCCACGAGGTGATGCTCGACTGGGTGCGCGAGGCGGTGCTGAGGGTCCCGGGGGTGACCGACGCCCGCGTGAGCCTGACCTTCGATCCGCCCTGGACCCCGGACCTCATGGCTGTCAGCGGCCGGCCCTGACGGCGTGCTAGCGGGTACCGGCGGCGTCAGGCGAACCGGCCAGCCCCGTGACGAGCGCCTGGAGGGCCGCTGCGGCGTGCTCGAGCGAAGCGTGGCGCCCCATCTCCGCCGTCACCGTGGCGAATTCGCGCCCGAGCGCGTCCTGCGCTGCCCTGTCGAGGAGGTCGTCGGCCAGCGGAAACAGCACCTCGTTTTCCTTTTCGATATGGTTGCGCAGCAGGTCGATGTAGCGTCGCGCCGCCACCACGCGCGGTCGGGCCTCGCCGTCCGCCACGACCTGCAGCAGCGCGCGTCCCTGCCCGTGCTCTTCCTGCATCACGGCGATGGGGCCGCCGGCCTCGGCCGGCACGCCCGCCCTGGCCATGGCGGGGAACAGCGCGCGCTCTTCCTTGGCGTGGTGGTTCCGGTCGGCGAAGCCGCGCAACCACGCGATCACGTCGGCCCACCACCCCTCGGGGGTGGCAAGGCCACGCTCGACACGCGCGGCCGCCGTCTCGAGGAGATCCAGCGCCCGGAGAATGAGCACGTGCTCGTCGCGAAGCGTCTCGGTCGGTGTGTTCATGGCTGGGGCACTCGCCAGTGGACCACGAGGGCGCGCTTGCGGTAGGGCGCGATCCATCGGTCGCCTTCGCGCCGTAGCCGGTCCGCCAGGAAATCACGCAGGAAGGCCCGGGCCTGCGCGTCGTCCCGTCCCAGGTGGGTCGTCCAGAACTCGCAAGCGTCGTCCAGGCTGTCGAAGGGCTGGTCGGAACGATACTCGATGGCGGTTGCCGCCGCGTTCACACCGAGCGGGTCGAGGGCGCCGACCGTCGCCGCGGCACCGTTGCACCGTTCGTAGGTCCGTCCGAGCAGGATCGGGTACAGCTCGGAAAAGAAGAACTTGTCATCGCCGCCGGGCGTGTCGCGGACGAGCGCCACGCCACGCCTGGCCGCCAGGCCGACGTCGGCGAGGAAGGGCGAGCCGGGGTGCAGCAGGGACCCCACGTGAGCGCAGATGACGAGGTCGTGGGGCTCGAGCTCGACCTCGCCCCACGCCCCCTGGATCACCGTCACGTTACCGAGGCCGCGCCGGGATGCGCCACGGCGGAGGGCCGTGGCCATCGGCGGCGAGGGCTCGAGTGCCGTGACCTGCCGCAGGCGCTCGGCCAGGGGCAGGGCCAGGGCCCCGAAGCCAGCGCCCACGTCCAGAGCCGAGCGGCAGTCGGCGACGAGCGGCGCGATGACGTCGAGGACGCGACGCGCGTAGTCGCTCCGCGCGTCGGCGCGCTCGTACCAGGCGACGGTGCGCGTCGTCCAGACGCTGCCGCGACTCGGCGCCACGAGCCGGGCCGGGGGAGGGCCGGTCACCGCCTCAGGCCGCCGCCGGCGGGCCGTAGGGGACCAGCACCAGCGGGATGTCCGTCGAGCGCGCGACGCGCTCGGCCACGCTCCCTTTGAGAGCGCGCATGACGCCTCGCCGGCGATGGGTGGCCATGGTGATGAGATCGGCGTCGGCCTTCTCGGCCTCCTCGGCGATCTCGGTGGCGGAATCGCCGAACCGGACGACCAGGTCCACGGGCAGGTCCGGGAGCCCTCGTGCGATACCGGCCAGGTAGCGCCGTGCCTCTTGCTCGATCCGCGCGCTCTCTTGATCGGAGTAGGCGACGATCCGATCATCGAGGGAGTACACGAGGGATGGCGGCTGCTCGACGCGCACCAGGCGCACGCTGGCCCCGTGGGCGCGGGCCAGGTCGGCGGCGGTCTGGAGAACCGATTCGCTGCCCGGTGCGCCATCGAGCGGGACCACGATCGTGCGCACGCCGGCCCCGCGGTGCCAGCGTGGCCCGGCCGGCCGCCGCTCGCTGATCGGGCGCGCAAGACACTCCTGTCCGCACGGTCTCAGCGAGGGCAGCGTCCGCCAGAGCGTGCAGCGCACGATCTCGGGCCCCGATCCGCCCAGCACCTCGGCCAGCGCCGCCCGGCGGGCGTTCACGGCGATCCGGGCCTCGGCACCGTCTTGAGGGCAGCGCACCAGCCAGGCCCGCCGCCAGTAGGACAGGCTGGCCGCCGCGACGGGGGCGACGACGAATGCCGCGGCCAGGACGATCAGCGCAAGCAGCACCAGCCAGGGGTTCATGGGACGCTCCTTTCTTGGCTAGAGCCGGAACAGCTCCCGAGCGTTGTCGCGGATCAGCTTCTGGCGCGCCTCGGGGCGGAGCCCCAGGGCGTCGACCTGGTCCAGACTCTCCTTCCAGCCGAGCCCGTTCGTTCCCCACACGGCTCGGTCCTGGCCCATACGGCTGCCGATGAAGTTGATGATCTCGGGCTTGAGGTACTTCGGCATCCAGGCGTCGACGCCGAACCAGACGGTGTCCCACTTGTAGCAGACGCTCATCAGCTCCTCGACCCAGGGCCAGCCGGTGTGGGCGCCGAGCAGGCGGAGGGTGGGGAAGTCAGCAGCCACGTAGTCGAGGTACATCGGGCGGCCATGCTCGCTGGGCATGGCCTCGAGCACGTGGCCGGTCTGCACCGAGACAGGCACGTCGAGCTCGGCGCACTTGGCGTAGAGCGGATACATCTTCTTGTCGTGGAGCGGGATGTCGAAGCCGTAGATGTGGACGTAGACCCCCTTGAACCCGTGTCGGGTCACGGCCGTCTCGATCTCGGCCAGGCTCTCCTTGATGCGGAAGGGGTTATAGCCGGCCAGGCCGACGAACCGGTCGGGGTACGTCTCGGTGTACTGGAGAACTTCGTCGAGCCGGGTGTCCATGTACATCCAGCGGTTCCAGTAGGACCACATCTTGGTCTGGGCGATGAACACACGCTCCACCCCGGCCTCGTCCATCTTCGTGAGCATGGCCGGGAGCGACTCGAACTGGGGCAGGCTGCCGATGGCCCGCTCCATACGGCAGATGAGCTCGCCCTTCTTGGCGTCCGTCCACCTGGCGATGAACTCGGGCGTGGCCACGTAATACATGATGTCGATCGCCTTCGGCCTGTCCGTCATTGGCGTCTCCTTTCCCACCTGCGCAAGCTGCGAGCTCAGCACATCGTCAGGCCGCCGCTCACGCTGAGCGTCTGGCCGGTGATGTAGCGAGCCCCCGGCGAGGCGAGGAACACCACCGCCTCGGCCACGTCCTGAGGCGTCCCCACCCGCCCGAGAGGAATGGCCCGGGTGACCGCCTCGATGACCTTCGCCGTCTTCGGCGACTGCTCACGGATGCCCTGCAGCAGAGGCGTCTCGGTGAGGCCGGGGCAGACGACGTTGACGGTGATGCCGTGGCGCGCCAGCTCGCGGGCGAGGGTCTTGGAAAAGGCGATGACGGCGCCTTTGCTGCCGGCATAGACGGCTTCCCCTGTCGAGCCCACGCGCCCGGCGTCGGAGCCGATGTTGACGACCCGCCCGTCGCCGCGCGCCACCATGTGGGGCAAGGCCGCCTTCAGCACGTAGAGCATGGCCTTGAAGTTGACGGCGATGATCCTGTCCCAGGTCTCTTCCTCGCTGTCGAGGAAGAGCTCCATCCGGTCCCAGCCCGCATTGTTGACGACGACGTCGAGCTGGCCCCATTGCCCGATCAGCTCGTCGACGGCCCTGGCGACTTCCGTGCGGTGGGTGAGGTCGGCGCCGAGAACCAGCGCCTTGACGCCCAGAGCCTCGATCTCACGCCCCACGCGCTCGGCTGCCTCCGCCAGGAGGTCCAGGACGGCGACCTGGGCGCCCTCGCGAGCGAGGCCCAGGGCGATGGCGCGGCCGATGCCGCGACCGCCGCCGGTGACGAGCGCGGTCCGGCCCCGTAATCTCATGGCAGCCTCCTCAGCGATCCCGCCACACCGGCCTGCGCTTCTCGACGAAGGCACGCAGACCCTCTTCGGCGTCGGCGGTGGTCATCAGCTCGTCGTGATAGAGCTCCTCGAGCAGGGCCAGCCCCTCGGCGAAGTCGAGCCCGGCGGTGGCAAGTACGGCGCGCTTGGTGAGGCGGAGCACGACCGCGCTCAATGCGCGGAAGCGGGCCAGCTCCGATTCCACGACATCGTCGAGGCGGGCCGCTGGCACCACGCGGTCGACCAGACCGATCCGCTCCGCCTCGGTGGCGTCGATCACGTCGCCGGACAGGAGCAGGCGCAACGTGCGGGCCGGCCCGATTCGAGCCGGATATCGCAGCGCGGCGATGGGCGGAAAGACGCCCACTTTGATCTCGGGCTGGCCGAAGGTTGCCGACTCGGCGGCCACGACGAGGTCGCAGAAGGTGGCCAGCTCGGCGCCGCCGCCGAGCGCCGCGCCCTGCACGGCGGCCAGGGTGGCGCAGTCGAGCGCGCGCAGTCGGCGGAAGACGTGGTGAAAGGCCTCCAGCATCGGCCGCGCTTGCTCGCCCAGGTGGTCTTCCACGGCGACCCCGGCGCAGAACGCCTTGCCCTCGGCCGCCAGCACGAGCGCCTTCAGGGCCGGCCGGGCCGCCGCCCGCTCGAGGGCCTCGCCGAGCTCGTGCAGCACCTCGATGGTGAGAATGTTGAGCGGCGGCCGGGCCAGCGTGATCCTGACGATGTCCCGCTCGTCGGCGTAACGGAGGAACCGGAAGTCGCTCGGGGAGGCCGCCCTGCTCATCGTCGCCCGTTCCGTAGATCCAGCACCCGCTTGGCCTTGCCCACGCTCCGCTCCAGGGTTCTGGGCGACACGACGCTCACGTCGGCCGTGATCCCGGTGATTTCGTGGATCCTCCGACGTGCCAGCGTGCTGAGCGCGCCGGCCGCCGGGCCCTCGCCGCCGCTGGCGGTCTCGACCCGCACTTCCAGCGCGTCGAGCGCGCTCTCGCGCCGGAGTACCAGCAGGTAGTGAGGGGCCAGCCCGGGAACGCCGAGCAACGCGTGCTCGATCTGCGAGGGGTAGACATTGACGCCGCGGACGATGAGCATGTCGTCCGTTCGGGCCATGATCCGCCCGATCCGGACGAGCGTCCGGCCGCACGGGCAGGGCGCGGGGTCGATTGCGGTGAGATCGCGAGTCCGGTAGCGCAGCAGGGGCAAGGCCTCTTTGGTCAGGGTGGTGAAGACCAGCTCCCCGGTGACGCCGGGCGGGACGGGCTCCAGCGTGGCCGGGTCCACGATCTCGGGCAGAAAGTGGTCCTCGGCCACGTGCATGCCCCGGCGCTCCGGGCATTCCACCGCCACGCCGGGTCCGATCACCTCGCTGAGACCGTAGATGTTGAGCGCCATGACGTCGAGCCGGCTCTCGATGGCGTCACGCATCGCCTCCGTCCACGGCTCGGCGCCAAAGAAGCCCACGCGCAGCCGGAGGTCCTTGGTGGCGATTCCCGCATCCCCGAGGGCCTCGGCCAGGTGAAGCGCATAGGACGGGGTGCAGCAGAGGACGCTGGAGCCGAAATCGGTAAAGGCCGTCAGCTGGCGTTCGGTGAAGCCCCCCGACATCGGGATCACCGCGGCGCCCACACGCTCGGCGCCGTAGTGGAAGCCCAGCCCGCCGGTGAAGAGCCCGTACCCGTAAGCGTTGTGGACGACGTCGGCGGAGCCGACGCCGCCCATCTGGAGCGTACGCGCCATGACCTCGCTCCAGGTCTCGAGGTCGCCCCGGGTGTAGGCGACGACCGTCGGCTTGCCCGTCGTTCCCGAGGAGGCGTGGATGCGGACGATCCGCTCGAGGGGCACGGCCAGCAGCCCGTAGGGGTACGTGTCGCGGAAGTCGCTCTTGTCCGTGAAGGGCAGGCGGCGGAGGTCGTCGAGAGATTGGAGGTCGTCGGAGTGGACGCCGGCTCGGGCCAGCCGCTCTCGGTAGAGCGGCACGCGTTCGGCTGCCCACGCCACCGCCCGGCGGAGCCGGCGGAGCTGAAGGGCCGTGAGGTCGGGACGCGAGGATCGTTCGATAGCGGTGGCGTCGATCATGGGGTAGCCTCCTGGCGACTGAGGACGAGGCCGTACGCGTGGGCCGGCTCGGAACCATGGCCGTTCGCCGTCACCTCCGAGATCACGCCGCCCGGGCGGAGAGCGTAGCCGCGATCGGCGATACGGAACGCGGCGCGCGCGTTCTGCTCGATGAGGAGCATGGTGAGCCCCTCCCGCTTCAACGCGGCCAGGGCCCGGAAGATCTCGCCGATGACGAGGGGCGCCAGGCCCACCGACGGCTCGTCGAGCAGCAGCAGGCGCGGCCGGCTGATCAGGGCGCGGCCGATCGCCACCATCTGTTGCTCCCCGCCCGACAGCGTGGCTGCGGCCTGACCGAGACGCGGTCGTAGGGCCGGGAAGAGGCCGAGGACGCGCTCGAGGTCGGGGCCGAGGTGCGCCCGCCGCGCGGCCCGCCCGCACGGGTAGGCGCCCAGCGCGAGGTTCTCCCGCACAGTGAGCGGCCCGAAGAGCTCGCGCCCCTCGGGCACCAGGGCCAGGCCCCGGCGCACGATGACCTCGGTCGGCTGGTCGCTGATGCGGGCGCCGCCGAACGCGATCGTGCCCGCGCGCACGGGCACCAGGCCGGTCAGCGCGCGCAGGAGCGTCGTTTTGCCACCGCCGTTGGGTCCGACGATGGTGACCAGCTCGCCCGGGGTCACGTGCAGGCTCACCCCGCGCAACGCCTGGACGCGGCCGTAGAAGACGTCGAGGCCGACGACGTCGAGCATCAGGCGGCCTCCTCGCCGAGGTAGGCGGCGATCACCGCCGGATGCCTGCGCACGTCGGCCGGCCGGCCCTCGGCGAGCTTCTGGCCGTATGAAAGCACCAGGACCTCGTCCGAGATCCCCATCACGAAGTCCATGTGGTGGTCGACGAGAAGGACCGTGGTGCCGTCGTCGCGAATGGCGCGGATCAGGGTGGCCAGCCGTTCCTGCTCCCCGGCATCGAGGCCGCCCCCCGGCTCGTCGAGCAGCAGCAAGCTCGGTTCCATGGCCAGCGCGCGGGCCACCTCGACCAGCCGCTGCTCGCCATAAGGCAATGCGGCCGCCGGGACATCGGCGCGAGTGGCCAGTCCGACGCGCTCGAGGACGGCGGCCGCGCGCGCGTGCAGGCGCTGCTCCTCTCGCCGCGTGGCCCGGGTCCGCAGGGCGCACGCCGTCCAGCCCGCGCGCCCGCCTCGATGGCCGCCCACCAGCACGTGCTCCCGCACGGTCATATCGCCGAAGAGCCGCACGAGCTGAAAGGTCCGGGCGATGCCGCGCGCCGCCACGGCGTCGGGGCGGCCTACCGGCAGCGCCTCCCCGCGGAAGAAGGCCCGGCCCCGGGTGGGCACCAGGGCGCCGCAGATCATGTTGAAGATGGTCGTCTTGCCGGCGCCGTTGGGCCCGATGAGAGCCTTGATCTGGCCGGAGGCGACGGCGAAGTCGACACCGCGTACGGCGGCCACGCCGCCGAAGTGCTTGGCGAGACCCTGGACGTCGAGGAGGGATCGCACCGTCATGGCCGCGAATGTCGCAGTCCGCTGAGGCCGCGAGGCAGAAAGACCATGAAGGCCATGAGGGCGAGGCCGAAGAGGATGATCTCGTACTCGGCGGCACCGTGTGTGGCCGCCACCCGGGGCAGCAGGCTCCGCAGCCCCTCCACGAGCACCACGACGATGGCGGCGCCCAGCACCGCGCCCCACAGACTCGAAACGCCTCCGAGCACCACCATGACCACCAGCTCGACGGAGTAGACAAACCCGAACGGCGAAGGATTGATCACGGTCAGGTAGTGAGCGTAGAGCGACCCGGCGAGCGCGGTGAGGCCCCCGGCCAGCGCGAACACGCCGAGCTTGAGCCGGGTCACGTCGATACCTGCCGCCTGGGCGGCGGCCTCGTTGCCGTGAATGGCCCGCAGCGCGCGTCCGATACGGGAGTCGACGAGGTTGCCGGCGAGCCCCATGGCTACGAGCAGGCAGGCCCAGGTGAGCCAGAGCATGCGGGCGTCGGTGGTGAAGGCGAAGCGTCCCACCCGCAGCGGCGGGATGCCCGTGAGCCCCGACGGCCCTCCGGTGACGGCGCTCCAGTTCACGAGGACGTAGTAGACGATGATGCCGAAGCCGAGCGTGGCCATGGCCAGGAGCAGGCCGGACAGGCGGAAGATCGGCAATCCCACGAGGAGCGCGGTCAGGGTGCCGGCGACGAAGGCGACGGCGAGCGCGGCCCAGCCGTTCCAGCCGCCAGTGGTGGTCAACACGCCGCTCACGTAGGCCCCGAGGGCGAGGAAGGCGGCCTGGCCGAGCGACACCTGCCCGGCATAGCCCATGACCAGCGAGAGCCCCAGCGCGGCCAGGGCGTTGAGGCCGATGAAGACGAGCGTGCCCAGGACGTAGCCGGAGGCGACGAGCCACGGCAGCGCGGCCAGCCCTGCCCCCACCGCGGCCAGCACCGCCCAGCGTCGGCGAGCGCTCATCGCTCAGGCCTCGTCGGCCACCCGCCAGGGCAGCCAGCCGGCCACCTGGGCGAGGGCGAGCAGGATGAGGATGACGAAGGCGACGGCGTCCTTGTAGCCGGAGGAGACGAAGCCGGCGGCCAGGGACTCGAGCACGCCGAGCAGGAAACCGCCGGCGACGGCGCCCGGCGGGCTCACCAGGCCTCCGAGCACGGCGGCCACGAATCCCTTGAGCCCGAGCAAGAGGCCCATGTCGTAGGTGGCGTACGTGATCGGCGCGATCACGGCGCCGGCGGTGGCTCCGAGCGCGCCGGCCAGCGCGAATGCCAGCAGGAACATGCGGTCGACGCGGATGCCCATGAGCCGGGCGGCGCGGGGGTTCACCGCGCAGGCACGGACGGCGGTGCCCGGGTAGGTGCGCGTGAAGAAGACCCACAGCAGTGCGAAGACGACGACAGCGACGGCGAGCACCCACAGCCCCTGCCGCACGACCACGGCCCCGAGCACGCGAAGGGGCGGCCCCGGGGAGAACGCGGGCAGCGCGAAGGGGTCGGTGCCCCAGGCGATCAGCGCCGCGCCCCGGAGGGCGATGGAGGCGCCGATGGTGAGGATGAGGAGCGACAACGCCGGGCCGGCGCGGAGCGGGTGGACGGCCACCCGCTCCAGCACGGCGCCGAGCGCGGCGACGGCGACGACCGTCAGTGCGAAGGCTGCGGGAAGGCCCAGGCCCCGCTCCACCAGGGTCGCCGTACCCAACGCGCCCAGCATCACCATCTCGCCCTGGGCGAAGTTGATGACCCGGGTGACACTGTAGACGATCACGAAGCCCAGCCCGATGAGGGCGTAGACGCCCCCCACCACCAGCCCGGAGGCGAGGTACTGGGCCAGCTGGTCGGTAATGCTCACCGGGCGACCTTCCACTGGCCGTCGGCGATCTGGACCATGGTGACGGCCCGCACGTCGAGCCCGTTGTGGTCGGTCGGCGAGAAGTTGAAGATGCCGGTGATCCCTACGAAGTTCCGGGTGCCCTCGATGGCTGTGCGGATGGCCGCCCGGTCCGGTCCGGCCGTCTCCATCGCCCGCAACACGAGCCAGAGCGCGTCCCAGGCGTGGCCACCGAAGGTGTTGCGCGGGCCGTAGCGGGCTTCGAAGTCGCGCGCATAGGCGAGCAGCACCGGCTTCTGCGCGTCGCCGTCGGCGAGCTGTTCGGCGACCAGCAACTTGCCCACGGGGAAGACGACCCCGTTGGCGGCAGGACCGGCCAGCTCGATGTAGCGCTTGTTGCCGACACCGTGGCTCTGGAACAGGGGCGCTCGCAGCCCGAGGTCGGCGTAGTTCTTGGTGGCGAGGGAGGCGGAGGGCGGGATCGACCAGACGATGACGGCCTGGGGGTTGGCCGCCTTCACGCGAGTGAGCTGGGCGGTCATGTCCACGTCCCGCTGGCCGAATTTCTCGTTGGCCACGACAGTGAGACCCAGGCGCCGGGCCGCCTTCTCGAATTCGATCCACCCCAGTTGGCCGAAGGCGTAATCCACGTTGAGCCAGCCCACCCGGGTGAGCCCCTTGGCCTTGAGGTGCTCGGCCAGCACCCCCACGATCAGGTGATCGCTCTGGGGAGTCTTGAAGATCCACTTCCGCTCGGCCACCGGCTCCACGATCTTGATGGCCGCCGCGCAGGAGACCATCGGCACTTCGGCCTTCTGCACGGTGTCGAGGATGGCCAGCGAGGTGCCGCTGAGCGTGGTGCCGATGATGGCCGCGACCCGATCCTCGTCGATGAGCTTCTTGGCGGCCAGGACGGCCTTGGTCTCGTCGCTACCGTCGTCGTAGATGACGAGCTTGATCGGGTGCAGCCGGCCGTCCGGCGCCTTGATCCCGCCTCTGGCATTGACCTCGCTCTCGATCATGAGCGCGGTGTCACGCTCGGGGATGCCGAGCGAGGAGCCGGGGCCGGTGATGGAGAAGATCGCCCCGATCCTGTAGACCTCCTGGCCCGGCGCCGCCGAGGTAGCCGCGACCGCCGTGCCGATGCTGAGCAGCAGTGCGATGAGCAAGCGCATGACCGTCCTCCTCTGGCCGGCCGGGGCGGGCCGGCGATGCACTATCAGACCGACATCTCCATCTGGACCATCGGCCCGTGCCGGAGGCCCAGGCGCAGAAAGAACTCGCGCACGTCCGTCTGGCCGAGGTCGATGAGCGTGGCGACCTTGTTGAGGGCGCGCAGTTCCCGCCCGCTCGTCACGAAGCGCTCGACCAGGGCGCGTCCCACCCCCAGGCCGCGGTAGCGGGGGTCGAGCCCGATCAGATCGATCCAGCCGATTCTCGCCGCGATGCCGAACTCCGACTCGCCGACCCAGCCGAAGAGGAAGCCGACCAGGCGGCCGTCGGTCTCGGCCACCAGCGACATCCAGGGCGGGCGGAGCGCGGCGATTTCCAGGCGGGTCTGCCAGTAGTCCTTGCGCGTCTGCCCGGTGAGCTTCTCGTCGATGCGGACGATGTCGTCGAGGTCGGTCAGCTCGACCGGGCGGACGGTGATGGCCGGGCGATTCATGTGCCGCCTCCCTCAGGCCGCCGCGGCGGCTTGCCGCTTGCGGAAGCGCTGCAGCCCCAGGAGGGCGGCCCCCAGCGCCGTGATGAACTGCGGCTCGTCGGCCACGTTGACGGCGATACCGAGCTTGTCGCGGAGGGCGTGGACCATGCCTTCCTGACGGGCCACGCCCCCGATGAAGGTGACCTCGCCATCCAGGCCCACGCGCTTGAGGAGGGCCAGGGCGCGGTCGGCCAGCGAGTTGTGGATGCCGCGCAGGATGTTCTCCACGCCGACGCCCTCGGAGACGTGGTTGATGATCTCCGACTCGGCCAGCACGGCGCAGACGCTGGAGATAGGCTGTGGCCGGCCGGCGCCGAGGGACAGCCGACCGATGTCGGACACGGCGACCTCGAGGTACTTGGCCGCCCGCTCGAGAAAGCCGCCGGAACCGGCCGCGCACTTCTCGTTCATGTGGAACTCTTTGACCTTGCCGCCCTCACGGAGCTTGATGGCCCGCGAGCACTGAGCGCCGATGTCGAGCACGTAACGGGTGCTGGGGAACACGGCGGCGGCCCCCCGGGCGCCGCAGGTGAGGTCGGTGATCTGAATGTCGCGCGCCGCGACGGCATAGCGCCCCAGCCCGGTGGTGGCCACGTAGGCCAGCGCCTGAAAGTCGGCGCCGGCGTCGGCGAGGCTCGCGGCCAGCGCCTCGCCGGCCACGTGCTCGAAGTCCGCCTTGGTGCGCACCTGGGCGCGCCCGCGCCGGATGCCTTCGGCGTCGACGAGCACGCACTTGGTCGTTCCCGAGCCGATGTCGATCCCAGCCACGAGCATGGTCAGGCCTCCCGCACTCCCGGGGCCGCGCTGGCGGGCTCCGCGGCTGGTCCGTGGGCGGTGGTGGGCGGCGCGGCGGCGGCCGCCTCGGCCCGCTCCAGCGCGAACAGAGCGGCACCGAGAGCACCCATGAAGTGGCCGTCGTCGCTGACGTTGATAGAGCGGCCGAGCACGGCTTCCAGCGCGCGCACCATCCCGACGTTGCGCGAGACACCGCCGGTGAAGGTGACCTCGTCGTCCACGCCCACGCGTCGCACGAGGGCCATCGTCCGCGTGGCGATCGCCTTGTGGACGCCGCCCAGGATGTCCTCGATCGTCTTGCGTTGAGCCAGGTAGGACATGATGTCGGATTCCACGAAGACGGTGCAGACCGAGGTCAGGCGGACGGGGTTCTTGGCCTCCAGCGCGCGCAGGCCGATCTCGGCGAGGGGCAGGCCGGTGACGTCGGCCGCCGCCGAGAGGAAGCGCCCGGTGCCGGCCGCGCACTTGTCGTTCATCGAGAAGTCGACGACCGAGCCGTCCGGGCCGACCTTGATGGCCTTGGTGTCCTGCCCGCCCATGTCGATGACGGTCCTCGTGCGCGGGAAGAGGAAGTGCGCCCCGCGAGCATGGCAGGTGATCTCGGTGATCTGGGCATCGCCGAAGGTGACCTTGTAGCGGCCGTACCCGGTGCCCACGACGTAGGCGATGGCCTCGCGGTCGATCCCGGCGGTCTGGCAGGCGCGCACGAAGGCCGTCTCACCGGCACGCGTGACGTTGGCGCCCGTATCGATCAGCGCGCGGCCGACGATGCGTCGGGCGCTGTCGACGAGCACGGCCTTGGTCTGGGTGGAGCCCACGTCGACTCCGGCGCCGAGGATCATGATGGTCTCCTGTCGAGCCTGAGGTGGGGGACGGTGATGGGTCGGAGCAGGCCGGCCTGGAGGATGACCAGGGCCTTGGCCTGCACCTGTGCGGCCATCATGAGGGTACCGGCCAGGGCCGCGGCAATCCGCGCCGCCTCGGGGATGATCAGGCCGACGGCGGCCACGAGGAGCGGGAACACGTAGCCGCCGGCCACCACCGCGATGGCGCCGCCGCCCTCCCGCAGCGCGCGCGTAGCCGACAACGATGCCTCGTCGCCATACCAGGTCACGTAGCCGAGCCAGACGATGCCGGCGCCCAGGGCGAGCGCGATCACGGCGAAGAGCCTGGCCCCGCTCGGCGTTCCGCCCGCCAGGACGTCGGCGAGCGTGAGCAGCCCGGTGCCCGCGACCACCGCCGAGACGAGGCTCACCAGCGGCATGACGGGCGTATTCCAGGCGGGGACGCCACGGGCGCGGCGCAGCATGAAGCCCTGGGCCAGGACGAGGCCGGCGGCCGCGAGGGTAGCGAGCAGCCGCGGGCCCGGGCCAGGAACGACGAACTCAGCTGCGGCCAGCACGGCGAAGGCGCCGCCCGCCCACAGCTCCCGCGACATCCAGGAGGTCGACAGACGCGCCAGCACGCGAGGGCCGCGCAAGGGCCGGCCGGCTTCGGTGGCCACCGCCAGGAACCCGGCCAGCACCAGCGCCGGCCCCAACCACGAGGCCAGCGTGAGCGCCGGCGCCGGCCGGAAGTGTGCGGTGACGGCGGCGGCCAGGTAGAAGCCGGCGCCCAGGGCGCCGGCGGCGAAGTTGGCGACGGCCGGGGCGCCCCAGAGCCGCTGGGGGCGCACGGGGATGAGCGTGGCCGGAGTCCAGGTGTCGAAGCTCCTCACGGCTCACTCCACCACGTAGAACACCGAGGGTTGCGTGCCACACTCGGGCAGGAGCGGCACGGCGCGGCCGGCGCCGGCCAGCCGGGCCACGCGGCTCGTGGGATCGTCCAGGTCGCCGAACAGGATCGCGTCGGCGATGCAGGCGACGGCGCACATTGGCGTGGCGTCGGCGTCCACGCCGGGCTGCAGGCCGCGGGCGACGCCGGCGTCGACGCGCTCCTTGCAGAAGGTGCACTTCGTCATCACGCCCCGGCGCTCCGGGCGCGCCACGGCCTCCTCGGAGGGCGTGGGCGACGCGAAGTAGCCGCAGGCGTCGTGCATGAGGTGCCGGGCCTGGTAGGGGCACGCCACCGCGCAGTAGCCACATCCCACGCAGGCGTCGTAGGCGACCCAGACGATGCCGTCGGGCCGCTGGCGCGAGGCGCCGGTCGGGCAGACGGGCACACACGGCGGCTCGGCGCAGTGCATGCACTGCATGGGCAGGAACACGCGGCGCACGTCCGGGTACTCGCCCACCTCACAGTCGGCGACGAAGCGCCACTGGTAGTCGGCGGGCAGACCGTGCTCCTGCTTGCAGGCAATGGTGCAGGTCTGGCAGCCGACGCAGCGGCGCAGGTCGATCACCATGCCCCAGCGCATCAGCCGGCCCTCCGGACGGCGACGGGAACGAGATCGGCGCCGCTGCCCGTGGCGTCGGTCAGGGCCAGATCCATCGTCGCGACCTGGTTGAGATTGGGCATACCCAGGTCTCGCGCGAACGGCGTGGTCCAGTGGCCAAACTGCTGCAGCACGACGACCACGTCGGGACGGACGCCTTCACGCAGGATGGCTCGCCCGCGCGTGGTGCCGGTGGGTGACTCGATCTCGACGAGATCGCCGTCCGCGATGCCGAGGCGGCCGGCGGCGCGCCGGTTGAGCATGACGCCGAAGTGGCCGCTGACGCGGCGGGCGACCTCGGCCAGGATGGGCAGCGAGACGTTGGCCCCCCAGGAGTACTGCATGCTCCGGCTGGTCAGCAGCCAGAACGGGAAGTCCTCGGCGCTCCGCCCGTGCGCGGCGGCCGTCCCCCTCCAGATCCCGGGGAAGTCCTTCCACGGCGGCAGCGCCTGATACTCGTCGAGCTGCACGTCCCACCACTTGATGCCGCGCTCGTGCAGGCGCGCGCCCAGCTCGTGGCCCAGCCGCTTGATCCGCTCCTGGTAGGGGAGCTCGTAGCGAAGGCCTCTGGCCGCCATCGCGCCGTGCAGGTAGTACTGCCGCGTCGGGAACGGCACGAAGAAGGCGCCGTGCTGCTTGAACCAGGCCAGGTCGCGCTCAACGGCGCCCTTGCTGAGCGAGCGGGTGGCTGCCCGGCACACGCGGTCCCAGATCTCGTCCGCCGACGGCCTTGCGCCCGGCGCGAAGGCGTAGTCGTAGTGGTCGCCGGTGAGCGGCACGGTGGTGCCGGCGCCGCGGTTGAGCGCCGTCAGATAGGCGTCGAGCAGGCCGGTCCGGGCGGCCAGCTCGGTGGCGACATCGGTGAGATCGCGGGTGTCGTACGGCGGGCGCGTCACCGGCTGACGGAGCGCCCAACCCGTGTGCTCCCAGTACTGCTCGATGTACTTGGTGCCGCCCACGCGGTAGAGCTGAAGCGACTCGAGGTCGGTGGCCTCCGGTAGCAGGAGATCGGCGTACCAGTTGGTCTCGTCCTGCGTGTAGGCGAAGGCAGCGACGAACGGGAAGCGCTCCAGCGCACGCTCGATCCGCCCCGTCTCCCAGTTGGAGATGGCCGGGTTGGTGCGGTAGATGATCCACACGTCGGGCACGGTGGGGGCCGGCCACTGCTCGGGCGGGCTCTCCATGAAGAGCCAGGGCAAATGGGCGGGCCCGAGCGCCGCCGACCACGGTGAGTGATCCGCGAGCGGCACCAGCGTGCGGTAGGCGTTGCGGACGTGGGGGGCGGCCTGCCATCGATCACGGCCGGTGTCATTGAGGGGTTGCTCCATGAAGCCGTCGGGTCCCGGCCGCACGGAGTCGAGCCGGTTCTGGGCGGGGCGGTTGAGCCTCACCGTAGTGCCGAGAATGCCCCCGGGCACCTCGAGCGCTCCGACCACGGCGGCCAGCACCGTGCGTGCCCAACAGCACTCGTAGCCGCCCCAGCCGTTGGTGACGGTCTTGCCGAGCAGGATAGCGACCGGACGGTAGGGATAGATCGTGCCCTCGATCGCAATGGTGGCGCCGACGTTGGCGTGAGCGAGGTACTCGCCGGCGAGGCGCCGGATCGTGGCGGCGGGGACGTCGGCGATCGCCGACGCCCACTCCGGCGTGTACCCGCTCACGTGGTCGATCAGGTGCGCGAAGGCCGGCCGGACGCGCTCGCACACGCTGCGCTCGGCGCCATCGGGGCCCATTTCCAGCCCGGCCGCGATGAACTCGCCGTGCAGGGCCGGCCGCGCGCATGCCGGATCGTCGAAGGGCACCGGTCGCTCGCGGTCCCGATCCCACACGAGTGGCTTTCGGGTCTCCGGATCGCGCAGGTAATAGCCGCCGGGTCCGACCAGATAGGCGGAAGCGGTCATTCGCTCGAGGAAGGGGACATCACAGACGGCGCGCCAGTCCCGCTCGTGCAAGATCACGTGGAGGATCGCCAGCAGCACGGCGGCGTCGGTCTTGGGGCGGATCGGCACCCACTCGGTAGCGCCGGCGCCGGTGACCGAGAGGTGGGGTTCGAACTGCACCCAGGTGATGCCGCGGGCCCGCGCCTCGGCGTGGCGGTGCACACCGGTGACACCGCCGGAGGCGTCGCCGTTGTAGCCGAAGGACAGCACGAAGTCGCAGCGGGGTGTGTCGGCCGCGACGGTGAAGGCTCGGTGCCAGAACTCCCCGTAGAGATGCTCGGAGTGATAGCACTTGACGCCCTGCCCGCTGCCGATGCCCTGGTCGATGGGGCCCCAGGCGGCGAGGAAGGCCGCGAAGGTGCCCAGGTATGCCGGGGCGATGCCGCCCGAGCCGAAAGTGACGGCCAGCCGCGGGTAGCCCGCCTCGTCGACGAGGCCCGTGGCCCGCAGGGCCCGCAGGCGCTGGGCGAGCAGGTCGAGCGCCTCCTCCCAGGAGATCGCCTGCCAGCCCGGTGACTCGTCGCGGCCCTTGCGGGGGTTGGTGCGCTTGAGCGGCGTCCTGACCCGCGCCGGATTGTAGAGCTTCTGGACGAGGCCGTAGGCCCGCACGCACACCTTGCCGCCGGCCGGGTGCTCGGCGGCCACATCGCCGTTGGGCTCGACGCCGACGGCCACGCCGTCACGGACCACGACCTTCAGGAGATCGGGACCGGCCACGCACTGATAGCAGTAGACGGGGACCTTCTCGACGGTGGCCGGCGTCTTGTCCCTCATCGCCGCCTCAGTGGCCCGCCCCCACGAGCTTCTTGTGCTCGAGGGCCTCGAAAAAAGCGTCGATCCGGTTCCGCAGCTGGGCCTCCGCGTAGTAGCGCGGATCCTCGAGATCGGATTCGACCAGGAGCGTCGGTACGCCCAGCTCCCGGGTGAAGTAATCGCGCATGTCGCCCTGACCCGCCGAGAACAGGCGACAAGACTTGATCGAGTGGATGACCAGGGCGTCGGCCTCCCATTCCTCGACGTACCGCTTGATCTGGCCGTAGCGGGCGGTGATGGAGCGGTTGGTGAGGTTTTCCCGCAGCATCTGCTCGGCGATCGACTCCAGGGGACGCTGCGGGTCGTGGCGGAAGCCCCACTCCCAGATCCCGCCGACCGTCGAGTAGGTGGACTGCACGGCCACGGCGCCCCACCGGGTGAAGAGGTTGCGGAAGCTCTTGTAGTAGGGGTACGGAGGCGGTCCCTCCACCACGGTACGGAACCGCTCCTCGCTGAGCGGTCCCAAGCCCTGGGTCACCAGCTCTTCGAACTCGGCCACGGCCTCGTCGAAAAACTCGGCCGCTTCCCGCGTGCCCCGCAGAACGTTGATGGGGCCCATCATGTTGATGGAGTCGAAGTAGGCGTCGAAGGGAGCGGGACGGTGGCGGGTGAGGTGCTTGCAGCGGGCGTAGCCCGCCTCGGCGCGGGCGGCGTGACCCAGGATCTCGCGCAGATAGTCGATGTCGAACTTCTTGCCGCTGACCGATTCGCACAGCGTGATGAGCTCCTCGAGCTGGCTCACCACGTAGCGGACATCCCCCGGGGTCGGCTCGGGCGTGCGGGCGAAGGGGGTGTCGAGGACGAAGAGCCGGGAGCCCGACACGTCGGCCAGATGCTCGAACCACTTCACGTAGACGTTGCAGCCCACGTAGTTGCACACGGTGATGGTGGGAAAGGGGATGGGCTTGCCTGGTCCCATGCCCCCGTCCAGGAAGAGGCCGATGTCGGCTTTGACATAGGCGCAGTTGTCGGAGGAGTAGCCGGCCTGCTCGGCCTTGAGGATGAGGGGCAGCGACTTCTTGCGGATGGCGTTCTGGAGCGCGGTGACCTCGGGAAACATGGGTAGGACGTGACAGGCCCTCAGCAGCTCCACGCAGTTGCCGGAGATCATCAGGGCGCCGGTGGGCACGCCCTCGGCCTCGGCGCGGGCCAGCTCGCTCATCCAGGCCGACATCAGCTGGCGGGAACGCTGGTGGACCCGTCCCTGGTACTGCCGTTCCGTGACTGCCTCGGCCATCGGACCCTCCCGAGCCGTCGTCGTCAGTCGAACAGCATGGACTCCACGAACGTCTCGATCTCGTTGCGGGTGCGCTCGAAGGTCCACATCTTCTCCTCGAACTCCACGACGAGATGCGGGATGCCGGCCCGCTCCAGGCCCTGCTTCATGAGCACGTAGTCGAAGAGGGCCGGCTCGCAGAACTTCGCCGGCGCGAAGACGACCGCGTCCGCCCCCGAGCGGCGGACCTTGTCGATGAGACCGGCCGAGCGGTGCTGCCGCCCCTCGTGCCGGGTGGACGAGGGCGCGGCCTGGTTCACGTAGGCTGCGGCCAGGCGCTCGAAGGGGTCGCCGTCGGCGGCGACGTCGGCGGTGAACCAGCGCCAGCCGAGGAGCAAGTCGTCCTCCACGACGTAACAGCCGGCCTCCTCCAGCACTTCGAGCAAGCCGAGGGGCGGCTGCTCGCAGAACGCGCCCTCGAGGACCACGCGCATCCGGTCCTGACGGCGGGTCGGCCGGCCGGGCAGGGCCGCCACCAGGTCGCCCAGCCAGCCCAGCGTGTCCTCGGGCCGCGCCAGCGTGGCCGCGCGCAGCGCGAGGTAGAGCTCCACGGTGGAGAGCTTCTCGGGCGCCTCGATGCGCAGCCTGTACAGGGCGCGTAGCCGGGCGCGGAGCGTGTTGTAGGTCTCGATGGACTTGGCCAGCGCCGCGTCCGTGACCTCGAGACCGAAGCTCTGCGCGAAGGCGTCGGCCAGCCGCCGGAGCTCCCCCTGGAGATACCCGACGACGGCCGGCGAGGTGGAGTTCTGCGGCAGGTGCAGGTACTCCACGAAGGCCTCGGGGAAGTTCCGCTTGTAGATCGAGGCGAGGTTGCGGGCGACGTCGCAGATGTTCGAGAACACGAAGCCGTCCACGCCTCGGACCAGCCCCTGAAAGCCCAGCTCCAGGCTGGACTTGGCGATCGAGCACACGAAGGACTGAAAGCGCGCGTCGGCGTGGGTCAGCTCGACCGAGGTGCCTCCGCCCAGGAGCGCGAGCGGCAGCATGCCCGCCGCATGGATCACCTCCGCGGGCGCCCACACCGGGTAGACGGCCACCGCGCGGCCACCGGGGTGAGCCGCCTTCCAGCGTTCGGCGACGGCGCCCAGCGGCTCGGCGACGACGGCCCGGCAATGCTCGATGATGGCGTCAACCGTCATGTCCGCCTCCCCGGGTCGTCGCCGGTGGGCCGTCGACCACGGCCGAGCGTTCCAGGAAGCCGTGGAGGAAGAGGGCACCCACGCTGGCAGCGAGCGCTCCCACCTCGTCGCCGGCCGTGAGGTGAGGACGCCGAGCGATGCCGTTGAGCATGCCGAGCAGCAGGTTGGTCGCCGACAGCAGCTCGTCGCCGGCCCGGCCATGCGGGTCGAGCTCGCGGAGAATGGCCAGGCCACGCTGTACATAGGCGTTACGCCGGGCGCCGATCTCGGCGCGGCGGGCCTCGGCGAGCAGCTCGGTCTCGCGGTTGATGAGCTTGAGCTCGAGCGGGTGGTGGAAGCCGAAGTCGAGATGCGTGCGGATCAGGGCCAGCAGCTTCGTCTGGGGTGTGCGCGCCGTGGCCAGCGCCCGATCCAGGCTCGCGTGCAGGTCATCGAGCGCGCGGTCGAGGACGAGGAACAGTAATTCCTCCTTGCCTCCCACGTAGTGGTAGAGCCCGGCCACCGAGAGGTCGGCCGCCCGCGCGATCTCGCGGATCGAGGCCTGGTGGAAGCCGCGGCGGCCGAAGACGTCAGCCGCCGCCGTCAGGATGCCGTCGTACCGCGCCTCGATCGCCACGCCGAACCTCCCGCCAAACGGGCGTTCCACCTGCCCGTACGGTAGGGCGTTCGGTGGCCCGTGCGAATCAGGAGCCTGGCTCATTTTTCCGGGCCGTCCGGCTCATTCCGCGGCGCCACGAGCACGGACTCGGCGCCGGGCGGCGACGTAGGTGGGGCAGGCTTCCCAGCGCGCCCTGCGGCAGTACCGCTCGATCTCGTCGCGGGTCGGCATGCGTACGCGGCCCGTGGGCAGGCGGCAGTAGATGGCAACGCGCGGGTCGCTCGTCGTTCCGGGGTGCTGGAAGGGGCAGTCAGTCATGGTGCTCCTCTCTCGGGAGCCAGCCACGCCCGGGCGCGTATTCGAGAAGCGGAGCGTGGCCAGGCGGGAACTCCACCTCGCGCTCGATAGACCACCGGCGTTCCGTCTGACCGAGGTCGGTGAGCGTCACGGCCACGCGGTGCCGGCCCGGAGTGACGGCGATCTCCTCGTAGCCGTAGATGGGGCCGTCACGTCTGAGCCCGGTCGGCTGGTAGGTCCGGGTGAGGACGGGCCGCCCGTGGATGAACACGGTGAGCCGGGCCTGGGCGCGGCGTGCTGTCCTCCCGGACGTGCCCTCGACCGGACGCATGTGACGCAGACGCCCGCCGGTCTGCTCGTCCGGACGGGCCGCCTCTTCGAAACCGCTCACGTATCTCAGCGAGATTCTCAGCCGTGCCTCGCCGGCGGGCGTCGCCGCCCACGGCCAGGCCGCCAGCGTGCCCAGGGCCCACGAGACGGCGGTGAGCAGGGCCAGAAAGCCGGCGATGCGCGCGGCTTTCGGGCGGCGGTCGGGGACGATCGCGGTCACGGCAGTCCCCGCCGGAACTCCTCGAGCTCGCGGAGGAAGCGTTCGACCTCGACCGGGGAAAAGTAGCCGACCCGCACGCGCCCGGACGGTACGTCCTTGAGGGCCGGCAGGCGCGCGCCCGACAGGCGGGCGCTGAGCCAGGCGCTGCCCTCCCGGAACTGGCAGTCCTCGGGATGGCATGCCGCGACGTAGACGCCCGCGGCGCCCGCGTCGAGGGCCTGGCG